>NZ_CP028561.1:319642-639285 GCF_002165255.2 Acinetobacter sp. WCHA45 | reverse complement strand
GTTTTAAAATTGATTTTTTCCCGAGCCAAGATTTAGTTCAATTCTTCAAGGAAAAGAAAAAGTCGCAACCCAAAGTTCTGCTCAGAACTTTGCTCAGTGAATTCACGGCGAAAAGTATCGTGCTTGAGCTACAACAACTAATTTGGGCGGAACAAAGTGAAAATGCGATTGGCAATTTTAGCGATTTACAACTAGAGCAAATTGCTGATCAATTGCACGCCTTTTCTGTTAAACCATCTGGAACTGAAGGATATCGTACTGCTGAAGTCACATTAGGTGGCGTAGACACCAGCGAAGTTTCTTCAAAAACCATGGAAAGTAAAAAGCAGAAAGGCTTATATTTTATCGGTGAAGTACTCGATGTAACAGGTCATTTGGGAGGATATAACTTCCAATGGGCATGGTCTTCGGCGCAAGCAGCGGCTCAATTTGTTTAGTTCACTTAACACATTAAGCCGATTGCTAAATAACACTAAGCATGATGATCTGAAGAGTTAGCAGCTTCTGTAGAAGATACTTTTTGAGTATTTTTAATTGGTTTTTCTTTAGCCGTATTTGATTTCGCAACAACAAATTTGTACGCACTCGCCAAAAAACCTACAGTAATACCTGCAATAATAATCGGTGCAAATACGCGATTTGGCCTCTTCATTTCACTCTCCTCTATAGAATTTTTATTTAGAGACTATTGATACTTTATCTATAAATGAATTGCTTTTCAGGTCAAATTTTTGATTAATCCTATTAAACTACAGTCATATGTACCCTAAAATTCAGTTTTAGGTCTCGTTTTTCTAAAATATGCCCTAATCACGATATAGATAAAAACTCAATAATGCTTATACAAACAAAACGACCACCCTGCTTAGAGTGGTCGAATTGGTTCAAAAAATCAAAGATTATTTTTACTATTCATCTGAATAAGGTGGGGTCGGTGGTGTTATTGGTGGTACCGAATGACTTGGTGTGATTTCTTTATCTAACGGATTTGGCTGTTTCGCTTCATTCTCTGCCTTATCTAATAAACCTGTCAATAAGCGTTCTGCAGGTTGACGACCACCTAAACCAAATGCCAAGGCAAAAGCAACTGCAACTGAACCAAGCGTCAAACCAAAAGCCAAATTCACAATGGAATCCGCAATACCCATAGCTTTTAGACCCATCGCAATCACTAAGCCCATAATTAAAATACGAACTAGGTTTGCTAACCAACGTGAACTATTGTATTCACCGCGTTGTACCACATTAGCCACGACATTGGCGAGCCAGAATCCAATCACCAAAATGACTGCACCCAATAAAATATTTGCACCAAACTGAATAAACATCGCAATCAGCACACTTACTTGCTCTAAGCCAAGACGGTTCGCAGCTTCAGAGATTGCAAACAACATGGTAAAAAATACAATCAAATAACCGATCAGATCAGAAATACGTGTTTGTCCAAGAAATCTTTGCAAATCAAGCTTCATTGGAATTTCATCAATTCCTGCCCCTGAAATAAGTTCAGCGACTAAACGTCCAACAAAACGAGAAACAATATAGGCAACGATTAGAATTAAACCAGCTGCAATAATTTGTGGAATTGCATACATAATTTCATTCAACATCGCTGTTGCGGGTTGAGAAATCGCTTGGATTCCTAAAGCTTCAAATGCCACAATCAACGCTGTGATGACAATAATTGCAAACACAAATGAGCCTAAAAATTTCGATATATTTGAGTTTTTAAATAATCCTACTTTTTCAGCTTGCGTTTGTAATCCCAAGCTATTACCTAATCCCTCGACAATACCGCGCACAATCTTGGCGAGAATATAACCTACAAAAAGGATCACACCCGCAATAAACAAATTAGGCAGATAAGCAATCGCTTCGTTTACCATGTTTTGTACAGGAATCAGCAGTCCTGTTAAACCTAAAATAGACAGCACAATTGGTAGAAATAGTAATAAAACCAACCAGTAAAAAATTTCTGCGATATTACTACTTAAAGCGTTAACACCAACTTCACTGCTTAGCTTCTCATCTAATTCTGTTCTAGATAATACATTGGTCAATCCAGCACGTACCAAACGCGCCACAATCCAACCAATAAATCCTACTGCAACGGCTGCAAATAAGTTTGGTATATAAGCAAGTACTCGTCCTATCATATTGCTAAACGGGTCACTTACACCACTAATATTTAAAACATTGAGTGAGCCAACCACAGCGAGAATCATAACAAACCAAAACACCAATTTAGAAACCAAGTTTTCAATATTGGGCGTACGACCAGTTACCGAAGATAACTTGTGATTGGTACCAACCTTTTGCAATAGCCGCTTTACACCTGCGGCAATGATTAAGGCAATAATCCAACCCACCAGTAAGATCAAAATTGCTGCAAAAATTGGATGAAATTGATCCCAGTAATACATGGCATCAAATCCCCCTCGATGCGAGGGATCATTAAAAAATTCATTCATGCGAGTTATCCTTATCTTGTATTTTTAAATCTTGATATAAATCACCCATCACTGTTTTATGTTGAAACACACAAACTATGAATGTTTATCACCTTAGTTTTTGTCGATTTTTGAATCAATCGACAGCATCACTAATACAACAAAAAGTCCGCATAATTTTGCAAAAAAGCTCATTGATTCACATCAATGAGCTTTTAGATAAATTGTTTTGGTCAAAGCCACTAAGCATTCAGAAGTACAGACTGCAGATTTGATATCATCACTTGAGCAGTTGGATTCGCTGAATGATCCGCGACCATATAAACAAGAAGTGCAATTAGGAACCCCCCCACAATGATCAACATATAAACGGGTAGTTTCTTTTTCTTTGCAATTTCCTCTCGACTCGCCACATGAGGTTGTGGCTTACTAAAATCATGCATCATAGCAGCCCTCATCCTTTTATTTGTTAGGCTTTTATCTTAGCAATACTCAATGTTGCATTGTGTGAAAAAGCTTCGGACTATCGTTGCAGTGTTTGCAGAACTCTACTTTTTTTATTTATTTTTTTGTTTAAAATATAGTCGGTTTTAGAATACGCTAAAAATAAGCTATACTAGTCGGCTTCGTTTCTCATATGTTTTGCTTTATGTCCTATAGTCAACAAAGTGTTTCTCTTGATTTAGACACGGATGTTACTCATCAATGTTTTTTACATCACACACGTGATGAACATTTAATAGGAATTATTGAGTTTAATAAGCCAAGCTATATCTTAAAGTGGGGAGATTTAGAATACTTCCGTCGTCGTACTGAAGAATTCTCCGTCATGCCTTTACCTGATTGTGTAAATGCAATGATTATCGATATTCGAAATGTACAACCTTTTTTAGACAATGAAGTGCCTATTTTACCTTGGCGCCTACTCGAAGAAGATTGCCCTGTTCGCCTTGTTGTTCCTCAAGACCGTTTAGAACATTATATCGGTATTTTTGAACCGACATGGCTAAACACTGATGTCGATACTGCAATTCAAGAAATCCGTGAATTTATGGATATGTTTGTACATTAAGACATATCCATACCATACGACTACCAATAATTCTCTACTGCAATATTACCTTCACCACGACGATTCATCGTTAAACCTCGTTGTTTAAGTGCCTCTTTTGTATCCTCAACCATCTGAGGATTACCACACAACATCACATGACTACTGGCAGGGTTCAAAGCTAATCCTGCTGCTTTTTCTAATTCGCCATTACCAATTAAAATTGGGAGTCGATCATGTAATGCGGCTTTAGGATCACGGGTAACAATTGGAATGAATTTAAATCCAGAATGCCCTTCACCAAATGATGCTGCGATTTCTTCAATACGTTCCACATAAGCCAACTCAGACTCTGTGCGAACGCTATAAACTAGATGAATATGTTTATATTTATTCCAAGTTTCAAAGTCTTGTAACATGCATAGAAATGGTGCAAGTCCAGTACCAGTCCCCAATAGCCAAAGATCTTGCGGTAAAGGTTGTTGATACCGAGCCAAAGTCAAATAACCATAAGATATTTTATCTAAATAAAGTTCATCACCAACTTTAAGGTGTTGCAAATTTGACGTAAATGTACCATCGGGAACAACAATCGAAAAGAATTCTAAAGTTTCATCAAAGGGCGAAGAAACAACAGAATAAGCTCTTACAACTAGCTCACCGCCAACCATTAAACCAATTCGCGCAAACTGCCCTGCTGTAAATTTAAAATGAGCAGGTCGGGTCATGGTGAAACTAAAAAGATTGTGGGTCCAGCGATGTACAGATAAAACCTTTTCTACGCTAAATTTTTCAATTGACATGATTTGAACGTGGCACGAAACAGTAGGCTCATGTTAGCATGATCGAATAATTGATGGATACTCAAAACATTAAGGCTATTTAACATGCGCATGACCTTACGCCAATTGGCTGTTTTCGTGGCGGTTGCACAAGAAGGAACAGTAACCAAAGCGAGTGATGCTGTCAGACTGACACAAAGTGCAGCAAGTATGGCTTTAGCTGATTTAGAAGATGGCTTAGGTGCGCCTTTATTTGACCGTTTAGGCAAGCGTTTACAACTGAATGATTTGGGGCGTTTTTTATTACCTCAAGCTTTAGAAATTTTGGGTCGCTGCGAATCCTTTGAACAAGCTGCTAAAGGTGAACTGCAAAGCATTGATTTACGTTTAGGCGCAACCTTAACGATCAGTGATTATTTAATGCCTGATCTGATGGCTGAATTTTTACAGCATCATCCTCAAGCCCATCTTCAATTACAAGTCGGCAATACTCGCCAAATGATTGAAGCAGTGAATCAATTTCAGCTTGATTTAGCCTTGATCGAAGGTTCGTGTCATTTGCCTCAATTGCAATGTATCCATTGGCGAGATGATGAGCTTGCAGTTTGCTGTGCGCCTGATCATCCTCTAGCAAAGTTAGATCGCCCAATTACACCAGCAGATTTCCATGAGGTTGAATGGATTTTACGTGAAGAAGGCTCAGGCACACGTGAAGTTTTTGACAATGCGATTTTACAAGATCTACCAGATGCCAATATCCGTTTAACCCTCGGTCACAATGAAGCCATCCTGAAAATTGTTGCCAATGGTCTGGGGATGACTTGTGTATCACGGCTTGCGATTGAACCGCTTCAGGAAAAAGGGCAATTGGTCATTCTGGATACACCTTTCTGGGAACTCACCCGTCCCCTGTTTATGCTGGTACATCGTCAAAAATACCAAGGTCCTGGACTCAAAGCCTTTTTACATTTTTGTGAAGATCAGGTTTAAGCCTGATCTTTTATTTTAATGTCTAAATTGGCGCTCACATGGTTCACCATCATTATTTCCATCCATTTTCACATTTGGACAATTCCTTAAAAAGAAGACGGCCTCTTCATACGAACGCATTTGAGAACAGTGAGTTCGCCCATCACAACTAAATTGGGTTTGCGCGGTGGCAGCTTGCTGTTCTAATCGTTTTTGATCATGGTGTACCGGTGGTGTTGGTATTGCTTTTAAAGCTTGCTCCGTTTTTTCAGATAACTTTACTTCAGGTAAATCACCCAAAGCCTGACGCTGAGCCTCCACAATCCTCTTTTGCTCTTCAATCAACTGCGCTGCTTTTAACCTTTGTGACTGTTGATAAGACTGATATTTTTTAAAGACCAGAACTGCTAAAACCGCAATAATCATTAAACCAATGACCGTAACGATCATTCTCTTTTTAGAACGAGATTGAGGATTATTTGGTAAAATTGCATTAGAAGAGATCTCAGAATTAGAGGAAAAATGACTAGAAGGATGAGAGCTCTTTAAATCTAACCGAACAATATTTGCTGCTTTAAATTTATCTTTATCTTGCACAATAAGAAATTTAAGTAATTCGCCGACTTTTGGCTCACCGCCTGCTGTGGGAAAATCTGTAATATGAAAGAAGATATCTGCCTGCCCTTCAAGCGCTATAAAGCCAAACCCTTTTTCTGAATTATATTTTTTAATTTTACCTTCAACAAACATATTTTCTTTTCTCATTTGCAAAGCCTAATGGATCAATATGGAGATCAAGAAAATTCTCTCCATATTTTATCTAGATGATTAACGTCGAAAGTTTGATAACAATTCTGATGTAATCGATTGATTATGAGCCAATATTTTATTTTTTTTAGTTTTTGCAGGATTCGGATCTACTCGTTCAATTTGTACTGCTTTAAATTTTCCATTATTTTCTAGGGCTACAAATTTTACTTTTTCATTTCGTTTCGGCTCACCTTCCGATGCAGGAAAATCTGAAATATGAAAAAAGATCTCGCCTTCAGCAGTTGCAATAAAACCAAACCCTTTGTCTGGATTATATTGTTTAACTTTTCCCTGATAAAATTCTTTCTTCATGACATTCACCTAATTTTGCAAGTACTGTATTTCAGTATATAAAAAAAGAGACTTTAAATCCTCCCCTGAAAACAGTACGGTTGGATTAAGTCTCTGTTTTAAGCATATTTTCAAAAATTAATCTTTTTGAACACTACCAAAAATCTTATCACCCGCATCACCAAGACCTGGAACGATATAGCCATCCTCATTCAAACCTTGGTCAATTGATGCCGTATAGATACGTACGTCAGGGTGCGCAGCCTCTACTTTTGCAACACCTTCAGGTGCAGCAACCAAAACCATAACACGAATATCTTTACAACCACTTGCCTTGAGCACATCAATTGCCGCAATAAGTGAATTACCCGTTGCGAGCATTGGATCAATAATCATTGCTAAGCGATTCGCAACATCAGGTACTAATTTTTTATAGTAAGTACGAACCTCTAAAGTCGCCTCATCACGCTCTAAACCCAATACACTCACTTTGGCACTTGGGATCAAGCTCAGTACGCCTTCAAGCATACCAATTCCAGCACGCAAGATAGGAACAATGGTAATTTTCTTGCCTGCGATACGTTGAGTCGAAACTTTACCTGCCCAACCATCAATTTCATGATCCACAACAGGTAGATCCTTAGTCGCTTCATAAGTCAGTAGCATCGTGACTTCTTGCGCCAATTCACGGAAGTTCTTTGTGCTAATGTCTGAACGGCGTAATAAACCAAGTTTATGACGAATAAGCGGATGGCGAATTTCTTGAATCGACACGAGTAAGTACCTAACTAATATTAATCTTTGAGTATTATAGAGTGTTTTTTTACTCTTCATTAAAAAAAGCCCCCAAATTTTGGAGGCTTTTTTGTACAAATCAGATTATCGGATGATTACTGTTGCTGAGATAACATGAAATGTAATGGAGAAAGAATCTCTGATTTCAATGCTAAATTGATCATTGGATCTGGGTAGATACCAAGTAATAATACAAGCAATGCTGCACCAAGTACCATGATACCACCAACTTTAGTTCCCCAATGTGCATCAGCATCAATACGAGGTGTTTCTGGTGGAGTCATATACATCACCACCATGACACGTAAGTAGTAATATAAGCCTATACCACTTCCGACAACAACCATTGCAGCCAAGAACCAATGTTGAGTTGTTACAGCCGCCATTATCACAAGGAATTTACCAATAAAACCTGCAGTTAATGGAATCCCTGCTAATGACAACATCATCACGGTTAATGTTGCAGTCAAGATCGGACGACGCCAGAACAAACCACGGTAGTCTGCAAGACTTTGTGCTTCATCAACGTTGTTATATGGACTAGACATTAACGCAACTGCACCAAATGCACCGATTGTGGTGAGTACATAAGTAATCACATAAACCGTTACACTGCCTAAACTTGCATACGTCATACTAATCAAAGCAATCAACAAGTAACCAAAGTGTGCAATTGATGAATAACCAAGGATGCGTTTTAAGTTAACTTGACGTACTGCAAGTAAGTTACCGACCAAAATTGATAACACAGCAATGACTGTCAAAACAGTCACTATTGATTCAACTAAGATTGCACCAGAACTTAATAAGTAACGTACAAATAAACCAATCGTTGCAACTTTGGCAGCTGTAGCTAAGAATGTCGCCATAGGTGCTGGTGCACCTGCATACACATCAGGCGTCCATTTATGGAATGGTGCAAGTGAAAGCTTAAATGCAACAGCAAAGATAATGAGACCTAAACCTAATAGCACCATTGGTTGCTTGATCGCAGTCATCAAAGCTTGAACAGAATCATAGAATGACAATGAACCTGTATACGCATAGATATATGCCATACCCATCAACAACATCGCAGATGCAGTTGCTGAAAGTACAAGATACTTAATTCCCGCTTCTAAAGATTGGCTACGTTGATGCGTGTAAGCCAACATACCGTACACAGGAATTGACATTAATTCTAAGCTGATAAAGAACGAAGCATAATGAGAGCTAGCAACCATCAACATCGCACCTGCTACAGAACAAAGTAACAAGATATAAAGTTCTTCACGATTATCTTTGTACGTTTCAATGTAGGCATGTGAAAGCGTGCTACAAGCCAAAGCAGCAATCAAAATCAGGAATTGGTAGAGCATGGTAAATGGATCAACCATAAACATGCCCATCACGTTCGCAGGAACAAAGTGTCCACTAAACATGGTGTATGCAATAAAAATTGCAGAAAGGTTTAAACCGACCACCGTCGTTGTTGCAATCAGATTATGATTACGTTTAATCGCAATCAATAACATCACAACAACAGAGGTCAATGCCACAATCATCACTGGGACAAGCGGCATAAGCTCAGAAAAAGAAAGAGTGAAGTTCATGGTTTATCGCATCTCCACTTGTTCAAGTTGAGTTGCAGTCTGTTGAACAGTTTCAACAACTTCTTGTACTGGCATATAACTATTGACTAACCACTGCATGCTTGAATGTGACATATCCAAGAATGTCTGTGGGTAAAGTCCTAACCAAAGTAAACCAATCACACAGATCATCAAAATGCTCACTTCACGTACTGATAAATCTTTCAGTGGACTCGGATAGTGTTGCTTTTGTTCAGCATTTGGTTCGCCAAAAAGTGCTTTGTGAATCAGAATCAGACCGTAAAGACCTGCAAATACTAAACTTACTGCAGCAATGATTGTGAATGCAGGATAAGCTTTGAATGAACCCATAAGAATTAAGAATTCACCAATAAAGTTACCTAGACCAGGTACACCGACAAGTGCTGCAACAAAGAACATCAAGAAGAATGGTAAATATTGCAGTTGACCACGAAGACCACCCATTAAGCGTAGATCACGTGTGTGTAAACGCTCATACACTTGACCCGACATAATGAACAATGCAGCAGATGACAAACCATGTGCCAACATCATGATCATCAGACCTTGGAAAGTCAGAATATTACCTGCATAAATCGCAAGTAAAATGAAACCCATGTGTGAAATAGACGTATACGCAAGCAGACGTTTCATGTCTGTTTGTTGGTAGGCCAAGAATGCACCGTAGAAAATACCAATTAAACCCAAAATGATTGCAATATCAGCAAACTGAGCTGACGCTGCTGGGAAGAATGGAATTACGAAACGAAGTAGACCGTACGCTGCTGTCTTAATCAAAATACCAGCCAAGTCCACAGAACCCGCTGTTGGTGCTTGTGCATGCGCATCAGGTAACCAACCGTGTAATGGGAATACAGGTAATTTAACTGCAAAACCAACAAAGAAACACAACATAAATGCATATGCAACTTCTGGTGGTAAGTGGTTTGCAACAGCCAATAAGTAGCTGTAATCAAAACCAATCATACCTGTCATCATATATCCATAGACCACTAAGCCTAAGATACCGATTAACATGATCAAACCAGCAATTTGTGTATATAAGAAGAATTTAGTTGCAGCATAAACACGTGAACGACCATTCGAGCCTTTATGACCCCATAACGCAATCAAGAAATAGATTGGTACAAGCATCATCTCCCAGAAGAAGAAGAACAAGAATAAGTCAATTGCAAGGAATACACCGATAACCCCACCTAAACTCCAAAGGAGGTTTAAGTGGAAGAAACCAACATTCTTTTGAATTTCACCCCATGAACAACCAACAGCAAGTACACCAAGTAATGCTGTAAGTAAAACCATGAGTAGAGATAAACCATCCACAGCCAAGTGAATGCTAATACCCAAAGACTGAATCCACGGGAGATGGAATTCAGCAGCCCAAGTTGGGACTTTACCGCCCAACTCGTAGCTATATGTACCAGTTTGCCATAGTGCAATACCCAAACCAAAGGTAATGAGCATACCAATCAAGGCAATCCAGCGTGGCAAATGTTGGTCAAATTTATCAACCAACCAACAAATAAAACCAGCAATGAAAGGAACTAAAATCAGTGCGGGTAAAATTAAATTGTTTTCCATTTTATTTCCCCACAACCTGAATCACGATCAAGATCATCAATAACACCACTACACCGAGTGACATGCTTGATGCGTATTCACGCAATGAACCTGTTTGACGCGAACTTGTAAAGCTATTACCACCTTTCACAAGTGCAGGTAGCACTAACCATAAACCATCAATTGGATCACGACCTAAGATTTTCGCAATCAATAAATATGGTTTTACAAAAACGATGTCATACAAAGCATCAAAACCAAATGCGGTACGGCAAATGTGCGCTAAACCAGAACCCAAAGACGTTTGAGCAAATGATTTAACCGCACCATACGCAAAGGCAAATAAGAAAATACCAACAACCAAACCAACAAGGGCAACACCACTTGCTAAATGTTCTGCATGTGCAACGGCTTCTTCTAAAGCTTCAGGAACAACAAAGCTTGGAATACTTGCAGCAGTCAATAATTTTGCAACAGGTGCTTGTAAGAAATAACCAATACCTGTTGATAAGGTCGCAAGAATTGCAAGCGGTGCCCAGTAAGTCACGCCATGAATGGCATGTGCATGGGTTTTTTCTTCGCCAAAGAATACCACCCAGATTAAACGGAAGGTATAGATAGACGTTAAGAATGCGCCAGCAACACCGACCCAATACAACGTGTTATAAAGTGGAAGGTTTGCAATCGTAGACTGTGCATATACTGCACCTAAAATCGCATCTTTAGAGAAGAAGCCAACTGTTACGATTGGAAGTGCAGCTAATGCGCCACCACCGATGATAAAACACCAGAATACGAATGGAATCTTTTTACGTAATCCACCCATTTTGAAAATGTTTTGTTCGTGATGACATGCAAGAATTACGGCACCCGAAGAAAGGAACAATAACGCTTTGAAGAATGCGTGAGCAAGCATATGGAATAAACCAGCTTGATACGCCTCAGCACCCACCGCCATAAACATATAACCGAGCTGACTCATAGTTGAGTAAGCCAAGATACGTTTGATATCGGTTTGAACCAATGCAGCAAAACCAGCTACAAGTAAGGTTACTGCACCTGTAATCGAGATGAACTGCATCACTTCTGGTGCCATTTCCATCACAGAGAACATACGGCAGCATAAGTACACACCCGCTGTCACCATTGTTGCAGCATGGATCAATGCAGATACTGGTGTAGGACCAGCCATCGCATCAGCTAACCAAGTTTGTAATGGAATTTGCGCTGATTTACCTGCCGCACCTAAGAACAACATCAATGCTGTCCAAATCGACAATGATGAGCTTTGCGTCATCACAGTCGCTGCATGTTCAACAATGTACTGTGTATTCAACGTACCAAACTGTTGATAGAGCAAGAACAATGCGATGAGTAAGAAAACATCACCCACACGTGTTACGGTGAATGCCTTGATTGCTGCCCAACCATTTGCAGGGTTTGAGTAGTAGAAACCAATCAAGAGGTATGAACACAGACCTACGCCTTCCCAACCTAAGAACAATAACGCCAAGTTATCGCCGAGTACCAACAACAACATGCTGGCAACGAACAGGTTGAAATAAGAGAAGAAACGTGCGTAATCTTCTTCACCACGCATATACCATGATGCAAAGATGTGAATCAGGAAACCAACACCTGTGATCATGCCCGTCATTAATAATGACAAACCATCGAGGTGCAAGCTGATGCCTGGCTCAAAACCGCCAACACTGAACCACGTCCATAAGTGTTGAACAAAAACAGTTTGGCCACTGCTGGTAAATGCAAGGCCAGCGATTAAAGCAAATAAGGCAGATAAACCAACTGAACCGACACCAATAATGGCAGCGACATTTTCAGACAGTTTGTTACGCCCTGCCGCTAACAGGATAAAACCAATGAGCGGGAATAAAACGGTTAAATATAATGTACTCATCCGCGCATCTCACTAGCAGCATCCACATCCAAGTGATGGAAGCGATGATAAAACTGAAGGACGATCGCAAGACCAATACACGCCTCTGCCGCAGCAAGCGTTAGGATCAAAATGAACATCACTTGTCCATCTGGTTGAGCCCAAACACTACCTGCCAAAACAAATGCCAATGCAGCAGCATTCATCATCACTTCAAGGCTCATTAGCATAAATAATAGGTTGCGTCGCACCATTACACCGTAAAAACCGAGTGCAAAAAGGATGGTTGCAACAATCAAACCATGTTCTAAAGGGATGTGTCCCATTATTCTTTATCCTCTTCTGCACTTGGTTCACGTTTGCCAAGGTGATATGCAGCAACTAAGGCTGCAAGCAATAACATCGCGGCAACTTCTACCAATAATAGATAGTGAGTAAATAATGCTTGACCGACTGCTTTAGGACCTACAATTTCTGTCCCCATTGGTGCAGAAATCGTGGTGTATTCTCCACCCAACATCCAAACCAAAACCAAGCCCAATAAGAAACTCATTAATGCAGGATATGCCCATGCATCAGAAGTTAACCATTTACGTTCTTGTTCAACCGTATCTTGTCCAAGGTTCAACATCATGACCACGAAGACGAACAAGACCATGATTGCACCAGCATAAACAATAATCTCAAGCGCACCAGCAAAAGGCGCACCTACGATCATGAAAATACCAGCAACAGCAAGTAAAGAAACGATTAAACTTAAAAGAGCATGTACGGGATTCGCATTTGTCACAACACGAATTGTCGATACGATGGCCACAAGTGCCATCAAATAAAATGGCCACATCATGGTAATAAGCTCCGTACATCAACTGGTGCACTTTCTTTTTGTGCTTGACCTTTTTCCTTACCATTTACTGCCATACCAGTGACACGGTAGAAGTTATAGTCAGGATATTTGCCTGGGCCAGAAATCAATAAGTTTTCTTTTTCATAAACCAAGTCTTGGCGTACATATTCAGCAAGTTCAAAATCTGGAGTCATTTGAATTGCAGTTGTAGGACAAGCTTCTTCACACATACCGCAGAAAATGCAGCGTGAAAAGTTAATACGGAAAAATTCTGGATACCAACGTCCATCTTCTTTTTCCGCTTTTTGTAATGAAATACAGCCAACAGGACATGCAACCGCACAAAGGTTACATGCCACACAACGCTCTTCACCATCTGGATCACGCGTCAAGATGATACGACCACGAAAGCGTGGAGGCACAATTTGTTCAGCTGGTACTTCTGGATATAAAATCGTGTCACGTTTACGTGTTACATGGCTAAACACCATCCACAACGAACGGACAATCGATCCAAATCCAGCTAGAATTTTATACATTTTGTACTCCCTGCTGTCCTAGGCCTGATTCATCAGAATCACAGCACCAGTCACTAACAAGTTGACCAACGCCAATGGCAAACAAACTTTCCAACCAAAATTCATCACTTGGTCATAACGTGGACGCATTAAAGAACCACGCGCCAATACAAACATCATTACAAAGAATGCTGTTTTGATGATGAACCAAAAAACTGGTGGAACAAATGGAATTTCTAAGTTAAATGGTGCAAGCCATCCGCCGAAGAATAACGTTACGATCAGTGCAGAGATTAAAACAACGTTGACGTATTCCGCAACGAAGAACATCCCCCACTTCATCCCACCATATTCAACGTGATAACCTTCCGCCAATTCTTGCTCAGCTTCTGGTTGGTCAAATGGATGACGATGCGTCACTGCAACACCAGCAATAACAAAGATAATGAAACCAATGAATTGTGGAATAACAAACCAAACATCACGTTGAGCTTCAACGATTTCACGTAGGTTGAATGAGCCTGCAATGGCAACCACACCCATCAATGAAATACCCAAGAACACTTCATAAGAAATAGTTTGAGCAGCAGAACGAAGACCACCGAGTAACGAGTATTTGTTGTTAGACGCCCAACCACCAAATAGCACTGCATAAACTGCAATACCCGCCATTGCCATAAAGAACAATAGACCGATACTCATATCCGCAACGCCCAGTGTAGGACTTACTGGGATGACCATAAACGAAAGTACCGCAGTTGCCATCGCAACTGCTGGTGCTAAACGAAAAGTCAGCTTGTCGGCAAACTTTGGTGTCCAGTCTTCTTTGAACATGATCTTGAGCATGTCGGCAACGATCTGGAACATACCACCCGGACCAACACGGTTTGGACCATAACGGTCTTGCCATAACGCCAAGAGACGACGCTCAATAAATGACATTAACGCAGCAACCAAAACCACCACCAACAGGATCACAACTGCTTGAATCACTGAATAAGCGATTGGCCAGTTCTCAGCCCAAAGTGGCGTTTGACGTATAATTTCTTGATTCATGAATTACACTCCTACTGCCACAGACACAGGCTCTGCCAATGAAACGGTTGGTGCTAGACCAATTGGATAACCAATATAGCCTGTTGGTAAATATTCGATGACTTGTACAGGTAAGCTGATGCTCGTTTCGCCTGCTTTCACTGTAATACGTTGACCATCTTGAACATTTAAGCGCGTTGCATCTTGTTCACCCACGGCAAACATCGCTTCAGGAATACGTGATTCCATTGCTGGTGTTTTAATCGTGAATTCACCAGAACCAAAAATATGGTGCATTGGCACAAGACGGAAGCTTTCAGGATTCACAACCACGGCAGTCGGTGCAACATAGCTACGTGCAGGACGTTTTGCTAAGCGATCGAATAAACGTACACCCGAATCACCGCCTTTTAAGTGACCACCCACTTCATCTTGGTATTTATTCCAAGCTTGTGGTGAGTTCCAACCTGCAGACCATGCGAAAGGTACTAGCGAAGAAGCTGTCTGATTACCGACATAACCTTCCATCGAGAACGTTAATGCTGAATCTAGATCAGTTGGCTGTTTAGGTTCATGAACAGATAATGGCGCACGCATTGCTGTACGACCAGAATAACGACGTGGTTCACGCGCAATCTTCAGGCCATGGATACGATATCCAGCATCAGGTGCAACATCTTGAATGGCTTCAAGCACAGGAACATTCTTCACGATGTCATCAATTACATCATCAAGCAATGTCCAATCGACTGCTTTACCTTTAAGACCTGTCTCAACAGCATGTAACCAACGCCATGATTCTTTGATCGCATATTCAGGCTTGTAGTAGCTTGGGTCATACACTTGATAGAAACGTTGTGCACGGCCTTCTTGACTCACTACAGTGCCATCACCTTCAGCAAAACTTGCTGCTGAAAGAACGATGTCTGCAAGCTTCACGGTCTCAGTTTCGCTGTGATCCAATACAATCACAGTCTCAGCCTTGTCAAATGCAGCTTTGATTTGAGCAGCAGGTAAACGACGGAACAAGTCATTTTCAACAATAACCAGTGTGTCGTAGTCTTGCGCAAAGGCTTGCTCTAAACTTAAACCACCGAATAATGCTAAGCCCATTGAGTTCACTTCAGGAACAGTCAACGACAGCCCTGCATTTTCGCCGAGATTTAAAGCGACTTGAGCCGCAGCTTCCATGATCGCAGGATCTTGTAAACTCGTACCAGAAATGATCAAAGGCTTTTTCGCTGCTTTCAAGGTATCTGCAATAGTCTGTGCAAATGCTTTTGCATCATCAGCCAAACCAGAAAGCGCTTCGCCTTTAACAGCAGCCGCAACCGCGAAACCTAAACGTGCAATGTCATTTGGCGATGCAACGACTTCACCCGTTGCCACATCCGCTAAACGTGTTTGCGTTGCAGCAAGAATATAGATTGGAGATTTAGCATCTTGACCAATACGTTGTACAGGCTCTGCCAACCAATCGGGTGTACGTGTTTTAGCTGCCATTTCTTTGGCTTTATTTTTCGCTGCTTGGCGAACTGATAAAGCCATACGTGGCGCAGTTTGAGTTAAGTCTTCACCCAAGATCAACACCGCATCGTAACTTTCAATTTCACGCATGTTCGGGTTGTAAATACCCTGTGTTTGCATGATTGATGCAGCTAATTCAACCAGATTTTGCTCTTTTTGAGACATACCTGTTGAATAATTGGCTTGACCAACAAGTTGGCGAAGTGCGTAGTTTGATTCCAAGCTTGCACGAGGAGAACCGATACCCAAGACTTTTTGGCCTTTCAACTCAACAATTACTTGATCTAATGCAGCATCGACACTCAAAGTTGTAATGTTATCTTTAAGCTGTAGTCGTGGTTGACGTGGACGATCTTCACGATTCACATAACCTGTACCGAAACGACCTTTATCACACAGGAAGTATTGGTTTACTGAACCATTAAAACGGTTTTCAACACGACGGATTTCGCCATAACGCTCACCCGGTGAGATGTTACAGCCCGAAGAACAGCCATGACATACGCTTGGAGCATACTGCATGTCCCATTTACGGTTATAACGTGCAGAATGTGTCTTATCAGTAAACACACCAGTCGGACAGACTTCAGTCAAGTTACCAGAAAATTCAGATTCCAAAGTACCTGATTCTGGACGACCGAAATAAACACGTGATGCATTGGCATAGACACCAAAGTCTGTACCACCCGCATAATCTTTGTAGTAACGTACACAACGATAGCACGCGATACAGCGGTTCATTTCATGTGCAATAAACGAACCCAGCTCTTGGTTATGATGGGTACGCTTCGTGAAGCGATAACGACGACGATCGTGTTGCGTCATCACCGTCATATCTTGTAAATGACAGTGACCACCTTCTTCACAGACTGGACAGTCATGTGGGTGGTTGGTCATTAAGAATTCGACGATTGATGCACGAAAATCAGTTGCTTCTTTGTCTTCAATCGAAATGTAAGTATTGTCAGCGGCTGGTGTCATACAAGACATGACTAAGCGCCCACGTGTATCTTCCGCATTATTATATTGCGTAACAGCACATTGACGACAAGAACCAACAGAACCTAAGGATGGGTGCCAACAAAAATACGGGATGTCGATACCAAGGCTGAGACATGCTTGTAGCAAGTTTTCAGAGCCATTGACTTCATACGATTTTCCATCGACATGAATTGTAGCCATAGTCGAATTCCTTAAGCTTGTTCTACATCAAGAGCAGCAGCATGGGTTTTAACCTTTGCTTCAAACTCATGGCGGAAATATTTTAATGCGCCCATAAGCGGCTCCATCGCACCTGGTGCATGAGCACAGAAAGTTTTACCGATCCATAATTTACGCGTCAGTTCTTGTAAATGATCGATATCTTCTTTCTTACCTGTACCTGTTTCGAGTGCTTTCAGCGCTTTGACTGCCCAAGGTAAACCATCACGGCACGGTGTACAGAAACCACATGATTCACGTGCAAAGAACTCTTCTAAGTTACGCGTTGCAGAGACCATACATTGGGTTTCATCAACCACCATCAACAAACATGTTCCTAAACGTGAACCTGCTTTCATGATGCTTTCAGCGTCCATTGGCAGGTCAATATGTTCAGCCGCCAAGAAATCTGTTGATGCGCCACCCGGTAACCATGCTTTCAGTGTTAGACCGTCACGCATACCGCCCGCATGATCTTCAATCACTTCACGCGCAGTGGTACCAAAAGGAAGTTCCCAAAGTCCTGGGAACTTGACCTTGCCTGATGCACCATAAATCTTAGTACCTGGATCTTTGGATTTATGTGCAGAAAGGTTGATATACCACTCTGGCCCACGCAACATGATTGCTGGCAAGTTATTGTAGGTTTCGACGTTGTTGACAATCGTTGGACGACCCCATGCACCAGCAACTTGTGGGAATGGTGGTTTAGTACGCGGATTGGCACGACGACCTTCAAGCGAGTTAATCAATGCAGTTTCTTCACCACAGATATAACGCCCTGCACCCGTGTGAACATACATCTCAAAGTTCCAACCAGTACCGAGGATGTTTTCACCCAAGTAACCTTTGGCACGAACTTGCTCTAATGCTTCATTTAAGTATTGAGCTGCTTCGATGTATTCACCACGAATGAAGATATAACCATGCGTTGCTTCAAGGGTATAACCTGCAATCAACATACCTTCGATCAATTGATGTGGAAGTTTTTCCATCAACAAACGGTCTTTAAAGGTACCTGGTTCCATTTCATCAGCATTACAGATTAAATAACGTGGACCACCATCATTCGGTGCCATCAACGACCATTTAATTCCTGCTGGGAAACCTGCACCACCACGACCTTTAACTGTCGCAGCTTTAATCACGTCAAGTACATCTTTTGGTGGCATGCTGAGCGCTTTTTTGAAGCCTGCATAACCTTCTAAAGCTTCGTATTCATCAGCATTGCGTACCGCATCTTGCTTACTCAAACGCCAAGTGAGTGGATGAGTTTCTGGATTACCGTCGCCATAAATTGGTTTTGGTTCAGTATTCATACATACTTCTCCAATAACTGTTTAACTGATGACACATCCACTAAACCGTGAGTATCTTCATCAATCATTAACGTTGGACCTTTATCACAGTTGCCTAAACAGCAAATTGGGAGCAAGGTGAAACGACCATCTGCTGTGGTTTGTCCATACTGAATGCCTAACTCTCGCTGAAATGCTTCTGCTAAAGTTTCTGCACCCATCAAGAAGCATGCAATTGAGTCACATAACAAAATCACATGACGACCTACAGGTTGGCGATAAATACGGTTATAGAACGTTGCTACACCCTCTAAATCCGCCACACTGATTGTCAACAATTGCGCAATCGCATTCATTTGAGCGTCATCTACCCAACCATTACGGCGTTGTACACACTTTAAAGCATCCAAAGAAGCTGCGCGTGGATACGGATAGTGATCAATATGGTGTTCAATGTCATGGATTTCTTCAGCAGTCAAAATCCCTTCAACATTCACACGAGGTTTTTTATCAGTCAAAATCATCATAATCGTTTACCCCTAGCGATCCACGTCAGCCATAACCACGTCAATGGTCGCCAAATAAATGATCAAGTCAGAAACCAAACTGCCATTAATCACAGAAGGCATTTGCTGTAAATGCGTGAAAGTCGGTGTACGAATACGAGTACGGTAACTCATGGTTGACTTGTCTGAAGTCAAATAATAAGTGCTCGCACCTTTCACCACTTCAGTCATAAATGATGACTCACCTGCAGGCATGACAGGACCCCAAGATACGCTCAAGAAGTGCGTAATCAAGGTTTCAATATCTTGTAATGTCTTATCTTTTGGTGGTGGAACAGCCAGTGGATGATCCGCTTTATAAGGACCAGATGGCATGTTATCCAAGCACTGTTGAATAATTTTCAACGACTCAGTAATTTCACGGAAGTGAACCAAGACACGTGCATATGCATCGCCTTCATATTCCACTGGAATATCAAAGTCGAAGTTTTCATAACCACTGTATGGACGATATTTACGAACGTCAAAGTCAATACCCGTTGCACGTAAACCAGTACCCGTTACACCCCAAGCCAACGCAGATTTAGCGTCGTATTGCGCAACATTGCGGGTACGACCAATAAATACTGAGTTTTTAAGTGCCGCAGTGTAGTACTCGTTCAAACGTTTTGGCATCCACTCTAGCAATTCTTTAACAAGTTTTTGCCAGTTGTTTGGAAGGTCATGCGCCGTACCACCAATACGGAACCATGCTGGATGCATACGGTAACCCGTGATCGCTTCAACGATGTCATAGACTTTTTGACGGTCTGCGAACATATAGAATACAGGGGTCATACCACCCGCATCCTGAATCGCTGTACCGCAGAATAATAAGTGGTTATTGATACGGAATAATTCGTTTAACATCACACGAATGACTTGCGCACGCTCGGGTACTTTAATACCAGCAAGCTGCTCAACTGCCATCACATAAGGCATGTTTTGCGCACAACCGCCCAAGTAGTCAACACGATCAGTATAAGGAATAAATGAATGCCATGTCTGACGTTCAGCCATCTTTTCCACACCACGGTGGTGATAACCAATATCAGGTACGCAGTCTTTCACTTCTTCACCGTCCAACTGCAATACGACACGGAACGCACCGTGTGCAGATGGATGGTTAGGACCTAAGTTCAAGAACATGAAGTCTTCATCAGCATTGCCGCGTTTTAGACCCCAGTCTTCAGGCACAAAGCGTAGGTGTTCTTGTTCAAAATCCTGTTTCGCTTGGTCTTGCATATACGGCGTATATTCTGTCGCACGCGCAGAATATTCTTTACGTAATGGATGACCTTCCCAATAAGTCGGCAACAAGATACGACGGAGCATTGGATGCCCTTCGAAATTGATCCCGAACATATCGTAAGCTTCACGTTCGTACCAGTTGGCATTTGGCCAAATATTGGTTGCCGTTGGAATGTTTAAATCATTTTCATTCAACGCAACTTTGATACGGATATCACTATTACGCTCAAGCGATAATAGATGATAGAACACTGTGAAGTCAGATGGAGGCAACCCATCACGGTGAACACGTAAACGCTCATCAACCGCAGACAAGTCAAACAGCATCACATAAGGACGTTCCACTTTACGGAGGAACATGAGGACTTCTTGCACGCGTGCGCGCTCAACCCAGACAGTTGGAAACTCTTCACAAGTCGCCTGCACGTAGAAGTTCTCACCAAATTTGGTTTTGAGCTCTTCTACAATTGCAAATGCTGGGCGTGAATCAACCTGAGTCGATTCTGGCATAGCAATGTCAGTTTCAGCCATTGGCTTGGCTTCCTATTTAATACAAATTCTGTCAATTTCCACGATGACCATATCTCTTCAGACATGTCACAATTCATCGTTTAAATTATTTAATTTCATCCATAGAGCGTAAGTTTTTTACCGCAATACGATCAGCATTTTTACGATCGCGTTCTGGCATCATCTTTGGCTTATAAACAGGCTGAAGATCATCACCAATCACCGCTGAAAGTGGACGGCGCTCTAGTTGAATTTGGTCTTGAAGTAACATCAATGCTTGGATTAATGCTTCTGGACGCGGTGGACAGCCTGGGATGTACACATCAACAGGAATAATCTTGTCTACACCTTGCACCACAGAATAGATGTCGTACATACCACCAGAGTTTGCACAAGCACCCATTGAAATCACCCATTTTGGCTCCAACATTTGTTCATACAAACGTTGAATTACAGGTGCCATTTTGACAAAGCAAGTTCCTGCAACAATCATCAAATCCGCTTGACGAGGTGAAGCACGAATAACCTCTGCACCAAAACGTGATAAATCATGAACGCCAGTTAATGTAGTTGCATATTCAACGTAGCAGCATGATGTACCGAAGTTAAAAGGCCATAAAGAGTTTTTACGCCCCCAGTTCACTGCGGTATGCAACACATCTTCAAGACGTGTCATCATCACACTTTTATTCACTTCTTCCTCAAGAGGATCAGTTACGATTTGACGATCTTGTAATGGATATTGATCGGCATCTGGATTCGCACGGGTTAAAGTATATTTCATCCCGACTTACTCCTGTTTAAATGATGATGTAGTCGGTGTTTTAGATTTAACACGACCAGAAGACTGTGCTGGAATATGACCTGTAGGATCGACAACCAATTCTTCAATGTTATTGAATCGAGTGATCTCAGCAATATTCATATTTGGCGAACCAATTTTCATTGCTACACCTGCAGATTTACGACGATCTACTGGCGCCCAGTTCAACGCACCAACAGAAATGGCATAAATCAAGGCAATCAAGAGATCAACCACAAAAATCACAACCGTGGTAAATCCAAACCACCCTACTTCACGCACAGATGTAGACCACGCGTAGAGATAGAGAGCCTCAAGATCAAAAACAACAAAGAAAATGGCAACGAGATAGAATTTGGCTGACAAGCGAATACGAGCACCGCCCGCACCTACTACGCCTGATTCAAACTGCTCTTGCTTGGCACGCCCCCATGCTTTACCCCCAAGGAGTAAAGGGACTGTCAGCATAAAAACGCAAAGAAATGTAACGCCGATCACGAAAGCGATAATCGCCCAATCGTATGGAGTAATGGCACTCATGCGGGGATAACTCCTGGCAGGCCTATTTTTAACAAAGAATGTATGTATTGGCCTTCAAATACACCAAACACAAAATTAATCCCGCCAATTGTACCTGATTTCTAATTTCGCATGCTAGTTGATGCGCTTTAGTCTTTCGGATGATTTTGTCCATAAATTTACGGTTCTCTACCAGATCACTGCCAATTCACCCTTAAAAATCGAATTATCAAATCAAGTATTACATATCAATCATTTTTTTCTTTATCTGTACTCTAAAAACATTTGAATTCCATTCCGTATGCCAAAAAACATGGCGGCATGAACTAAATCATTGCATTGATACGAATTTATGGTGAAAATTTAAACAAATTTTATATAATAGTGCCACACCACACTTAACTTTTCTGGCTTCATTTAAACCTGCCAACTCGGTTTTGCTAGAGTTACTGAAGCGTCCTCCACAAACATGACGCCCCACCAGCTTTATCGGTGCGATTGTTGGCTAAGCGTACTCGCCTTTGCGGCGTTCAGGCAACGACTTAAAGCGTTTAAACCCCAAACCATTCAGGTACAGCTTAGACCGAATAACCTGCTCGGACGTTTGGGTGGCGAGGAGTTCACCATTTTTATGGCAGACACCAGCCTTAAGGCTGCCTACGCCTGTGCTGAACAGATTCGCCAACACAAGAGCCAAACCGCTATTTCAATTGATCAACAACGGCATTTTTCATCCAGCTCAGCATTGGCCTGTGTATTTGCATGCCTAAGAACCATCAAGCGATGAAGCATTTATTCAATCAAGCGGATGATGCACTTTATCAGGCAAAAAGACAGGGCCGAAATTGGGTGGTCATTTCGACATAATATGTTGCAATTCAGCAAAATACTTTAATTATCTTTATACACAGCCGACGCAATAGATGAGTATTCTAAAAGAAGCAAACAAGGAGAAAAATATGCATTTAGAATATACACATGACTCAGATTATTTCTTTTTTTCACAGCTGCTGATGCGGCACATTGAAAGTTATATTCGAAAACACCCTGATGCTGATAATGCAATTTTCGACCTAAGAGATATCTATGAAGTCTTTAGAGAAGACTTTGCGGCAACAACAACCAATCTTGAAAGTATTCTAAACATTGCTGATAGCTATAAAGTTGAAACATTAAATGGCGATCAACCATTGATTAAAAGTTATAAAATAGACGTAAAAAATAATTCATTACTTCTGGATTTTAATATAGATGCACTGAATGGCTTAAGGTCTGGTCATCCATTAATCGAGCCTGATTCATCTATTCATGAATAAGCAATATTTATGCTTCATAAAAAATTAAAGCCAAAGCTTGATGCTTTGGCTTTCTTATATTCTTCATACAAGCTTAAATGAATTAAAACTATTTTTTTATGTTCTGTTTATAACGCTTCGCTGGCCATGTCATGGTAAAACGTGCGCCACCTAAGTTAGGGCTTTGGTCTACCATAATATCTCCACCGAACCAATACGCGATACGACTCACGATTGATAAACCCAAACCATACCCACCTGATGCGCGTGTACGACTATCATCCAAACGAGAAAAGGCTTCAAAAATACGTGCGCGCTCTTGCTCTGGAATGCCTGGTCCATCGTCCTCTACACAGACATATGCCTTACCATCAGCACGAACACCACCACTAATTCGAACTTTATGATCGCAATAACGAACGGCATTTCCAACCAAGTTTTGTACCACACGATGCAAATAGCGACGTTCAGCATCTACAGATAATGACAACGGCGGTGCAATTAACTCAATTTCTTTTTGAGTCTTCAGTGCTTCAGTTTCCATTGCAACCTGATCGAGTACTTCGACCAGCACAAGGTCCTCAAAGTCCAAAGATGGTGTACCCTGCTCCAGTTTCGCATAGGTCATGATCTCATCAATCAGGGTATTGAGTGCCTCAATATCCTTATCAATCATCTCCACCTGCTGAATACGGTAACTATAGTCATCCTCTTCTGCCAGCATCTCCATACCAAAGCGGATACGCGCCACAGGCGTTCTGAGTTCATGCGACACTGCGCGCATTAATTCCCGTTGCGCCTCAATCAGGCGCTGGATATGGTCTGACATATTGTTATAACTTGATGCCAAATTTGCCATTTCATCTGTGCCTTCAATCGGAACACGTAATGACAGGTCACCCGATTTCATTTTATTCAGGGCATGACGAACCTGACGAATTTTCCGCTCAAGCGGTAGAATTAAACCGTAAACACCTAGACTTAATAAGAATAAGCTAAATAAGGTAATACCTGCTGAAAGCTGAAAAGGCATCCAATTAAACATTGGAACTGGACCTAAGATAAGAACTTGTGCAGGATGATTTGGCATTGGAGAAACAATTGAAATCGTTGTACCACGTACAGTTGCACTATCCTTATATAACAGAATACTTTGGTCTTGACGTAAACGACCGATTTGCTCTGAATCTAGATTAATATCTTTAATATTGGCAATCGTAATCGGATAGTAAAAATGTTTTTTAATTCTTTCTAAATATTCACGCTCTTGCCCCGGATAAAAAATCAAATAATCCAGTACAAAAATTGGCAATGCCTTCATTTGGCGCTCGCCGAGCTTATCCACTTTGATATAAAGATAATGTTTCGCATCATCTTTCAGACCAATAATGATATAACCCACACCATTATTGGCATCATAACGAACCACCGATTTCTGCTCAGCAATCCGCTTTTTCTCAGTACGAGAAAGCTCTACACGTGCTGCATCAACATAGTAGATTGGAAGTTCTAATAAATCGGAAGCATCAGAAATCCAATCTAGCTTTTGTTGTTTTTGAGGCTGTCGAGATACCCCCTCACTGATGACATATGAAATACCATCCGTCAGATATTCACGATATTCTTGCGCGCGTTGATAGTTGATGACTTGTACCAGCAAATAACAAAATGCGGCAACAACAACAACTAAAACCACTAATCCAGCATAAATTCGCAAGAAAATGCTGTTTTTTAGTACTCGACTTACCATAAGGGAAATAAATCCAAGCTAATTTAAAGCAAGATGCAAATTATATCCCGTTAGTTTCTTTAACGAATAAATAACCTTTGCTACGCACAGTTTTGATACGTTTTGGATTTTCTGGATCATCACCAATTTTTGGACGAATACGTGAAATACGCACATCGATCGAACGGTCTTGACCATCGTATTCAATACCACGGAGACGCTCAAAAATATCTTCACGAGATAAGATGCGTCCTGCGTTTGAAGCTAGCAACCACAATAAGTCATATTCAGCGCTCGTAAAATCAACCAGCTCACCGTTTAAAGTCACTGAACGGCCACCGTTATCAATCACGAGATCATCGAACTCGATACGTTGAGCAACTTCGTCTTCAACTGTTTTATCAGTACGACGTAATAAAGCACGAATACGAGCTAATAAAACACGTGGTTGAACGGGTTTAGCAACATAGTCATCTGCACCCATTTCTAAACCAAGTACCTGATCCATATCTTCTGTACGTGCGGTTAACATCAAGATCGGTTGATGGTAATGTGGACGAACTTCTCGACAAACGGTTAAACCATCTGCACCTGGTAACATCACATCCAAGACAACTAAATCTGGTTGCTCACTGATAATACGGCGAATCGCACGATTACCATCTGTTTCGACCCCAACTTCTAGACCGTTACGAATCAAATACTCTTGTGTTAAGCGAGCTAAACGTTCGTCATCTTCAACGATCAAAATTTTTGGTAACTTTTCTTCTTGGCTCATTTGTATACCCCTACAATTAGAGTGAATCTATCTATAAAAATCTGACAGATACATTGGTTTATGTTTTGCAATATACACACGTTTACATTGTAAACAAGTAGGCGTTCACCAAACTGATACACGGTTAAGCACTTTTGTTATATTTTTATTAAAATTATGAATTTTAATATATTTTTTAATTCCATCTGCTTTTTCCGACAGAATGAATTTTTAGTATAGATTTTGTGCCAATGTTAAACAATCTGTTTCTTTCTTCACCCAAAATAATTTAAGTGTTTGTTTTTTGACTTATCCACAGAATTATCTATAAGCCTTTTTTAATGGCTTTGTTATGCTATGTGCCTGTGAATTCAGCAGTTAAGACATGAAAAAAAAATTACCAAAATGTCAAGGATTGATCTGCTGTAAAAAATCCCGTATCTTGTGTTGAAAATAAACTTTAACCACTAAGTATTGTGTTTATCCCTCAAACATCGTGGCATACATTTTGCTCGATTCAAACGGTCTATGAACATAAAAATAGATGATAATGGAGCTATGCTGACATGAGCATCATCACTTCTACTCCTGGTCAAATTCAGGTAATTAAGCGCACTGGTGAAATCGCGTCTTTTAATGCCGAGAAGATTTCTGTTGCGATCGGGAAAGCCTTTTTAGCTGTTGAAGGTCAACAAGGTGCTGACTCTAGTCGCATCCATGACCGTATCACTCAATTAACAGAGATGGTACTCAATACGTTTAATCGTCGTTTACCTTCTGGCGGTACGATTCATATCGAAGAAATTCAAGACCAAGTTGAATTAGCACTGATGCGTACAGGCGAGCAAAAAGTTGCACGTGCCTACGTTATTTATCGTGAACAACGTGCCACTGCTCGTCAGCAAGCAGGTGCGAACCATCATCCTACCCTTCAAATCACTGATGCTCATGGACAGCTCCAACCATTAGACCTCGGTGCACTTACAGCGACAATCGAAACAGCAAGTGAAGGTTTGGAAGGGATTGATGTTCAAGCGATCGTCGATGAGACCGTTAAAAACTTATACAACGGTGTAAAAGAAAGCGACATCGCAACGACTATGATGATGGCAACACGTACTCGTATCGAGCAAGAGCCAAACTATACGTATGTAACTGCACGCTTATTACGTAATGAGCTAGTGAGCACAGGTTTAGAGTTCTTAGGTCTATCTACAGACACATTGGAAAATGATGCTTTAGAAACTTTCTTGAAGAAAGGGATCGAGCTTGATCTTCTTTCTGCTGATCTTCTTAACTTCGATCTTGCAAAATTGGCAGCAGCGATCCAACCAGAACGCTCAAATCAATTTACCTATCTAGGCCTACAAACTTTATTTGATCGTTACTTCATTCATTCAAATGGCGTACGTTTTGAATTACCGCAATTATTCTTTATGCGTGTTTCAATGGGTCTCGCACTCAATGAAGAAAATAAAGAAGAGCGTGCAATCGAGTTCTATAACTTATTATCTAGCTTCGATTACATGGCATCTACGCCAACGCTATTTAACTCAGGTACATTACGCCCACAACTATCAAGCTGTTATTTAACAACAATTGGTGATGACCTATATGACATTTATGGTGCAATGCGTGACAACGCAATGCTTTCTAAATGGGCGGGTGGTTTAGGTAATGACTGGACACCTGTGCGTGCTTTGAACTCGTATATCAAAGGCACAAACGGTAAGTCTCAAGGTGTTGTTCCATTCCTGAAAGTTGCCAACGATACGGCTGTTGCGGTAAACCAAGGTGGTAAGCGTAAAGGTGCAGTTTGTGCATACCTCGAAACTTGGCACTTGGATGTTGAAGAATTCCTAGAGCTACGTAAAAACACAGGTGATGATCGTCGCCGTACACATGACATGAACACAGCAAACTGGGTTCCTGATTTATTTATGCAACGTGTATTTGAAGATGCTGAATGGACACTATTCACACCTTCTGAAACACCAGACTTGCATGACTTAACAGGCGCTGAATTTGCTGAGCGTTATGCACACTACGAAGCTGTAGCAAAACAAGAAAACATGCTGCATAAGAAAGTCCGTGCAAAAGACTTATGGCGCAAAATGCTTTCGATGTTATTCGAAACAGGTCATCCGTGGATCACATTCAAAGACGTATGTAACTTACGTTCACCACAACAACACGTTGGCGTAGTGCACTCATCTAACTTATGTACTGAAATTACCCTCAATACTAACCAAGATGAAATTGCGGTGTGTAACTTGGGTTCAATCAACCTTGTGCAACACGTTCAAGGTGGTGTGTTAGACCGTGAGAAACTTGCTCGTACCATTAAAACTGCAGTACGTATGCTCGATAACGTCATCGACATCAACTATTACGCAGTACCACAAGCGAAGAACTCGAACCTGAAACACCGCCCTGTGGGTATGGGTATCATGGGCTTCCAAGATGCACTTTATGAAATGGGCATTGCTTATGGTTCAGATGCAGCAGTCGATTTTGCTGATGAATCAATGGAAGTAATCAGCTATTACGCAATCGAAACGTCGAGTAACTTGGCGGTTGAGCGTGGTACTTACGAAACATTTAAAGGTTCATTGTGGGATCAAGGTATCTTGCCAATCGACTCTTTAGAAATTGTTGCGAAATCTCGTCCAGAGCGTATGTTCGAAGTTGATCGTACACAACGTTTAGATTGGGATAGCTTACGTGCCAAAGTTCAAAAAGACGGTATGCGTAACTCGAATGTGATGGCGATTGCACCGACTGCAACGATCTCTAACATTTGTGGCGTGTCTCAATCAATTGAGCCAACATTCCAGAACTTGTATGTGAAATCTAACCTCTCTGGTGAATTCACTGTAATCAACCCTTACCTTGTTCGTGCATTAAAAGAACGTGGTCTGTGGGACACTGTGATGGTGAATGACCTGAAACACTTCGAAGGTTCAGTACAAAAGATTGCACGTATTCCTGAAGAATTAAAAGCAATCTTCGCAACTGCGTTTGAAGTGGATACACGTTGGATCGTAGATGCTGCATCTCGTCGTCAAAAGTGGATCGATCAAGCACAGTCATTGAACCTTTACATCGCTGGCGCGAATGGTAAGAAACTGGACATCACGTATAAGATGGCATGGTTACGTGGTCTTAAGACGACTTATTACCTCCGTGCTTTGGGTGCGACTTCTGCTGAGAAATCAACAATCAATACGGGTGCATTGAACGCAGTTAAACCAGCATCAGTTGAGGCTCCTGTCGTTGCAGCTCAAGCGGTTGAAGAGAAGAAACCAGAAGCTCAAGTTGAAGAAGATGGTTTCACTACAGCAGCACCTGTACCAATGGCTTGTTCAATCGACAATCCAGATTGTGAAGCTTGTCAGTAATTAGATCTTGGAGAAACCCTTCTTAAATAAAGTAGGGTTTATTTAAGATTTAAAGGAAAGAGGCAAAGATTATGTTCAATATTAGCCATAACTATATGTTAGGACTAGCTGTTTTAATCTTTGCCTTTATTTTCTTTTATGTACCAATGGTCTATGCATTTTTAGCCATTCGGAAACAACAGCGTAAGCAAGATCAATAAAGTGCTTTATTGGGAAGTAGAACTATGCTTCAAACTGATTTAGAACGATATGCTAATGCTCCTGCTGTTTTAGTACAGATTTATGTCGATCGGATAGTACTTCATTATCCATCTTCTACAGAATATCTAACTGAATGTGCACAGTTTTCACATCCACGTTCGTTATTAGCTGATTTTAGTATCGCTGAAACTACATTAACGCAGTTACTCAAACGTGGTGGTGGCGGTTTTAAGTATTTAGCTCCTTATATGTTTATTCAAGCAATGGAGCGAATGGAGTTTGGTTTAACACAGATCGAAATACGGGCATTGCAGGAATTAGGGTTAGCGAGTGGCGCAAGGGCTGTGGCTGTTTATGATGAAACAGGCAAATTATTAACCCCCAACTCACTTCCCTCTCCAGTCAATCTTAAACATTTAAAAAACATGTTGGGATTAGCAGTTGGAGTGATGGTATTGCTGTGCCTGATCTATGTTTTAGTGTTTAAAACTGTCACATAAATAAATTAAGATTAGAGTGAGATTAAATATGTCTATCCTTAGCTGGGACGATTTTGAAGATGATACGCAAAAACCGACTGCACCTGAACACAAGTCTGCGTCCCTCGACTCGCAAAAAACGCTTAATACGCAAGTGGTATCTGATTCAGAGCAACCATCGCCGCGCGTGGCAGTTGCACAACCCACTGGAACCAGTACCATCCGATCAACAAATCCAACCGATTCGTTGGCTCGAGCATCTCAAGCCCTAGAAAACCTTGATGTTGCACCAGGCTTAGAAGAGCTTGAAATGGGTGCACAGCGCGTACAAGTTGATGATAAAGCGATGATCAACTGTCGTGCAGACTTAAACCAACTTGTTCCATTTAAATACGAGTGGGCTTGGCAAAAATATCTTGACGGGTGTGCAAACCACTGGATGCCGCAAGAAGTGAACATGAACCATGACATCGCGCTTTGGAAGTCTGAAAATGGCTTAACAGAAGATGAGCGTACCATTGTCATGCGTTCTTTAGGTTTCTTCTCAACTGCAGATTCGTTGGTTGCAAACAACTTGGTATTAGCAATCTATCGCCATATTACAAACCCTGAATGCCGCCAATACATTTTGCGTCAAGCATTTGAAGAAGCGATTCATACACATGCGTATCAATACTGTATTGAATCTTTAGGTATGGATGAAGGCGAAGTCTTTAACATGTACCGAGAGATTCCAAGTGTTGCACGTAAAGCATCATGGGGCTTGAAATATACACAGTCATTAACTGATCCTAATTTCCATACAGGAACACCGGAAAACGACCAACGCTTACTTCGTAACTTGATCGCATTCTACTGTGTACTTGAAGGAATCTTCTTCTACTGTGGCTTCACTCAAATCTTGAGTATGGGCCGTCGTAATAAGATGAACGGTGTTGCTGAACAGTTCCAATACATCCTACGTGATGAATCTATGCACTTGAACTTTGGTATTGATATGATCAACCAAATCAAGATTGAGAACCCTCACCTTTGGACTGCCGAATTCCAACAAGAAGTCATTCAAATGATTCTTGAAGGTACCATGCTTGAGATCGAATACGCACGTGATACGATGCCACGTGGTGTATTGGGTATGAATGCAAGCATGATGGAAGAATACTTGAAATTCATCTGTAACCGTCGTTTATCGCAACTTGGTTTACCAGAGCAATTCGCTGGTGTAACAAACCCATTTGCATGGATGTCTGAGATGATGGACTTGCGTAAAGAGAAGAATTTCTTTGAAACGCGTGTTACGGATTACCAAACTGGTGGTGCGTTAAGCTGGTAAGGTCATTTACCGAGTGGAAAAAGGCTGTCATTAGACAGCCTTTTTTAATGGTAATAAATATCAAATGTCCCTTTAAGCTACAAAACTTAGATTGACTAGAACAAGAAACAATAAGACCTATAATCTACCATTCAAAATGACTTGAATAATACATATTGCAACATTTGGTATACCAAAATCCTTTCTATTTTAAAGTAGAATTCACAAACTTTTTCTCCAAACATCAGTCAAGACAACCCTTTTACTGATGTGCCTTGATTGCGCCAATTCTTATTGAAATCCTTTCTCTCTATATTACCGATATAGGGAGTCATTTAATTTTTAAGGTAAATTGAATGAAAAAATTCTGGAAGTATTTATTAGTACTATTACTGGTACTAATAGTGATTGCTATTGCCTTTCTTTTTAGACCAATTACGTCTAAGGCAATTAAAACGAAAAATGATGAAACTGTTGTTGATGCTGTATTGGTCGGCGGTGGAATCATGAGTGCCACACTTGGTACTTACCTCAACGAGTTACAACCTGACTGGAACATCCGCATGTATGAACGTCTTGATGCAGTCGCACAAGAAAGTTCAAATGGCTTTAACAATGCGGGTACAGGACACTCTGGCTTTATGGAAATGAACTATACCGAAGAAAAAGACGGTAAAATGGACATTTCTAAAGCGGTTAAAGTGGCAAGCCAATTCGAAATTGCTAAGCAATTCTGGGCTTATCAAGTGAAACAAGGTGTATTAGAAACACCAAGTACATTCATTAACCCAGTACCACACATTGCATTCGTATGGGGCGATAACGTGAACTTCATGGAAAAGCGTTATGCTGCCATGATTCAAAATCCATTATTCGCTGGCATGAAATTGAGTGAGGACAAAGCCGAAATTCAGCAGTGGGCACCATTGGTGATGGACGGTCGTGATCCTCAGCAAAAAGTGGCTGCAACTCGTATGGACGTTGGTTCTGACGTGAACTACGGTGCAATCACCAAGCAATTGATTAACAATCTCGAGAAAAGTCCAAACTTTAAACTCAGAACTTCGACTGAAGTCACTGGGATTAGTAAGAATGACGATAATACTTGGTCTGTTGCATTCAAAGATGTCAAATCTGGTGAAGTCAGTCATGTAAAAACACGTTTTGTGTTTATTGGTGCTGGCGGTGCTGCAATTAAATTATTGCAAATGACTGGTTTACCAGAAGCGCAACAATATGCAGGTTTCCCTGTGGGTGGTGAGTTCCTTGTGACTGACAATCCTGCGGTAACAGCAAAACACACAGCCAAGGTCTATGGTCGTGCTGATCTGGGTGCGCCTCCAATGTCTGTTCCACATATCGATACCCGTTATATCGACGGTAAAAAATATGTGTTGTTTGGCCCATTTGCAACCTATTCAAACAAGTTCCTAAAACATGGTTCACAGCTTGATTTGCTTGCATCGACCAACAAAAACAACGTCTTGCCTATGGCTGCAATTGGTCTACAAAATGCTGATCTTGTTCAGTATCTGGTAAGCCAAGTGTTAATGTCTGATGCAGATCGTTTCAACGAGTTGAAAAAATACTACCCTGAAGCTGATCCTAAAGACTGGCATTTACAACAAGGTGGTCAACGCGTTCAGATCATCAAAAAAGAGCCAGGCAAACCTGCTAAATTGCAATTCGGTACAGAAATCTTTGCATCTAAAGACAAGTCTGTAACTGCATTGTTAGGTGCTTCTCCGGGTGCATCTACATCACCTTACATCATGCTTAACTTGCTTGAAAAAGCATTCCCTGAGCAGACTAAAGGTGTATGGAATGACAAATTGCATGAGATCGTACGTTCTTATGGTAAAGACCTTTCAACAGATCCAGCGTTGTTAGATCAAATCCGTCAATACTCAAGTGCAACTTTGGGCTTGAATTATACGACTCCAGCAAACTTAGTTCCTGCTAAGAAAGTAGAAAAAGCTGAAGCTGTTGCTCAATAAGTAACGCTAAGTACATCAAAAAGGGAGGAGTTTTGGCTCTTCCCTTTTTCTCATTTTGTCTTTTATTTTTATACTATGCCTTCTGCTGTACCCCACTCTGCTTTTGCTGCATTTGCCAGTCGTGACTTTAAGTTATTGACTCTCAATCAATGCTGCCTGACTTTTGCGGTGCTGATTCAAGAGGTGCTAATTGCCTTTCATCTGTATCAAATCACCAAAAATCCACTTTTCCTAGGTTTACTCGGGATCATGGATTTTTTACCTTTTCTGGTGCTGTCTTTATGGGGTGGTTATATTGCTGATCGTTTTAATCGGCAGCGTATTTTACAAATCAGTTTTAGCTTTGCCATCCCCTTATCGATTGCTTTGTGGATCAGTTTTGATCTTTTCCACACCCAAACCATCAGTGTAAATTTATTATTAATCTCATCCTTGAGTATTTTATTTTTATTTGGCTGTATTCGCGGCATATACAGTCCCTGCTTTAATTCTTTACGTCCTTTTGTCGTACCCGAACATTTGTATACTAATGCAGCAACATGGACCAGCATGTGCTGGCAAGCTTGCGGCATACTTGCACCCGTGGTTGGCGGTTTTCTACTGGCGCATCTGGATTTGGATATTACTTTTAGCGTCATCGTGGCACTTTTTTTAAGTGGCAGTATTGACCTCTGGTGTTTGCAAAAACGAGATTTTCCTCAAATCCAAACAGAATCGGTAACTCAAAGTCTAAAAGACGCACTACAATTTATTTTTAAAACCAAAATTATTTTTTGGGCGATGTTTCTCGATCTCGGCTCTGTTTTCTTTGGCGGCATCATCGCGCTACTGCCCATTTTTGCCCAAGATATTTTGCATGTCGGTGCCGATGGTTTTGGTCTATTACGCGCTGCGCCTGCATTTGGTGGCTTGGTCATGATGCTGATCTTGGTGCGTTACCCGCCCAAATCCAGACCGTGGCAGATCATGCTGATTGCCGTCACTGGCTTTGCACTATGCACCTTGTTATTTGCTGTTACCAGACACCTCTATTTTTAGATCGCAGTTCTCATTATTATGGGGGCATGTGACAGCATTAACATAATTATCCGTCAAACGATTCTACAACTGATTCCACCCAAGGACATGCTTGGACGTGTCGCTGCCATTAATGGCATCTTTGTCACCTCGAGTAATGAACTGGGTGCATTGCAGTCCAGTGTGATGACACGCTTTTTTAGCGTGGTGCCCGCTATGTTGATTGGCGGTTCACTGTCTTTGTTCTGTGTACTACTGACCAAGATCAAAACCAAAGATTTATTGAAGTTTCATTTTTAATCCCCCAAACAAACAGCTATTTAAAAAACCAATATCATATGAAACACACTTTGCCCGAATCTTCAGACCCCTCCAAATTTATTATTTTTTCCGTTTTTGTATGGCTAGTGCTGTTGTGGCTACAGTCGACCTATATTGTCATTATCGGGGATCAAGCCTATCTGTTTTGGACTTCTTTGGGTCTGTTGATTCTGAACGTACTCAGCTTGCGCCCCAACATCTTAAAAAATCGAATTGCTCTGGCGATTACAGCACTACTGTTGCTCTATCTGGGCTTTCACTCTTTATTTTGCACCTATTTGATCATCGCTTTTTACTGTATTTTCTATTTATATGAGGGTGAATATAAACATAAACGCGCCATTAAGTTGATCAGCCTGTTTTTGATCATGATCGTTTTCGCAATCTACCAAAGCCAATCACTGCATGAACTGAAAAGCCATTATGCAAACTATGAAACGGATGAAACATGGCAAAAATATGGTGCGCTATAAACCCTAACATTTATGTTTTTTGTGTTCTTGATCAAATCATTTTTTCTATATGTAACCATAAACTGAAGTGTATCCTGCAAAGTCAGTTGAGCAGGTTTAGTGCCCAATAGAAATTGATATTCGTGTCCTGTAAGATTAGTTTTGTGATCAAAATATCTTGATTGCGTTACTACACCGACTTTCTGTAATTGTTTTTCTAATTCAAGTGCTTGTTATTCTGTACTAGCTCAAACCTGATCTGACAGTTACCCATTTTTTATTGTGCCTGTCAGGTTAAATTTGAGCTAAATTCTTCTCAGCCCAAATCCGTTTTCCATCAAGTAAAGTTTCAAGTGGTGTACGACCACAGCACATTTTTCCTTGATGAGTCCGTTCAGTATTATAGAATTTCAGCCAATCGTCTAGATCAACTTGTAATTCTTCCAATGAGCTATAAAGCTTCGTCCTAAACGTAATTTGATAGAACTCCTGCAAAATCGTCTTATGGAAACGCTCACATATACCATTTGTTTGCGGGGAAGCCGCTTTTGTCTTCGTGTGATCAATATCACTGACTGCCAGATACAACTAACTCATAGTCATGCTGTTCTATACTCATCGCCTAATGCTTTATCGACATGTACGGCAACCATGAGTTCACCTATCTTTCCTTTAAAATGGGGCGATTTCAAATAAGTAAGAACAGCTAAAATAATAATGATAAAAATAAAATAGAAAAGCATCTCTTCCCAATCACTTATAGTTTTTGAAGTTTAAAATAATAAATCTAATACGTTATAAATATTATATTAATAACATAATCAATTAATTCAGACGTAAAAAAACCGCTAACTTAGCGGTTTTTATCTCATCTTAAAGATGATGGTCGGAGCAGTAGGATTCGAACCTACGACCCCCTGGTCCCAAACCAGGTGCACTACCAGGCTGTGCTATGCTCCGAAATTGGGGTGAATGACGGGATTCGAACCCGCGACAACCGGAATCACAATCCGGGGCTCTACCAACTGAGCTACATCCACCATCAAAACTTTGATTCTACATACCAAGCTGCCAAATGGCGCGCCTGACAGGATTCGAACCTGTGACCATCCGCTTAGAAGGCGGATGCTCTATCCAACTGAGCTACAGGCGCATAACGATGATAATACTATCACGATACTTCGCCGATATTTAAAACTATGTTTTTCAACATATTTTAAATGGTCGGAGCAGTAGGATTCGAACCTACGACCCCCTGGTCCCAAACCAGGTGCACTACCAGGCTGTGCTATGCTCCGATTTCTTTTCAGCTTTTAGCGTATCGCACATCGTGCGGTACGGTGTGCATTCTAGGCGCGACGCCCTAGAACGTCAACACCTATTTTTCAAAAAAAGAATAAATCCTTATCAAATGTATATTTAACAAGCATTTTTAGACGTTTTAGCGTTTCAAAGAAGCACTAAAGTTCAACATTCGATCTAAGGGTAATTTCGCGCGTTCAGCAAGAGCAGGATCAACGTGTATTTCTTGATCGGCATGTTGTAATACATGCAAGATTCCATCCAGTTCATTCATCGCCATCCACGGACAATGTGCGCATGAACGACAAGTTGCCCCCTCACCTGCGGTTGGTGCTTCAAATAATTCTTTATCAGGCGCTGCTTGTTGCATTTTATAGAAAATACCGCGATCCGTTGCCACGATCATTTGTTTATGTGGCAAGGTCTGAGCTGCTTTAATCAGTTGCGAGGTGCTCCCCACCGCATCAGCAATATCCACTACTGATTCAGGTGATTCAGGATGTACCAAAACCGCCGCATCGGGATAAAGTGCTTTCATTTGCGCGATACCACGGGCACGAAATTCTTCATGCACGATACAGGCACCATCCCAAAGCAGCATATCTGCACCAGTTTTCTTCTGGATATAGCGACCTAAATGTTGGTCAGGTGCCCAAATAATTTTTTCGCCCAAACTATCTAAATGTTCAATGATCTCAACCGCACAACTTGAAGTCACCACCCAATCGGCACGTGCTTTTACAGCCGCCGAGGTATTGGCATACACCACCACGGTATGATCAGGATGCTGATCACAGAACGCTGAAAACTCATCTACAGGACAACCCAAATCCAGTGAACAAGTGGCTTCCAAAGTTGGCATCAACACTGTTTTTTCTGGTGATAAGATTTTAGAGGTTTCACCCATAAACTTTACGCCTGCCACCACAAGGGTTGTTGCAGGATGATCACGACCAAAACGTGCCATTTCCAATGAATCAGAAACACAGCCCCCTGTCAGTTCAGCAAGCTCTTGTACTTCAGGATCACAGTAATAGTGAGCCACAAGCACTGCATTTCGCTTTTTCAACTCAGCTGCAATTTGGGCAAACTTTTCTTGTTTCACTTCTGGGCTAAGACTATTGTCCTTTGGCTCGCCCAAACGATCTAAATGCGCCTGCACAATATTTTTGGCTTCGTTCGCAATTAAATTCGCATCATTCATAAAGCGTCTTCTCTATCCTGCGTGCTTGCATCGCTGCAAACTTATAACGTGGGTATCTTGGTGAGCATTTAGTTAATAGCACACTATCCACATACCAGCTTATAAAAAAAGCCTCCCTGTGGAGGCTTTATTATAACGCAAATTTATGAACGATAATCGGCATTAATTTTGACATAGTCATAAGAAAAGTCACAGGTATACACCGTGTCTTTAGCTGTACCACGACCGAGGTCAATACGAATGCTAATTTCCTTTTCAGCCATGACGGCTGCACCTGCTTCTTCAGTATAATCTGGGTTTGCACCACCATCTAAGCAAATCTGTACATCACCTAACCAAACTTGTACTTTACTACTATCTAGGTTGGGTACACCTGCCTTACCAATCGCCATCACAATTCGCCCCCAGTTTGGATCTGAAGCGAATAAAGCTGTTTTAATTAACGGCGACTCAGCAACGCTATAGGCAACATCACAACATTCTTGAGTATTTTCTCCACCATCAACCTGAACAGTAATGAATTTGGTCGCACCTTCACCATCACGCACAATCAATTGCGCTAAACGGTTCATAATACGCGCCAGCACATCAAGAACCTGTTGATAACGTGCATCCTCTTGGCTCTGAATCTCAACACCACCTGCTAATCCAGTTGCCACAAAAATACAAGAATCATTGGTTGAGGTATCACCATCAATGGTAATACGGTTAAACGAATGCTCAACCGTGGTTTGCAGTAACCGCTGTACCATTTCACGGCTAATCGGCGCATCGGTTGCCACAAAGCTAAGCATGGTCGCCATATTTGGACGAATCATGCCTGCACCTTTACTAATCCCCGTCATCGTATAAGTTACGCCGTCCAGTTCAAACTGCTCAGATGCACCTTTTGGTGTGGTATCTGTGGTCATAATACCTGATGCAGCATCCGCCCAACGATCGGCATTTAAATCATTTAATGCAGGTTGAATACCTTGCACTAAACGTTCAATTGGTAATTGCTCACCAATCACACCCGTTGAAAACGGTAAAATCTGATTGGTTTGCACGCCTGCTAACTCAGCCAACTTGGCACAAGTAGCTTCTGCATTTTTATAACCGACTGTGCCTGTTGCAGCATTGGCATTGCCTGTGTTGATAATCAAGTAACGTGGTGTATTTTCTGCTAAATGCTTTTTACTCAATTGAACAGGCGCAGCAGCAAAAGCGCTTTGGGTAAACACCCCTGCAACGTTTGAGCCTTCAGCAAATTCAAAAATGACCAGATCGCGTCGGTTTGGATAACGGACATACGCCTCAGTTGAGCCAATTTTTACACCCTGCACCACATGCATAAGTGGCATAGTTACGTCACCAACAGCCATTTTTAAACTTCCATTCAATTTGTTATGAAAAAGAAAATGAATACATACCCTATATATGAGACTCGGAAAGGTCATCTACAACCTGAGTGGTATTTGTAATATCCCGTTTCTGCGATAGATAAAACAAATGCAACAAGTGAACAGGTTTTGTAGATGACAATGCCTTTGGTTACTTTGGGCGAAACCAAAGTAACTCGAACCGAAGGGTATTCCTAATATTGAATTACACTAAGCAAGACACCGCCTCGCGAATAACTGAGTTACGGTTCAAGTCCTAAAATATGTCGATTCATATCTGTTAAGTAGCTTATTCCAAAAAGAAATGAAAATCGAGTATTAACACTACAGATTATGGAATTTGGCTTTGCTCTAAACTCAGTAAAATCTGCTTCTTATCCAAACCACCTGCAAAACCAACTAATGCCCCACTCGAACCAATCACCCGATGACATGGCGCAATAATTGAAATTGGGTTTCTACCATTGGCTGCCCCAACAGCACGCACTGCTTTTTCATTACCAATCTGAACGGCTATTTCCTTATAACTACGTGTTTCGCCATATGGAATAGTTAATAAAGTCTGCCAAACCTGTTGTTGAAAATCTGTCCCTTGAAAGTCCAAAGGTAAATCAAATTGCTGACGTTGCCCTGCAAAATACTGTTCTAATTGTTTTTTAACTCGAAGTAACATCGGATGTTGATGATCTTCTATCAGTTCAGCCAGTCGAACTCGTTTATGATCTTCATTGTCCCACATCACGGCGACCAGTGCATGATCATGAGCAACCAGTTTTAATGCACCCACAGGAGAATCCATGTACATATACACCAGTTGCATTACACTCTCCTTAAACCATTAATTTGATGACAATTTCATCAGCATTAAGCCAGATACAATTAATATTGCAGCAATCATTCGCATCGCAGTCATCGGTTCATTTAAAACCATGATGCCAACAATAAATGATCCTATCGCACCAATTCCCGTCCAAACCGTATAAGCTGTACCCAAAGGCAACGATCGCATTGCAATTGACAACAATACGACACTTAAAATCATAAAAATGATCGTAACCACACTTGGAGTGAGGCGTGTGAAGCCCTCAGACATTTTCATTGAGTATGCCCAAATGACTTCAAAAATACCCGCCAAAATTAAAATTGCCCATGCCATTTTTCACACTCAACCTTAACAAGAGTTGGGTCGTCCCAACGTGATGCTTTTGAAGTGAGGTCGTCCTCTTAGGAAAAGCAGTGTACTGTAAAATTTCGAGATTATGTGAAAGGTTATGTATGGATTCCAGTGCAGTATTTTAAAAATTAAAAGCTTATCTAAGGTTAAGATTTACTGCCATGAAATCTGATCGACCTGCATTAGCTCACATGCCCCGTTTCCTGTATCTTCACGGGATAAAGAACTTTTCCAATGCCAGCCATCTTTTGTCTGGATTTCGATTAAAGAACCCTTTAAATAGACTAAATCATCTTTTTTAATTTTTTTCATTTGAGATGCGACATAAGCGTTGGCAGGAACCAGATGCATATTGGCACTATGCGTTGCGATTTCTCGCAAAGAAATAGGCAGTTGATGATCTATACGCCAGTGATACCAACGATTACTTTGTGATACATCAATTTGTTTATAGATCTGCGGATTTGCCATATCTCCCCAACCAACAGCAATATCCATTGGTGAAAATTCAGCTTCACGCCCTAAATTGTAGTCTTCTCTAGAAAGCACACGAAATGCGCCTTCATAATGCTCCAATGCATTAATTTGTACGCCTTGTTGAGTGGTCATTTGACTAATATTTGGCGCTGGTTTTAATACCTGTGTCCAAACCAACCATGCAATAGCCAATCCTAGTACGCCATACATCCATCTTGGCATGCTTAATTATCCTTCTTTCTCTGTAAGCATTTTATCCATTGCTTCAAATGATTGAAGCATGAAATTAAAAAATGACCTAAAACACTTAAATAATTATCCTGCGGCTCAACTTTATGGTCATGTAAAGTTGCAGTATCTGTATTCAAAGTATTCATTTCTAAAGGTTCATAATGTGACAAAGTTTGTTGTAACTCAGCTCCCAAGCTCAAGCGAATTAGAGCAATTGTCACTTCATCAATTCCATAATGATGATATAAGGTTAGATGACGTGTATCTAAATCAATACTATGTTCAACTAAAATTTCAGCAAATGGCAATAATGCTTTTCGAATCCGTTGTACTTCCACCAAACTACTCATGTGTGGAATATAATAAAAACTGACTTTCATACTGCCATCACGTGGAACACCGTCAAATTGAGTTATCAAATTTTGTGTTTTCTCTCTCCGACTTAGAGATTCATTTGCTTTATCAGTTATTAAATTGTCTTGTTGTTCTAAAGCCATTTATGCACCATGAATGACTCAAAAAAGATACTGTCAGTATAAACCAACAGTATCTCAGGGAAGTGACATTTTAGACAAAGGATCAGAACTTTAACGTAAGTCCCAAACCATATAGCCAACCTTTTTTACTGTCTGTAGCCGACTGTAATTCGGTTTGTTTCAAACCTTTGTTGTATGCATAAGCGACATCAATAAATGGCATGATTTTTTTACTGATTTCATAACGCGTTTGCAGACCTATCTGAAGTTTAGATAATCCAGATTTATTTGCATAACTTGACTCATCATTGAATATTACATCTGCATTCAAATAGGGTTGAGCAATCAACTTTTGCGTAAATAATACATCGCGTGTTGTTTCCAAACTCAGTTGCCAGCGTTGGTTTTGACCTGCATAAATATAGGCTTCGGTTTCAAAAAAATACGGCGCTAGACCATGTAATCCCAATACCGCGTCCCATTGATTTTTATTATGCTTTTGCTCAGGCTGATATTGATAACGAACACCTGTTTGTACATCCCAAAAGTCAGCAACATTGCGGCTGTATAACAGCTTTGTTTCGGTTTGAGTTTTTTCCGATTCTGCTTTTTCAACATGTGCTTGAATGAATATTTTATTTTTATCACTTCCCACCCATGTTTTTAGCTCAGTACTGGCACTGCCTCGACCATTGTCATCAACGATCCATGCATTTTTAATCGCTGTGGCTTGATAAATTTGTCCACCATGTTCACGATGATGATCATGTGTATCATGTTGAATATCAGATGGTACTTGCTTTAATTCAGGTTGATGTTCTGAATGATCAACAGGAGATGATGTCTCCATCAATATATTCTGTTGTACCGACTGATCCATTTGCATCATTTGATCATGCCCCTCATGTGCAGATGCAAATACACTCAAACAAGAAACCATGCCACCAATTGCCAATAATTGTGTATAGCGTTTCATCGTAGAAGCTTGCTTAGTGATGTGCATGGCTCGCTCCTTGAGTAGGTTGAACGGACATAGTTTGTGAAACGTTACTGCCATCGACATTTGCGACAATCAATTTACTCATCATGCCCGCACTCATGTGGTATAACAGGTGACAATGAATCGCCCATTCACCGAGCTCATCCGCAGTCAGTAGAGCTGTAACAGTTTTGCCCGGCGGCACGATCACCGTATGTTTATTTGGCATATCCTGCGGTGCCTGACCATTCTCCAACTGCATAAACATGCCATGTAAATGCATTGGATGCGCCATCATACTTTCATTCACAAATTTGAGACGGATACGTTCGCCATAACGCACGGTTAAAGGTTTGAAGTCAGGATCACTAAACTTTTTACCATCAATCGTCCAGATGTAACGCTCCATCGTGCCCCCAAGACGAATCACCAATTCTCGCTCTGCTGGACGACTATAACGCTCAGGTTGTGATTGCAACGACTTCAAATCTGCATAAGTTAAGGCTTTCTGACCGATTGGTGTTGCTGCATTCGCCCAGCCCTGAACGGTATCTGAAGTTGTTTTTTCAGAAGATACCACCATCTGGTGTTGGCTATGATCTGAGGGCGTTGCTGAAGCTGACATATCCATCTGACCGTGTGCACTATGATCCATACCCGACATGTTCATCTGACCATGTGAACTATGATCCATTTTCGACATGTCCATTTTTTCATGTGAGCGATGATCCATCGCTATTTTTTGCATCGGTGTAACTGGTGCTTTACCTTGAGGCATCTGATGCTGACTATGATTCATATTGGCCATATTCACTGGCTGATCTGAACCATGGTCCATTTTGCTCATATCCATCTGACCATGCGAACCATGATCCATGCCCATATCTTCCATCGTCAATAATGCACGTGGGCGCGCTTTAGGAATCTGAACCTTTTGCGTATTCGGTGTCATGCTATTGTGCAATGAAGCAATTGCAAAACCAGAACGGTCGATTGATTCAGCTTCAATTTGATAATGTGCCTGCTTAGGTTCCACTAACACATCATAAGTTTCTGCTGTGCCAATACGAAACTCATCCACAGGAACGGGTTTCACTGGCTGACCATCGGCACTAACGACTGTCATTTTTAGGTTGGGAATACGCACATCAAAAAAAGACATGGCTGACGCATTGATAAAGCGCAAACGAATCTTTTCACCCATTTTAAAAGCGCCTGTCCAATTTTGTTGAGGTGTTTTCCCATTCACCAAGAAAGTATAACCAGTGACATCAGATAAATCTGTTTTGAGCATCCGCATCTGGTTCCACATCGAACGATCTTGCCACGTTGCTTTTAAACCGTCTTGTTTCACCTGCTTCCAGACATCACCCACCGTTTCACGTTGGTTTTGGTAATACTCAGCCGACTTCTTCAAATTTGCCATGATCTTGTCGCTTTCCGTTTCATGAAAATCAGACAACATCACCACATAATCACGCTCAGCTTTTTCATATGCGGCAACAGGCTGTTTTCCTTTTGGATAAATCACCAGAGGACCATATAAACCATCCTGTTCCTGTCCTTTACTATGCGCGTGATACCAGTAAGTTCCGTTTTGGCGCACCTTGAAACGATAGGTAAAATCACTCTTTGGCTTAATGCCCTGAAAGCCATTAAAACCGGGTACACCGTCCATCAATCCTGGCAAAAGCAATCCATGCCAATGTAATGACGTATCTTGATCTTTGAGTTGATTATGCACATGAATGACCGCTTCATCCCCTTCTTCAAACTCTAATAACGGCGCAATAAATTTGCCATTTACCGTAATACGTTTGACAGGTTTTCCGGTAACATTGACCATTCCTTGATTAATGTTCAGATGATATTCTTTTATTGCAGCCAAACTATAAGGCGCAAAAATTAGACTTAAGCCAGCAATGACACCAGCATATATTTTTGAGGACATAATATTTTCCTAATCTGTGAACTATTTTTAACTCGCTCGTTGAAGCGAAAAAGAGCTTCTAAGACAGATTAGGTTCTAGGAGGACGTAAAATTTCTTGCCAATGCCCTGCAAGATGACGAGCTTGATACTCAGTATTTTTATAAGTGTTTAGCTCAAAAAAAGGTGAAACAGACAGGCTTGGAATTTGTTGATCGAGTGCAAAATTAATCGTTTGGCAATGTGAAATATTATTACAATCGGGGCAATGTTGCTGATCTTGCATTTGCCCATCAGGGCATTTAACCACATTGGTTACATCATGCGACATATCCATTTGATGATGCGGACGTGTCATCTGTTGATCATGACATGGTATCACTTGCGCTGTAGACATCTTTTGATCAAGTTGAATCTTTTGGACTGCTGCAATAGACGCAGCGCTTCCCCCGATGAAAAATATCATCAGGAATACAAACCATAGATGCTTGTATTTTTTATGAAGTTGCACTAAATATCCTTGGATCAATCATCAAATGCATGCGATTTACTTAGCATAATTTCTTTCTATCTTATGCACAATCTACTTTATGTTCAATTATGCTAATTCCTTGCATTTAAGCAACAGAATTGCCGATTTATCAAGCGAAAAATAATAAAATACGTTATGAACAAAAATAAAGCAAAATAAAGGACTTGACGCACAAAAAAAGGACAAAAATTTGTCCTTTTTTGATATTTTTGTTGAGAATATAAACAACTGAAATCATTTTGTTTATTTTAACAACATCTTATCCACTTGCTTATCAACACGGTTATCCACCCAGTTATAAACAAAGTTATCCACAACCTTATGTGAAAAATAGTATGAAAACACTAAATTTCTTTTGCACCAACTTGAGCTAATTCTGCACGCATTTGATCAATTACAGTCTTATAGTCAGGTTTACCAAAAATTGCAGAACCAGCTACAAACATATCCGCACCCGCTTCAGCAATTTCACGAATATTTGCTGGACCGACGCCACCATCAACCTCTAAGCGAATATCAAGACCGCTGGCATCAATGATTCTTCGTGCTTGGCGAAGCTTCTCCAATGTCATTGGAATAAATTTTTGCCCACCAAAACCAGGGTTCACACTCATCAATAAAATTTGATCTACTTTATCGAGAACATAATCAAGATAATGTAAAGGGGTTGCTGGATTGAAAACTAAACCTGCTTTAGCACCACCCGCCTTGATCAGTTGTAAAGAACGATCAATATGATCCGTTGCTTCTGGATGGAAAGTAATAATATCTGCTCCTGCCTCCAAAAAATCACCGATCATACGATCAACAGGTGAAACCATCAGATGCACATCAATTGGCGCCTTAATTCCATAATTTTTCAATGCCTTACAAATACCTGCACCAAAAGTTAAGTTTGGTACATAATGGTTATCCATGACATCAAAATGCACAACGTCTGCACCCGCAGCTAAAACTTTTTCTACATCTTCACCTAAACGTGCAAAATCAGCAGATAAAATCGAAGGCGCAATTAAATAAGGCTTGGACATGGACGACCTGGCAAACTTTGAAAAATGATAATTGAATTATAACAAATTCATCGGCTTTAGGCTGTTACAAAGATACGATTACGACATTGCAAACTTGCAACAACACGTTGCATGAATACTGTTTTTAAATGCATATGATTTTGCTATTTTTAATGGTGAAATCATATGCAGTTAAAAAATGAATAGTACGACACAAATTACAACTCACGATGGTAAACGTATCAGTAAACGTTTATTGAATCACTGGAAGCACAAATTTGAAGTATCAGAGACTGAGCTGTATTCAAAAATTTTTATGCCGACAGCAACAGTGACGCTTACACCACAAGAACAGCATTTAGATGTATTGATTGAAAATCAGCAAGAAGACGTTGCTCGTCTAGAACAGGTGGTTATTGATCATTTAAATCGTATGGCACAACAAGAGTTTATTGTTGATTGGCAGCATCATTAAAAAGAAGCTCAATCGAGCTTCTTTTTTTTAAGCCATTCCCTTTTCTAACTGAATCGCATGAAATTGCAGATGATCATCAATAAAACTTTGAATAAAGTAATAACCATGATCGTAGCCTTTGTGCTGGCGTAAAGTTAAATGTTGCCCTGCTTCTAGACAAGCTTGCTTAAACTTTTCAGGATTTAATTGAGCATAAAACTGATCTTCTAGACCTTGATCAATTAAAATTTCCTCAAAGATTCCACCCTTTTGCTGAACTAAGGCGGTTGCATCATGCGCTAACCATTGCTGTTGATCCGCACCTAAATATTGGCTAAATGCCTTTTCACCCCATGGGCAAATACTCGGCGCACAAATCGGAGCAAAAGCTGAAACTGATTTAAATTGTTCTGGGTATTTAAATGCCAAGGTTAACGCACCATGCCCACCCATTGAATGTCCAAAAATTCCAATCTGACTTTCAATAATCGGAAATGCTTGTAAAATATGTGCATAAAGTTCATCAACCAAATAAGACTCCATTTGGTAATGTTCAGCCCAAGGTTGTTGAATTGCATTGATATAAAAGCCTGCACCCTGACCAATATCCCAATGATCACCCTGCGCAACTCCCTCTCCACGCGGAGAGGTATCAGGGCTAATTAGAATCAAACTCAGCCGAGCTGCCATACGTTGTGCATGTGCTTTAACCGCAAAGGTGTCTTCAGTGCAAGTTAAACCCGCAAGATAAAATAATGCTGAGCAAGGCTTTCCTTCTAAAGCAGCAGGAGGTAAATACACTCCAACTTTGGTTAAACCTTTAAGATGCTGTGATTCCAGTTGATAAATACGCTGTTCACCTTCAAAACAACGATTTTTTTGCAGTAGCTGCATGTTGATTATCCTGTGTTTTTGTAATGTCTGTTGTTGTGATATTTTGCGTTGGGAATAAATACGGCTCAAGTTGTGGCAACATCAATTCCATGTTACGACCGATAGCCCATTGCGGCTCGGATGGTTCAAATCCTTGAGCTGTTTCCCACTGTGTCACAGTTTGTTTAGACTGATCAAATGCTTTTTTCATTGAGGATTGTTCACGCATCGCCAAATCGAAGAAAGCACGACCAAAATAAGTGTAATCCGCTTCATTATTACAACCAAAAGAGGTTTTATCTGCGGCTGAAGCAGTAATAATTAAGGTTTCAGGTGACTGTAATGCTGGAATAAAACTTCCTGAATAACACGCTGAAATTACAATCACTCGCCAACGAATACCTGATTTATCGAGCGTTTCACGTAGCCATTTCGGGTCGACTTGCCCTAACTCTAATGGTGCATTTTCGAGTTCAAAATGATTACGCTCACCGTGGGATGTCATATAAAGAAATAATACATCGCTATCACGGTTCATCTGCTGACCAATCCGACGCAACGCTAACTCAATACTGGTTTTAGACGCAATTGGAACATCTAAACGTGTCGCAGGATTATTAATCAACATAATGGAACGTCCAAACGTTCCAAAACGAGTATCAAATTGCTCTCTAATGCGCTCAATTTCAGATTTGAAAACATCAGCGTAGCTATCCCCAGCTACGCCCATAAAATACCAATGGCTTTTCGCAATATCACCATATTGGATTTGATCTAAAGCTTTGTCCAACACATGACTTTGCGCATAAAAAGCATCTTCAGCAAAACTTGGTGGTGTTTCTTCAACTTTCCAAATCGGTTGATCTTTTACCGAAAGCTGCCAAACCACCATGGTTGCAATAGTCGCAATAAAAACTAAAGCACGCTCCCACCACGGCCAATTTAATGCCCGTGAAAATACCCAAATCACAGCCAGACTTTGCCAAACAAATAGTCCAACAAATAATGGTGGTAAGAAACCATTATAGATTGAATCGGGAATGAAATTTAGATAGCCATTTGAACCTAAATATTGGATCAAACACTGTAATAATAAGATATTGGTATCAAGCACTAACCATAATAATGCAGGTACAAGCATTAAACGGGCTTGGTTCATGCGTTGCGAAAGGAAAATCCCCACAATTAAGGCAATAAAAGGCCACAGTGCGTAACCAATCAAACCTTGAGGGTTGAACTCACCAATTTGCCCTGCCACCAACCAGCTATAAAGTGAGTTGGTACAACCACCTAAAATACCCCAAATAATGAGCTGGGTAATTGATGGATGAACAATCTGTAAGGAACGTCGAGACCCAAGGAACAACCACATTCCAGCAATTTGGTTACTTTTAAAATCATGCCAGATATTAATGGAAGGTTTGAGGTCGATCATAAAGTTCTTCGGGTATTTCTCTTTTCAAGCTTAGATTGAAAATATGTCTATCTTTTATCAAATGAATATGACTTTTCCTAAAAGGAACAATGTCTTTCCTTCATTTAAGCTCGACAAGAATTTTTTATCAATCATGCTTTTGCACTATATCACAAATCTTTACCGAGCATTCACCTAAGCTAAACAATCACTTGGATGAAAGTTAAGTTGAACTTTTGGGAAAATATGCATCAAAACGACAAGCATCACCTAGCCATTGATGATCTGGAGTTTGATCAGCCAAATAAACAGCATGTCGTGGTCGTTTTACAATAACGCGCTTAGCGATTTTACTGGCAAGATGCAGTAATTCATCACCTAAATCCATTTCACCATCTTCAGGTAATAACATATGCAATAATTGCATTTGCTTTTTGACCTGTGCCTGTTTCTTTTGTGCTTGGTGGTTTTGATCTCGCTGTGGGAACATCGGGTCTAAATAAACGACATCGATCTGTTCATCTCGCTGCTTTAATCCATGTAAATAATCAGTTGAATCAGCATAAATGAGTTGAATCCGTGGCATAACAGATTGCAGAAAAGGATCTCGTTCTGCTTGGGCTTTGGTATATTCTAATAATACAAATAGGATGGGATGACGTTCAATTAAACGCACATCAGCACCCAAATAAGCCATCAATAAACTATCATGGCCTAAGCCAGCTGTTGCATCAATTAAATTAGGTTTTTCACCCAACTGACATGCTCTTGCGATCATTTCGGATTTCAGACTGGCTCGTTTTAAACGAGGAATTTCAGCACGCCAATCCGGTTGCATTTTCATCCCATTCGCAGCCAGACTGAGTCCATCCTCATCTAAAACCAAAGCCATTTCTGGATTCAGACGAAGGAAACGCGCATTCACTTTTTCAACGATTTGACCTTTTAATTCAACATTCAAACCTGCTAAACGGGTTTGAAGTTTTTGAAATTGCTCCGCGTACTCCGCCTGATACCAACAGATCATCTGCATTACCAATGCACCCAACCTGTCCACCATGTCGCCAAAATAAATAAACCGAAGACTATACGGTAGTAAGCAAAAGCGGTGAAATCATGCTTAGAGACATAACGGATTAATGCACGAATTACAATCAAAGCTGAAACAAAGGCAACAATAATTCCAACTGCTAAAATAGCCATATCATTACTATGTAACTCATGACGCATTTTATACATATCCAGTAAACCAGCTCCCATCAATACAGGAATACCGAGGAAGAATGAAAATTCAGCCGCTGCTTTACGTGAAATACCTAAGAATAATGAACCAATAATGGTTGAACCAGAACGTGAAGTCCCTGGAATTAACGCAAAACATTGAATCAAACCAATCAGCGTTGCCTGCTTGAATGTCAAATCCTCAACTTCAGGACTTATAATTTTATGCTGGCGGCGTTCAGCCCATAAAATAATGAAACCACCGACAATGAGCGCAATTGCGACCGTAACTGCATTAAACAAATAAGCCTTTACCACATCACCAAAGGTCAACCCAATAATCACAATTGGAATAGAAGCAATAATTAAATTCAGGCTTAAACGGCGACCTTGTTCTTGACCTGTGAGTGCTCCGATTAATGCGCCCCACAGCTTGCCCCAGTATTCATAGATAACCGCTGCAATTGCACCAATTTGTACTGCAACAGCAAACATTTCTCGCTTTTCAAGCGTCCAGAAATCTAGCAACTGCCCTGCTAGAATCAAGTGCCCTGTACTTGAGATCGGTAGAAATTCGGTAATCCCTTCCACCAAACCCATAATTGCTGCTTTAAATAGCAATAAAAGATCCATAATTAACCTTAATTCGCTTTACTTTGTTCTGGAATTTTTTTCCATGCATCATCACGTAAATACACAGGGAGTGCATGCTCAGCATCAACCCATTTTTTTTGTACAGCATAAATTCGAGCAATTGTTGCAATGTCTTGTGCAGTTGCTCGAATTTCTGTTGCAGACGTTTTTAGAATGGAAGCCTCTTGCGAGTCTATTTGACTTGGCTTAATCAATTCTGAACCTGAGCCAATCGCCGTAAATTTACGATATGCGGTCGCTTGTTCATAATTTAATAATTTTTCTTCATCGACAGCATGCATAATGCCATTTTCATCTACACTAAAATTAGCAATATAAACTTCTTGCATACGTGCATCTAAAACAGCTGTCACCTGCTGTAATCCTGTCAAACGATATGCAGCTTGCGCTAACGCTTGCAAGCTTGATACAGGAATAACAGGCAAATCTTGTGACCATGCCAAAGCTTGAGCAACCGCAGCATTAATACGTACACCACTAAATGAACCTGGCCCACGACTAAACGCAATTGCAGCCAAATCAGCCAATTGAGTTTGAGTTTGTAATAGCGCCTGTTCAGTTAATGGCAGAATGGTTTGCGTTTGTGCTTTTGGTCGCTCATCTAATTGAAAATAGAGTTCTTGAACATCATCAATTAATGAAACTGAACAGTGCTCATTTGCAGTTTCCAATGCAAGCAACTTCATGCAAAAACCTTAGCTTAAAAGAGATAAAAAACGTCAAGTATCATACCCCACTCAAGCGCCCTAAGCGAGTTATTGACTTTTTATAGATACAAAAAAGCCAAGGATATACTTGGCTCAAGAAACGCACTATATCAATTCGTAATTATTAGAAATTAAACTCTTCCAATACTAAAAAATTCTTATAATGTTCAGCATAATGTAAAGCACTCAAGCGTAATCGTGCAGCGCCTTGCTCATCTAAAGTTTTGATCACTTTTCCAGGCGATCCCATCACTACAGAATTATCAGGAATAACTTTACCTTCAGGAATCAATGCATTTGCACCAATAATACAATTTTTACCAATCACCGCATTATTTAAAACTACAGCATTGATACCAATTAAAGAATTATCTCCAATCGTACAGCCATGCAACATGGCCTGATGACCGACTGTCACATAATCCCCAATATTCAGTTCAATACCTGCATCAGTATGTAAAACTGCATTCTCTTGAATATTCGAGAAATTTCCAATCCGAATTTTACCATTATCAGCTCTTACAACCGCACCAAACCAAATACTAACTTGGCGACCTAACTCAGCTTGACCAATCACCGTTGCATTCGGTGCAATCCAGCCATCCCAAGGTTCATGTAATGCTTTAGGGCTCAATCCTTGATATGTGTACATCATGACAAAATACTACTCTATTTTAATAAGACGTGATTAGAATTTAGATAATCCAAAATGAGGAGGATTAACTAAAAAAGGCCATTTTTTTTGATGTCCTAGCCCATACTGAAATAATGATACTAACATTCGAGCGGTTAAACCCCATACGATCTCATTTTCAACCTGCATACTCGGAAAATAAATTGATTGTCGAGCTAAACGCACTTCATAGGGTAAAGGTGGTGCATCAATTAACTGCTGCAATGGTGCAAAAAAAATACGATCTATCTCTGTAGGTTGGGCGATTAAATCTACTTGTGCGGGAATTAATCCTACAATCGGTTTCACAGATAAACCACTACGCGCACGTTGTATCGGTAAATCTCCTAACAGCTTGACATCGAAGGGATTAAGCGCTGTTTCTTCTTGTGCTTCACGCAAAGCAACTACAATATTACTGGTATCACTCGGATCACGCTTTCCTCCTGGAAAAGACACCTCACCTGCATGTTGAGATAAATGGATTGAACGACGTGTGAGTAAGACCTTAGGTTGCTGTTCTTGTGTAATTGCAATTAAAACCGCTGCATCAGCTTGTTGGATTCGTTTGGAAAAACGCAACCGTTGTTGTAAAAGCTGTATTAACGATGGTTCTTCCATATGACTCATCTCTTTTTCTCATTTTCCTTACAAATCATCATAACTGAAATTTCAATCACAATCATAGATCATGATGCGAAGTGATCAAAATTCAGTTATGCTGAGTTATCTCTGTAGCTGATGATAATTATGAGCTTTTGCGTTGCGTGTGGACATCAAACTGAAGCAAAAATCCCGCTAGGTGATCATAAAACACGGCTCGTCTGTACACACTGTGGCAATATCCACTATGAAAATCCGAAAGTTATTTGCGGTGCATTAGCCATTTGGGATAATAAAGTTTTATTGTGTCGACGTGCCATCGAACCACGTTATGGGCTATGGACACTTCCTGCTGGGTACATGGAATTATTTGAAACCATGGAACAAGGTGCTGCTCGTGAAACACGTGAGGAAGCTGAAGCCGAAGTTGATATTGAACAACTATACTGTATGTATAATATTCCACGTATCGGGCAAATTTATGTTCTATTTAAAGCACAATTAAAAGATGGTGTTTTTGGAGCTGGAGAAGAAAGTCTCGAATGCCGTTTATTTGAAGAACATGATATCCCATGGGCAGAACTTGCATTTCCGAGTGTAGAACAAACGTTAAAACATTATTTTGCAGATCGTAAACTAGGGTTATTTCCTTCTCATTTAGAAACATTAGGTACACGTTTAGATCATACAGGTTAAATAAAAAGACCGCTTATCGCGGTCTTTTTATTTAACTTTTATTTTGTCTTAACAGCTTTACAAGCATTTAAATTTTGATCTGCAAGTTGAATAGTCACTGGACCAGTCCAGCGTTTAGCCATTTTACGATCTTCATCTGTTGGTTTAACATACTTATTTCGCTCTGTGTCGTCTTTCAAACTATCGTATAAATTTACATACACATCCTGATAATAAGCGTAAGTGTTTGACCAATATACTGTACTACTTGTCTCAGTAAAGTCAGTTAATGTTATTTCCTTTTGTGGGGCATCACTTAATAAATTATGAATATTAATTTTAGCGCCACCAATAGCTCTAATCGTCTCGTTATAAATAACGCCAACATTTAATCCAAACATCGCACCATTTAATATACCAAATTTTGGATTAGACAAAATTGCTCGGACAGATACTGATTTACTTGTAGGTGTAAAAGAGGTTGCTCCTGTAGAGCCTATACGATATTGAGTTTCTCCAAATTCATCAGTGATCGTCCCATCTGAATTAATAGATTGGATTTTTCCACACTCTCCAGACATATCACTAGATGTAGAATTTTTACGAATATCAGTTCGGATATCACCATTCTCGTCAATTACAATCCCTAATTTAATTTTTTCTGAGTCAGGAATACTATTATCAGAGAAACCAAAAATTAGAGTCGCATATAAAGGGAAAATATATTTTTGATTTGTTTTTACATTTGTACTAGTTTTAAAAACATCTTTACCTAAGTAACTTGGCGGGTTTGCTTTATAAATTTCTAAACTTCCATTATAAGCTCGACCATCTATAGCTTGCTCCCATTGCCCCAAATGTGCTGTATTTACAGGGTCAGTATCTTTAGCATTTAATAGCAGTCTATAAACATATTCTGTCCCAGGGATTGTATGACCGTTAATCAACTTACCTTGCTTAAATTTTAAGTCTTCTGATGGGTTGGTTGTCAAAGCAAAACGCAGCGGTTGGTTAGAGTTTATTTCACGATTAATCGGATTCAACCACGTATTTTGAGGATTAATTTGTACTTTTTGAGCTTTGACTTTAGTAATTAATACAGATGGTGGATAAAGTTTACCCTCTATAAAACTTGCAGGACCTCTCCATTGTTGACCTGTTCCTATTGTATATCCTTGTCGATCTGTAAGTAAAAAGACCTCCCCCATCGAATGTATAAGGTCATTACCTTTATCAGGATTTACACAATCATTATAATTTGATTGATTACAACCAAAAAAGCCATCTGGAGTCTTAACTGAAGGTGTAATTGTACCCGCTTTTAAGAAAGGTATTGTTGTTTGCCATACACCTGCATTAGATAAATTTAAGAGACGCTGAAGCAGCACCATCGCCTGTTCATCTGTTACATTACTAACACTTAACCATGGCTTTAATATATCAACGTAAGAACCATTACTCAGTTCAGCGACACCAATATCTTTAGTTAATTGAGATAATAGATCTTTCTTTTCGTCAGTAATCTGAGTAGGTTGAATATCCCCCAAAGCATTATCTTCTTGCTCAAGACCAATGCTATGAAAAATTTTTATTAATGCTATCGCTACGCGAATAGTCTCATCATTTGGATCAAGTGCTGTTGGCATTTTTCCTGTTAATGCGCTTGCTAAATCAATGACTCGAAGCCGTGGTACTGGATACCTTAAATCATTAATCTTGGAAATATCATCCAATTTCACAACACCAAGGTTAATTTTCCTAGCATCTTTACCTTGTATATAAAAAGTTGCCGTGTCGCCTAATTTACAAGCTCCCCCAACAGCATTTGAATCAAGTTTAGTTGCAAAGTGATTTGCCTTATCGCTACTACAATCAAAATTTAAACCAGAAATAGGATAATCCATGGCAAAGGGTAGACAGTCACTACTTGTAGGCGTACAACTCGTACTAGTTGTTACGCCACTAACCCCTTTATTTGGATCTTCATTAATTTTTGTACTCTCGCCTCCACAGCCTTGTAATAATGCTACTAATGTCGTTAAAGCAAAGGGTAAGAAAATTTTGTTATTTGTCATGGGTTCATCCTATTAATGCTTACTGTAAAGCAGCAATCTTAATCTGTCCTTGATTTGAAAGTTCCTGCTCTGGAACATCCACGGCTGATGCTAATGGAGTCATCATCATATAATAACTTTTAGGCGGTATCTTAATTACACCTTGAAGGGCTGCATGTTGTAATAATGTTGCTGGAATCTTCTGATTCTTAAATCCACTCACGCCTTCTAATATACAACCAGACTTATCTAAAAAAATCACTAAAGGCCAATAATATGTCGGTTTATCAGTATTAGATGCATAAGAATCAAATTGCATATATTGAATATTTTGATCAAGCTTGACCAATTCATATTCAAATTTTTCTTTTATAGGTTTCCGAGGCCATAAGCCAATTTCTTTTTCGGGAACTAAACTCTTGATTGTTTTATTTTTGCTATAACTTTCTAAGAAACAACGATCATTCTCAAATGCCAGAGATAAATCTTGTGCAGATAAACGAACATAATTATTAGATAAAGTAATTGAATTTAGACTCTGGTTTGATTTGTTTAATATTTTATCCAAAATTGATCGACTTACGCCTTTTTTACGCTCTATCGTCTCTAAACGTCCTGTACCATCAGGCATAGTATAAAAGCGCTTTTTACCCTCTAAATTAAATTCCTGATCTTCTAAATATTCATTATTCACATATTCAATACCATCTACTTGTATGAATGCAGATGAAGCAGATGAAGCAGATGAAGCAGATGAAGCAGATGAAGCAGATGAAGCAGATGAAGCAGATGAAGCAGATGAAGCAGATGAAGCAGATGAAGCAGATGAAGCAGATGAAGCAGATGAAGCAGATGAAGCAGATGAAGCAGATGATTCTGCCTCAATAGTAGTTAGACTTTTACTAGCAACATTTAATTTTGGTGTTATCTTTTTATTCGTATTTGCATCAATTATTTCTTTTGAAGTATTTATAAAATTTTGAGATTTTGGTTGATTAACTACGTCAGAAGCTAATTTTGATTCTGAAGATGATTGCATTTTAACTGTATTCTTAACAACATCTTGATTAGACATTGATATTGTTGGTAAATTTAAATTGACATTATTTCTAACAGGTAGATTTTTATCTGATGCTGCCGAAGAATCAACATGAGTAGAACGTTCTGTTCTATTCTCATTTTCTGTTGGTTTTTTAGGAATAATCATTGGTCTTCCATCAGGGCCAATAATTGTATAAAAACCTTGTGCATATACAACCGAAGTACTTGCAATAACAGTAAAAATTACAGATATTGCAAGCTTAGATTGTTTTATTATCATAGTCGTTAACATTACCATTTTGTTCTATAGCTGATACCAAGCAAAGTTACCTTAGTATTGGTTTTAATATCTAGGCCTGCATACGGATTTAATAAAATATTATCAACCCCTGTTTTATTTGCAAGACTACTAGTATTTGCAGGAATATCATCACGACTGCGTAAGAAGCCAATTGAAAGATCTAAATCTGTATCTTGATCAAATCGATAACCAGCACCTAAACCGAACAGTTGAGCATTATTAATTGGTACCATCGTATTGCGCTTGTCATCCGGAATTGAACTTGTACGAGGCTCATAACCCATGCGTAACTTCAGCCGATCAGTTGCTGAATATTCAAAACCGATTCCCCAACGCCAAGATGATTGAAACTTTAAAGGTAAAGCTAAAGAACGATCCGTTACATCAGCAGTCAAAAGTTTAGCAACCTTTAATAATGATATTTGTCGATCAAATTCAAACTTAAACTTATCCCATGCAGCGAAGTCGGTCCAACCGAGATCAAAGTTCATTTGCAAGTCGGGAAATATTTTATATTTTATACCCGCTTTAAAATGTTGTGGATATTTAAAATCCATGGCAACTAAACCAGATTCCACATTAGGAATATACCCAGGCAAGCCAAGAATTGCCGCAAGAATTTGACCAGTCGCTGACGAATTTAAACCAGCTACGAGTTGTTGCGGAGCTGTCGCATTATTAATTAAATATTTACCTCGCAATCGCATTTTAGCTTCACTTTGATAAACCATACCAAAACTAAAATCATCGGTTGGCTCCCATAATACGCCCAAATTATAACTTGGACTTAATGATTGCTCTAAAGATACATCCATTGCCCCCACTTTACTAAACGGGTTCATACCTTCTTTGGCGTTACAAATACCAAATAATAGTAAATCGGTGATAATATCCCCATTATTCTTAAATGGAGTACATACCACTTCATCTACCATTCGCAATACACCAATCATTTCATTTGGAAAGCGTAGATCCGTTTTAAGTGCGATCGCTTGGTAAGACATACCAAATGATGCACCAACTGATAAATGATCATTCACTTGATAACCAAAAGAGGGCGATAAATAGGTAATACGCTCTAATGCAACTTGTTGGCCCATATAATTACTTGGATTACCATCTTCTGCGCCAAAACCTGCAACTAATGGTGCGTACATAGCTGTCGCATAGGTTACTTTGGAACCAGGTGGCTTATAAGCAATCGCTGCAGTTGGTGCAGCTAATGGAGCATTAGGTCCTAAATCTACGATTTTTTTAAGAATCGGTACATAAATACTTGCGTATTCAACGTCCCCGTGAACTGTTCCTTTAAAATCTGTACAAATTCCAGTTCTAACTTCTGGCCCATCATTACAAACCAATGGATCATCTGAATAACCAAAAACATTATAACCAGCAGGAGCTGAATAATCCCGTTTAATCGCAAAATTAGCTAAAATCCCTTGTACATCAGTTTGTAAACCATCAATTTTCGCCAGTGCTGCTGGATTAAAATGTACTGCACTAATGCCTGGTGGATCAGCGGTGACAGCATTCCCCAAAGAAAGAGAACGTAAGTCTACAGATAAGTCTTGTCCCAATTGCGCATTGGCAATATTTGATAAGCTAGCTAAAAGAATAGCTGCCGTTAAGGGACATAATTTTAGGTATTTCACCATTACATCTCCTTAACGAACTTTCTTGCCAAAACCTATAATATCGAGTGGGAATGACAAGCCCAAGGACACATCTGGCGCATCTTCCGTTAATCCAATAGCAACGGTGCCATTTACAATTGTTTCAGGTGATACCCTTACGCCCAATGCAAATGACAACATGGCACTACTTTGATCAGCTGATTGATAGCTTTCATCATTTTTAAAGTAGAATTTTGCTCCAGTATTAAAGCTTTGTTGATAAGACATGGTTAGTGATACGTCATAGTTAAATGAGTACGCAAATCCAAAGGAGAAACCACCACTTAAACCTGGGTCAAAACTTTCAAGAATACGAGGTCCTGTTGCACCACCACCACGTAACTGATTTAAACCTGATTCTTTTAAACCATAGTTTGCTGACACTGAGCTGAACAAAACAACAGGGTCAATATATTTACGCGTACTTGCTCCAAAACCGACCGAGTAATATCCTTTACCTGTAGATAATTCATCAATACCAATTTCATAAGGACTATCACCCGTTTTAGTTGATAAGTTACCAAATAAAACCAACGGAAGACGCCCTTGTTTTAAAGGAAACGGTTCCCAACGAGCTCCAAAAGAAATATCACCTAAACCTGCGGCTGTCTTATCCTGTAAAAGATCTTTTTTAGCCATTAATGGAATAGATGCTGATAAGGTCAAGTTATCAAGTAAACCATATTGCGTGGTAAATGTATTGGTCAGTGTATGGTTTGCATCTTCTTCAACACGTAAGCGTTGTAAAGCACTTGTACTATCGCCCGTAGCAAGATCTAGTCTACTATCTCGATAGTATGTGTAATCAATGTCATAATAAGAAGAAATAACACCTTTTTTTATCAATGAATATTGACGTTCGTTAGATGTAAATACTTCTTGTAAATTTGTTTCTTTAGTCGCATCACCTTCTTGCTTTTGTAATGCATTTGCTGCTTGTGTTGCTTGACTATCACCAGCTTTTACATTGGACTCATCTTTCACTGCATTTGTAGCTTGATCTACTTGCGCTGTTTGTTCGGTCTGAACTTCCGTTGATTTCTGTTCTTCAGCATAAAGTGTTGTTGTTACTGCACTCATACTTAATGCCAACACACTGATGTTCATCCATGGACTTTTCATTTTGCGTTACATCCTATTAATACATTAATTTTAATGATTTCTAAATTACTTCCGCTTGTAATATAAGCGCATAAAAGTCGTAATTGGTTGATTGTAAGTAGCAGAGGTCGGATCTGCATCTAATACTTTACGCATCGTTGATGCCTTATCAGCCATACGTTCAAACTTTTGTGTCGGAAACTGAATTTCCGCAAGCGCGTATTTATTAACAGTTGCATCTTCTACATGGCGCATATCTGAGTCTTGCAACGCTAATAAATTTTTACGATACTCTTCCGGAATATCTACAATGAAAAGTGTATTATTATCCCAAATCTGTTTAAAGCGAATTTCATCAAAACTAATATTGCCTAATGATGGATCAGCCACATAAACTCGACCGTTTTTATATGCTTTATATACAACAAAATGTTTAAAACCAGCATAAGTAATAGGAACAATTGCAGGCTGTTTTAAACTGGTTAAATCTGAAAATTCCCCTCGATAACCACCACTATTCAACCCAAGTGCAGTAACAAATCGCTTCATGTCTAACAGAGAAAAACTACGGCGCTCAATAATACGTTGATACTCACCATACTGAAGCAAACCTGTCATCGTTTGTTGTTCAGTCAAACGTAAACCACCATAGCCATTTAACAGCGTAGTTAATGCGGCTGATCCACAACTGTAGTCATATGCCTGACGAACAATACCCCGAAATTGATCTTCTATAGCAGGTTTAATTGTGACCGCCTCACGATGATTACGTGTAAAAGAAGGGTTACGAGAATCTAAGGTCTCTGTATAATATACAGTCCCCTCTGGTTTTTTTTCTATTTCGAAGGCTTGCGTTGTAAAGTAATACATCAATGCTGAGCCTAAAGCGATCTCTAACATAAGTCTCTTTTTCTAACAGTGGCACAACTTGCCTTATTCATTTTATTTTAGTGTCCGTAAACACCTCATCCCTGCATGTTGAAGATACCTTTTTTTATAAAAAAAAACAGCATTTTTTTAGTTTTTTTTGACGAAATGTATTTTTTAATACTAATTAGTTATCATTAAGTAATTTATTGTGCTTTAGCAAAACTATTTTCCGTTTTTTAGCACATAAAAATACTTATTTCAAATAAAAAAAAGCGCAACTAGTGCGCTTTTTTTTGTTATAAGATTAGTGACCAGAAATAGTGATCATAGAACCTTTAACATTTGCAGTACCATCGAAATAGTAAGTTTGTAAACCTTGAACTTCTACATCACCAATTGAAGCTGCTGCTTGACTGCCTAAACGAACACCTTTGATGTACATATCAGTTTTAGGTGTAGTAGCACCAGAACCAGTGATAATACGTAAGTAACCGTTGTTAGAACCTTCTTTACCAACTACGCTTACTGCAGCATTAACAGTTAAGTTACCTGTTGCCGCAGCTGCACCTATAGGAGCATCAGCAACTTTGATACTGTCAAGGTAAATTTGACCAGCAGCACGGTTAGAAGCTGTACCATCACCGGTACCTTGTTTAGTTGAACTATCAATAATACCTAGGTTTTTAATTTCCAAACCACCTTGCATGGTTGTATTCAATACAATCATTGCACCTTGTGGAGCAGCACCTAACTGGATGTTTGCACTTGTAACGCCTGTTTTGATTGTTAAACCAGATAAAATTGCGTTGTAGTTAGATGCATCGTTACCACGACGAACTGTAGTGCTTGCTGCATTAGAGCCAGACACACCAATTTCACCGATATAAATATCTAAACCAGATACAGCAGCTGCGACATTAAGGAACGCACCATTTGTACCAGTACCTTTATCTGTATCAATTGTAAGATCAGCAAGGTTATGTGATGTTAAAGCACGAGTGTTATCTACAGCAGTACCTGTAGCATCCATTGGAGCAGTAATTACGATACCGTTAGCAGCAGTTGCACCAGTACCATTTGATTTAATTACGATAGCACCAGCATTAGTAGCTGTACCACCTAAACCATCATTATCGTGAATTAAAACTTTTTCAATTTCAATTTTAGAAATACCGATACCAATATTGATACCGTCTTGACCTGTTGCAGCGCTTAGTGCAGCATCATCCATAGACTGCATAGCCATTGCATTTGCGCTAATCGCCATTGAAGAAACTAAAGCTAGTTTAGTAAACATTTTCATTGAGCACTCTCCCAAGAGCATTTATTTTTTGACTTTCACTACTCTAAACTGTCCACGGTCGTTTTTTTCTTAATGACAACTTGAACTTCCAATCCTTGAGTAGTTCGTTTTAGCAAGTACTAAATTACAGGTTTGTTATTTTATGTTCAACTACTGTTAATCGTTTTTTATAAATAACCCGACAAACGGCATAATACTTTTTTCGTGCACCACTTTAATTTATATGCTCTAACATATGGAAAGCACTATAGTTTTTTAATCAGCATTTTTAGAAAATCATAGTCAAATATCCTATTTAAACCTTTTATCATCCGCCCAAATCACTGCTAAATGTAAACAATTGCGCTTTCTTAAACCAATTCATGAAAATTGCAACTTGTTTTACAATTTAAGTAGACAGAATCACAATAGATTTCAGAAATATTTTTCAACTTTTATCTATAGGATAAATATCAGTAGATTTTAGATGATTGTAGTACAATTATATTTTCCAAATGTATATGAATGTATTTTTGTTATATGTCTCATTTTCAGCAAAAACTTGACACGCAACTCACCTCTGCATTTGACCTTCTTATACAACTGAATGAACTCACTGGTTTAGTTTATTTATATGACAATCACACTCCGACAATTGGTTTTTTGCCTCAAGAATTTTTAGTATTAGAACAGTCAGAACTCAAAAAATTTTGTAAAACTCAATTTAATAAATATAAGAATGTACAAGCAACCTTGCCTATTAGCGATTTTTTAAATTTTCAATCCCATTCACAAAGTTCAATGAAAACTACTTTTGGTGGTGGATATATTGGCTTTTTTAGCTATGACTATAGTGCAAATCAATTTATAAACATGGTTTCACGAAATCAACCCAGTTTTTTCTTAGGTCTATATTCGACTTTTTTAAAGTTTCAGGATGATGCTTGGTATTTTTATAGTGATGAAAATGAGGCGGAAAGTATTTATCAAAATGTCATAAATCTAATCAATCAATCAATCAATATTCAAAAAACACCTTTCTCATTATTAGAAAAATGCTATCCGCGCTGGTCTAAGCAACAATACCTACATGCATTTAATCAAGTGCAGGAATATATCAAAGCTGGTGACTGCTATCAGATTAATTTAACTCAAGAGTTTATTGCAAAAACAGAAGGCTCATTATTAGATCGAGCACAGGATTTATGGGCGCTCACCCATGCACCTTATGCTGCCTATCTCAAGATACATGATTTTGAGCTACTCAGCTGTTCTCCAGAATTGTTTGTCGAGTTTCAAACAAATCGAAAAATTAAAACACGACCAATTAAAGGTACAATGCCTCGTTTTGATGATGCCGAGCAAGACCAACAATCTAAAGATCAGCTCAGCCGCTCTGAAAAAGATCAGGCTGAAAATGTGATGATTGTTGATTTACTTCGGAATGATTTAAGTGTTTATGCAGAAACAGGATCTGTAGAAACGACAAAACTTTTCGAAATTGAAAGCTTCAACCAAGTCCATCATATGGTCAGTGAAATCACTGCAACCTTAAAAAAAGAAGTAAACCCCATGCAGATGTTATTGTCCGCCCTTCCGGGTGGTTCAATTACAGGGGCACCCAAAATTCGCGCTATGCAAATTATTAATGAATTAGAAGGTGCTCCACGTGGCGCATATTGTGGAAGTTTGGGTTATTTTAATTTTGATGGAACAGGTTGCTGGAATATCTTAATCCGTAGTATTCAAAAATATCAGGATCAATTATCGATGTGGGCAGGTGGCGGCATTACGGTTGCTTCTGATGCCGAAGCCGAGTACCAAGAATGCTTTGATAAAATTTCTGCCATGCTTGATTTGCTCAATACATGGCAAAAATCTGAGAACTAAATTTTATAGAATTATAAAATTTGATTTTTAAGTGTATCGACTAGACGCTGGTTTTGTTCATCGGTACCAATTGTGATACGTAAAAATTGATTAATTCTTGGTTTATTGAAATAACGCACAATAATACCATGCTCACGTAATTGTTGAGCCAGTTGAGCAGCATCGTATTGAGGATGCGTGACAAAGATAAAATTGGCTTTCGATGGCAATACATCAAAACCTAAAGCCACGAGATCACCAACTAATTTTTCTCGACTCTCAATCACTTTGGCACATTGCGCTTCAAAATAAGCTTGATCTTCAAATGAGGCCACCGCTGCGGCAATTGCAAAACGATCGATTGGGTATGAATTAAAGCTATTCTTTACAGCTTCAAGTGCTGCAATCAAATGCGCTTGTGCAATCGCAAAGCCGACACGTAATCCCGCCAATGAACGAGACTTAGATGTCGTTTGGCAAACGACTAAATTTTCGTAACGATTGACCAATTGTACCGCTGACTCTGCACCAAAATCGACATAGGCTTCATCAATCACCACGACTCGATCAGGATTGGCTTTTAACACCTGTTCAATTTGATCTAAGCCTAATGCAATGCTGGTTGGCGCATTTGGATTAGTAATGATAATACCGCCATTTTCCTGTTCATAATCCGACACATCAATTTCGAATTTTTCATTCAATGGAATCTGTTTGGTCTGAGTTCCAAAAAACTGGCTATAAACAGGATAAAAACTATAGGTAATATCTGGGTAGAGAATTGGCTCTTTCTGAATAAAAAAAGCCTTAAAAATATGCGCTAAAACTTCATCCGAACCATTACCGACAAAGACTTGAGCAACATCAACATGCTGCTGTTTAGCAATTGCCTGCTTTAAAGCGGTCGCATCTGGATCTGGATACAAGCGCAAAGCATCGGCTTGGTGAGTTAAAACTGCTTGAACAGCTTCCACAACTTTAGGTGATGGTGGATATGGGTTTTCATTGGTATTAAGTTTTAGTAAGTTCTGAATCTTAGGCTGCTCACCTGGTACATATGGCTCAAGTTCACGAACTTCTGGACTCCAAAAACGCATTTGTTCAGTTGTAAACGTCATTGTTCTACTCTCATATATCTCAAAAAAGGGGCTTCTATCAGCCCCTATCTATTCTTCGAATCGGTTATTGATAACGATAGCGTGCCGAGCGTGCATGGGCATCAAGATTTTCTTCAACTGCCAACACATCTGCTGTTTTAGCCAAAGTTTTAACGCCCTCTTGCGAACACATAATTAAACTTGAACGCTTTTGGAAATCATAAACGCCGAGCGGTGAAGAAAAACGCGCTGTACCCGAAGTCGGTAAAACATGATTTGGACCTGCACAATAATCACCGATCGCTTCAGGCGTATAACGCCCCATAAAGATCGCACCTGCATGACAAATCTCTTGGCTCATTAATTCAGCATCATCAAGACATAATTCTAAATGCTCTGGAGCAACCTGATTAATCAGTTTAATCGCTTCCGCACGATCCTTTACCAGTACTAACGCACCACGATTTTGAATCGAAGTTCGAGCAATTTCTGCTTTTGGCAATTCACTTAAATGCTTTTCAATGGCTGTTTCGACAGCATTTAAAAGTGCTTCATCTGGCGTAATAAAAATGGCTTGTGCAACCGTATCATGCTCAGCTTGAGACAATACATCCATAGCCAACCATTCAGCATTATTTTCCCCTTCGGCATACACCAAAATTTCCGAAGGCCCCGCGATCATATCAATACCTACCTGACCAAAGACTGCACGTTTGGCTGCTGCTACAAAACGGTTCCCCGGTCCTGTAATTTTATCGACAGCTGGAATGGTTTGCGTTCCATAAGCTAACGCTGCAACGGCTTGAGCACCGCCAATAGTAAATACACGACTTATCCCTGCTAAATATGCAGCTGCTAAAACCAATGGATTCAATTCACCATTCGGCGCTGGAACCACCATGATAATTTCAGGAACCCCTGCTACATGTGCTGGTAAAGCATTCATAAGTACAGATGATGGATAAGATGCTAATCCACCAGGAACATAAATCCCGACGCGATCAAGTGGCGTGACTTTCTGACCTAAGGTATTACCCAGATCATCAACATAAGTCCAACCTTCCTGCTTTTGTGCCTGATGGAAAGAACGAATACGTTTTGCAGCCAATTCTAAGGCTTCACGAATTTCTGTGCTTAAGCCTTCAAATGCAGTTTTAAGTTGAGCTTGGGTCAGTTCCAAATCCGAGAATTGATGCGCTGGATGTCGATCGAACTGTTGTGTTAATTTAAGTACATGATCATCACCATACTGACGAACATCAGCAATGATTTGGTCTACAGTTTGTACTAATTGAGGATCATTCACAGTTTCAAATGCTAAAAGTTCAGCAAATGCCTGTTTAAAATTTTGATCCTGAGTCGATAAACGTCGCATCAATTTACCCACAAGGCGAATAAGAGAAGGCTAAGTTTACTCTTTTTCAACACGCTTGTGGGCAAGATAACATCAGCATTTCCACCTGCTTTAATAGAAAAAATCATTTTTAGGTTTAAATATTTTAAATTTTATGTATTTAAGTCTGGATTATCCCAATCTCCATCATGCTGTATTAGCCAATTCAAAGCACCATGACGTTCCACAACAACTGAAGCATTTAAATTTTCAGGCGCATCTTGTTGTTTTAAACGAGCATCTACGCATGCCCAATCATAACGATAGGTCAAATCTGCCTGATCTAAAATTTCATCCAGATTTCTTAACTCAACTTGCTGCATAAATTCATCAAATAAGCGACAAGCAGAAACTACCTGAACTGCAAAATCACAATCTACTATTTCATTTGGAGCATTGAGTTCTTTTACAATTCCGAGTGCCCAAAGTAAAACCTAGTAAGCCTCATATTTCCAAATCATATTCACGACATCTTGTTGAGAAACCTCTTGATTTAAAATATTTTGTTCTTTAAGGGTTAGCTCATCAAATACTTCAAATTTATTTAGCAAATCAACGATAAAGTCTTTAGTTTCTCGATCAAATTGCTGATTTTTTTAAATCACATGCCACTTGGATAATCATCAAACACGCAATTGCTCGTTTGGCAATACTTTCAACTGAGCGGGCTATAACTTCATCAGCCGATTCAATATGCGGCAATCACTCGATGTAAGGAATAGATTGTGTTTGTAATTTTTAAATAGACTCTTGTTTACGTTACAAGGGCGTTTTCATTCTTATCTCTAATCAAAAAACGATAAATCCTTTTAGCTCACAGCCAAATCTGAAAGTAAGACATTCTTTCCCTTAATTAGAAAATTAAGCGATAAAAAAACCGTTCAAAAGAACGGTTTTTTTGAATCATCATACAAAATCATACTGAACGTAATTTCACAGCTTCTTCAAGTTGCGTCAAAATTGGATTTAACACGGCTTGTTTACGTTTAAAGCTCGCTTTATTGACAATTAAACGAGAAGAAACTTTGCAAATTTCTTCTAATGGCTCTAAACCATTGGCACGTAAAGTATTACCTGTATCGACCACATCGACGATGTAATCACCCAACCCAACCAAAGGTGCAAGCTCCATCGATCCATAAAGTTTGATCACATCAACTTGTTCACCTAAACTTGCATAGTATTGACGAGTAAGATTCACGTATTTAGTTGCAATTTTTAAACGGCCTTTCGGACGTTCCATGCCAACTTTACCAGCAGTCATCAATTTACAATTTGCAATTTTTAGATCAAGTAACTCATAAACATGTTGGGCGCCATGTTCCATCAGCACATCTTTACCCGCTACACCAAAATCTGCTGCACCGTTCTCAACATACGTCGGTACATCAGAAGCACGAAGAATCAAAATACGTACTTTTTTATGTGTGGTTGGGAAAATTAATTTACGTGATTTATCAGGATCTTCTAATAAATTAATACCCGCATTCTCAAGTAAAGGTAATGTCTCTTTTAGGATACGTCCTTTACTGAGTGCTAAGGTTAAACCATGATCAAAATTACCCATTACATCAAAATTTGGATCATCGTTTCTTAAGTCATTCATCCTTTTACTCGCTTAATCTGAGCACCTAAACTTTGTAACTTTTCTTCAACTTGTTCATAGCCACGATCGATATGATAGATACGATCAACTAAAGTCTCACCTTCTGCGACTAATGCAGCGAGAACAAGAGAAAATGATGCACGTAAATCAGTCGCCATTACAGGAGCAGCTTGCAATTTATCTACGCCAGTTACGACTGCATCATGCCCTTCCACTTGAATATTTGCGCCCATACGTGACAATTCAGGAACATGCATAAAACGATTTTCAAAAATTGTTTCTGAAATCGTTGCAAAACCACGACCAATCACATTGACCGCCATAAGCTGCGCTTGCATATCAGTTGGAAATTCGGGATGAGGTAAAGTTCTAAAACTCACAGCTTTAGGACGTTTACCTTGCATATCTAGTTCAATCCAATTATCACCACGGGTCACTTCTGCACCCATTTCTTCAAACTTATCCAATACTGCTTCTAACAATGCTGGGTCCGTATGCGTGGTTTTAACTCGACCACCTGTAATTGCAGCAGCAGCTAAATATGAACCAGTTTCAATTCGATCAGCAACAACCGCATATTCACAGCCATGTAAACTTTCAACGCCAGTTACAACTAATGTATCTGTGTCGAGACCTTCAATCTTGGCACCCATTTTAATGAGCATTTGTGCAAGGTCAGTAATTTCAGGTTCACGAGCAGCATTACGAATTGTCGTCACACCATCAGCCAATACAGCAGCCATCAAGATATTTTCAGTGCCACCAACAGTGACCATATCAAAAATAACTTCGCCACCTTTTAAGCGACCATCAACAGAAGCATGAACATAACCATTTTCAACTTCAATCTGCGCACCTAAAGCTTCCAATGCTTTTAAATGCTGATCAACAGGACGTGAACCAATCGCACAACCACCAGGTAATGAAACTTTAGCATTTCCATAGCGAGCCAATAGTGGACCGAGTACCAAAATTGATGCACGCATAGTTTTCACAAGTTCATAAGGTGCAAACTGATTATCTAATGTTGACGCATCCGCACGAACCGTATCCCCTTCATAACTCATTGTAACGCCTAAGCCAGCAATCAGCTTCACTAAGGTGTTCACATCTTTTAAATGAGGTACATTCGTTAAAGTAATCGGAGAATCTGCAAGAATCATTGCAGCAAGTAAAGGCAGAGCCGCATTTTTAGCACCAGAAATACGTACTTCGCCCTCGAGCTTAACACCGCCCGTAATTAAAAATTTATCCATTAATATTTAAGCTCCGAAAAGGCTTGCTTTGCGCCATTCGTCTTTTGTCATTGCGCGAATCGTAACTGCGTGCACTTCACCACTTGCGATATAAGAGTTTAATGGTGCATATACGGCTTGTTGACGAGTAATCGTACGTTTGCCATCAAACTGATCATCAACAATTCGAAGGTCGAATTTCCCAGCTTGGCCACTCACTGCTACTTCTGCTTCAGGGAAAGCTTCTTTTAAAATTTGCGTGAGCTGCTCACTATTCATTACTAGACCTCTTATACAACCATGGCGTCAAACCATACATTTTACTATAACTTTTTCAGATAATTCAGTAAGCCATTTCTTTTTTTATCGATAAAAAAAAAGAGGCTATTTGCAAAGCCTCTTTTGATAAAAAAACTTAAGTTAAAATTGCTAGCTCATGTTGATAAGAACACTGTATTTTTCTATGTTTTGTAAGTTGTCTTTTCAGTTTTTCTGTTAATTTATTAATCGAAGTATACATATCATCTGCTGTCGCCTGCGCAAACAGTTCAATCCCCGGTAAGCGAATAATCGCCTCAGCAATATGATTTGAGCTCCCTTTATGAGAACGTCTATCAATTTGATGATCTTTAGCCAATTTGATTTGCATACTATTCACTTGATCTAGATGCTTAGTCATTTGACTAAATTTCATTTTTATATTTTCTTCAATAGCAGGCGTAATAGTTAAATGGTGTCCACGAATCGTTATTTGCATAATTCTATCCCTCACCTTTTCTAAGGATACAAAGAATCGCCTAAGCAAATTTAATGCATATTAAGATTCAATATTCATTAAATCATTTTAGCGATTCCTTTAGTGATTATTAAAAAGATTCATTATTCCGTAATAATGAATCCCTAGAATAGTCACACCTTGAAATTTAGATCAAGACTTTTCTCTCTGAAGATGATGGAATATGTAACGATTCACGATATTTTGCGACTGTACGTCGAGCTACTTCAATCCCCTCATCTTTCAACATTTCCGCAATTGCATTATCAGACAAAGGCTTACGCGGATTCTCATTCGAAACCAATTTTTTAATCATTGCCCGAATCGCAGTTGAAGATGCCTCACCACCTGTCGTCGTTCCAACATGACTTGAAAAAAAGTATTTCAATTCAAATAAACCACGTGGTGTAAGCATATATTTATTAGTTGTTACACGTGAAACAGTAGACTCATGCAATTCAACTTCCTCTGCAACATCACGGAGAACTAAAGGCTTCATCGCCTCAGGTCCTTGTTCAAGAAAAGCTCGCTGATGTTCCACAATACAAGTTGAAACTTTGAGTAATGTTTTATGTCGTTCATCTATACTTTTAATAAAATTTTTAGCCTCAAGCATTTGATTACGTAAATAAACATTATCATCACTCTGATCAGCACGACGAATCATATTTGAATAAAAAGAATTAATCCTTAATTTAGGCATAACATCGGGATTAAGCTGCACTTGCCAATGTTGATCTTTCTTAGAAACCACAACATCAGGAACTTGATATTCAGATTCTTGTTGGCTAAATTCTAAACCTGGGTAAGGTTTTAATGTTTTTAATAAATCAACAGCACCTTTCAACTGCTCTTTAGACAAACCTGTTTGTTTTAATAGTTTATTTAAATCATTTGCTATTAATAATTCATAATACTTCAGTAAACACTTTGCTTCAGCTAAGTATGATTTTTTTTGATCTATGCCTTCTAATTGGATCTTTAAACATTCTGCTAAATTTCGAGAACCCACTCCAATTGGATCTAAACGTTGAATATGTTTTAAAACAACAATAATTTCATCTTCTTCAACCTCATCAGCACTCTCCATTTCCTGTAATAAACGAGTAACTGCAAGCAAAATATCATCTAATTCAGCATCTAAAAACCCTTTATCATCTAAAGAATCAACGATGCAATAGGCAATTAATTTATCTACTGTAGAAAAATGCAATAAATTCACTTGCTCTAAGATATGTTCTTTTAGACTCAATTGAACTTGACGATTATCCTCTCGTTCCTCATATTCTGGCGACGCCAATGCAGTTGATTGATGTGTATAAATATCATCCCATTCGGTATCAACAGGCAAGTCATTTGGTAAATGATCTGCATTAAGTTCAGTGGTTAAATCTCCTGACTCACTGATCTCTGAAGTAGATAAACTTTCTGTTGTATTATTTTCTTCAGTTTTTTCCAGTAACGGATTACTATCTAATTGAATTTGTATTTCTTGCTCCAATTCCAAACTAGAAAGTTGTAGTAAACGAATTGCCTGCTGTAATTGAGGGGTCAACGATAAACTATTCGCAACTTTCAACCCTACAGATAATTTCATACTAAGACTTCCCTTTTTAAATAAGCAAGAAACATGCCCATAAAAATATTTATAACATAAAGCAATGTTTACGCCTATAAGCAAAGCTCTTTTCTACTGATTAATCTGCTCAAAAATAACAAAGGTGCAAATATTTATTGTAATTGGGGATTGTATCCCTCTCATTTAACAAACATTCAAATAGCGTATATTATTTTATGTTTTGCTGCTTAAGACACTCAAGCATTTCTTCAAGCACGTTCTGTCCCATCGTTCTTCGCACAAGCTTAATTAAATCCCCTGCTAGAAAACTAGACCAAGTCGTAAGCAGATAAAAGTGTATAAAAAATCATGCTAACCCATCTTTATTAATTATTCGACATACTACTAAGAGAATAACACAACTCTAATTTCTACATATGACACAATTTTCATCAGACTAAAATTTATTCTTAGATCAACTCCCAATTTCTTTGCCACAGCATAAAAAACACCCCCTCATCTCTCGATCAGGGGGTGTTTTAGAATTAAAAGCTGGCGATGACTTACTCTCACATGGCAAACGCCACACTACCATCAGCGCTAAGAGGTTTCACTTCTGAGTTCGGGAAGGGATCAGGTGGTTCACTCTTGCTATTGTCGCCAGCAAACTGTTGTGGTGTTTTCGGGTCTTATTCACATTAATTAATAATGTATGCCTTACTTACGATCCAAAGAGTTATTAACGGATTAGATAATTGGTCTGTATTGTAACTAGTTTGTACACTAAATCAAGTTGTGTATTGAATTTATCTTGAATACAACAACTGTTTGGGTGTTGTATAGTCAAGCCTCACGAGCAATTAGTATTGGTCAGCTTCACACGTCACCGTGCTTCCACACCCAACCTATCAACGTCCTAGTCTCGAACGGCTCTTTAGAGGAATAAATTCCTAGGGAAATCTTATCTTGAGGTAGGCTTCCCGCTTAGATGCTTTCAGCGGTTATCCCTTCCGAACATAGCTACCCGGCGATGCGACTGGCGTCACAACCGGTACACCAGAGGTTCGTCCACTCTGGTCCTCTCGTACTAGGAGCAGATCCTCTCAAATTTCCAGCGCCCACGGTAGATAGGGACCGAACTGTCTCACGACGTTCTAAACCCAGCTCGCGTACCTCTTTAAATGGCGAACAGCCATACCCTTGGGACCTGCTTCAGCCCCAGGATGAGATGAGCCGACATCGAGGTGCCAAACACCGCCGTCGATATGAACTCTTGGGCGGTATCAGCCTGTTATCCCCAGAGTACCTTTTATCCGTTGAGCGATGGCCTTTCCATACAGAACCACCGGATCACTAAGACCTACTTTCGTACCTGCTCGACTTGTGGGTCTCGCAGTTAAGCGCGCTTTTGCCTTTATACTCTACGCGTGATTTCCGACCACGCTGAGCGCACCTTCGTACTCCTCCGTTACTCTTTAGGAGGAGACCGCCCCAGTCAAACTACCCACCAGACATGGTCCTCGCCCCGGATTACGGGGCAGAGTTAGAACCTCAACATTACCAGGGTGGTATTTCAAGGACGGCTCCATTGGAACTAGCGTTCCAACTTCAAAGCCTCCCACCTATCCTACACAAGTAAGGTCAAAGTTCAATGTCAAGCTGCAGTAAAGGTTCACGGGGTCTTTCCGTCTAGCCGCGGGTACACTGCATCTTCACAGCGATTTCGATTTCACTGAGCCTCTGCTGGAGACAGCGCCGCCATCATTATGCCATTCGTGCAGGTCGGAACTTACCCGACAAGGAATTTCGCTACCTTAGGACCGTTATAGTTACGGCCGCCGTTTACTGGGGCTTCGATCAAGAGCTTCGCTTACGCTAACCCCATCAATTAACCTTCCAGCACCGGGCAGGCATCACACCCTATACGTCCACTTTCGTGTTTGCAGAGTGCTATGTTTTTAATAAACAGTTGCAGCGGCCTGGTTTCTGTGGCTGCCAATAGCTCAGGGAGCAAGTCCCATCACCGTCAGCAGCGTACCTTCTCCCGAAGTTACGGTACCATTTTGCCTAGTTCCTTCAGCAGAGTTCTCTCAAGCGCTTTGGTCTACTCGACCTGACCACCTGTGTCGGTTTCGGGTACGATTCCTGTGTAACTGAAGCTTAGAGACTTTTCCTGGAAGCATGGTATCAGCCACTTCACTGTACAAGTACAGCTTGCTATCAGTTCTCAGCATAGAGTACCCCGGATTTGCCTAAGATACATGCCTACAACCTTCCACCTGGACAACCAACGCCAGGCTGACTTAACCTTCTCCGTCCTCTCATCGCATTACACAGAAGTATTGGAATATTAACCAATTTCCCATCGACTACGCCTTTCGGCCTCGCCTTAGGGGTCGACTCACCCAGCCCCGATTAACGTTGGACTGGAACCCTTGGTCTTTCAGCGAACGGGTTTTTCACCCGTTTTGTCGTTACTCACGTCAGCATTCGCACTTCTGATACCTCCAGCATACTTCTCAATACACCTTCATCGGCTTACAGAACGCTCCCCTACCACTTGACTAATGTCAAATCCGCAGCTTCGGCACATAGTTTTAGCCCCGTTACATCTTCCGCGCAGGCCGACTCGACTAGTGAGCTATTACGCTTTCTTTAAAGGGTGGCTGCTTCTAAGCCAACCTCCTAGCTGTCTATGCCTTCCCACATCGTTTCCCACTTAACTATGATTTTGGGGCCTTAGCTGGCGGTCTGGATTGTTTTCCTCTTGACTACGGACGTTAGCACCCGCAGTCTGTCTCCCGGATAGTACTCATTGGTATTCGGAGTTTGCATCGGTTTGGTAAGTCGGGATGACCCCCTAGCCGAAACAGTGCTCTACCCCCAATGGTATTCGTCCGAGGCGCTACCTAAATAGCTTTCGGGGAGAACCAGCTATCACCAGGCTTGATTAGCCTTTCACCCCTATCCACAAGTCATCCCCTGGCTTTTCAACGACAGTGGGTTCGGTCCTCCAGTTAGTGTTACCCAACCTTCAACCTGCTCATGGATAGATCGCCTGGTTTCGGGTCTACACCCAGCAACTAAACGCCCTATTAAGACTCGATTTCTCTACGGCTCCCCTATACGGTTAACCTTGCTACTGAATGTAAGTCGCTGACCCATTATACAAAAGGTACGCAGTCACCGAACAAGTCGGCTCCCACTGCTTGTATGCATGCGGTTTCAGGATCTATTTCACTCCCCTCACAGGGGTTCTTTTCGCCTTTCCCTCACGGTACTGGTTCACTATCGGTCAGTCAGGAGTATTTAGCCTTGGAGGATGGTCCCCCCATATTCAGACAAGGTTTCACGTGCCTCGCCCTACTCGTCATCATTGTGTGTGCCCTTTCGTGTACGGGAATATCACCCTCTACGTTCGCACTTCCCAGAGCGTTCCACTAGAACACACACAACTTAATGGGCTGATCCCCGTTCGCTCGCCGCTACTAAGGGAATCTCAATTGATTTCTTTTCCTAAGGGTACTGAGATGTTTCACTTCCCCTCGTTCGCTTCATAAGCCTATGTATTCAGCTTATGATACCCGCCTTATAGCGGGTGGGTTCCCCCATTCAGAAATCTCCGGATCAAAGGATATTTGCCGCCTCCCCGGAGCTTTTCGCAGGCTATCACGTCTTTCTTCGCCTCTGACTGCCAAGGCATCCACCACATGCACTTAATTACTTGACTATACAACCCCAAACAGTCGTTAACACATACAAGTGAGTGTTAGCGTTGCAAACTTAATTGCTACTGGTTTGTTGTCTGTGAATTTAATCACCATACAGCTTCAATCTAAATTCATATACCAAAACGCTTGATTCAGTGTTTTTGCTAGTTCTCAATATGTTTAAATCAATCAAATTACTTCGATCAACTTAAATTCTTGAGTGAACAATTTATTTCAGACTCAATTTTCTAATCTGTTAATGATTAACTACCACCTCGTCAGCGAGTAGTAAACTGTGATAAATCACAGAAGTTAAGAAGCTATTTGCTTACTAAGTTCTGTAATCTTTAGCTCTAAGCTTCGTTCTATGTGTGCCTGCGCACAGCATAGCTGTTTGCTTAAATTTCAAGGAAAAACGTTGTTTTTCTAATCTTGAAATTTGGTGGAGACTAGGAGAGTCGAACTCCTGACCTCCTGCGTGCAAAGCAGGCGCTCTACCAACTAAGCTAAGTCCCCAGCTTTAATCATAATGAACGACATATCTTTTTATCTAGCAGCTTGTGATTATTCATCACTTCGTCAGTAGTGGTGGGTCTGACAAGACTTGAACTTGTGACCCCACGCTTATCAAGCGTGTGCTCTAACCAACTGAGCTACAGACCCTCAGATACATCTTCGAAGAACAACTTGTTGTGGATTCTTACCGATCGTCAATCTTTCGTTAAGGAGGTGATCCAGCCGCAGGTTCCCCTACGGCTACCTTGTTACGACTTCACCCCAGTCATCGGCCACACCGTGGTAAGCGTCCTCCTTGCGGTTAGACTACCTACTTCTGGTGCAACAAACTCCCATGGTGTGACGGGCGGTGTGTACAAGGCCCGGGAACGTATTCACCGCGGCATTCTGATCCGCGATTACTAGCGATTCCGACTTCATGGAGTCGAGTTGCAGACTCCAATCCGGACTACGATCGGCTTTTTGAGATTAGCATCCTATCGCTAGGTAGCAACCCTTTGTACCGACCATTGTAGCACGTGTGTAGCCCTGGCCGTAAGGGCCATGATGACTTGACGTCGTCCCCGCCTTCCTCCAGTTTGTCACTGGCAGTATCCTTAAAGTTCCCATCCGAAATGCTGGCAAGTAAGGAAAAGGGTTGCGCTCGTTGCGGGACTTAACCCAACATCTCACGACACGAGCTGACGACAGCCATGCAGCACCTGTATCTAGATTCCCGAAGGCACCAATCCATCTCTGGAAAGTTTCTAGTATGTCAAGGCCAGGTAAGGTTCTTCGCGTTGCATCGAATTAAACCACATGCTCCACCGCTTGTGCGGGCCCCCGTCAATTCATTTGAGTTTTAGTCTTGCGACCGTACTCCCCAGGCGGTCTACTTATCGCGTTAGCTGCGCCACTAAAGCCTCAAAGGCCCCAACGGCTAGTAGACATCGTTTACGGCATGGACTACCAGGGTATCTAATCCTGTTTGCTCCCCATGCTTTCGTACCTCAGCGTCAGTATTAGGCCAGATGGCTGCCTTCGCCATCGGTATTCCTCCAGATCTCTACGCATTTCACCGCTACACCTGGAATTCTACCATCCTCTCCCATACTCTAGCTGACCAGTATCGAATGCAATTCCTAAGTTAAGCTCAGGGATTTCACATCCGACTTAATCAGCCGCCTACGCACGCTTTACGCCCAGTAAATCCGATTAACGCTCGCACCCTCTGTATTACCGCGGCTGCTGGCACAGAGTTAGCCGGTGCTTATTCTGCGAGTAACGTCCACTATCCCAGAGTATTAATCCAGGTAGCCTCCTCCTCGCTTAAAGTGCTTTACAACCAAAAGGCCTTCTTCACACACGCGGCATGGCTGGATCAGGCTTCCGCCCATTGTCCAATATTCCCCACTGCTGCCTCCCGTAGGAGTCTGGGCCGTGTCTCAGTCCCAGTGTGGCGGATCATCCTCTCAGACCCGCTACAGATCGTCGCCTTGGTAGGCCTTTACCCCACCAACTAGCTAATCCGACTTAGGCTCATCATTTAGCGCAAGGTCCGAAGATCCCCTGCTTTCTCCCGTAGGACGTATGCGGTATTAGCATTCCTTTCGGAATGTTGTCCCCCACTAAATGGCAGATTCCTAAGCATTACTCACCCGTCCGCCGCTAGGATCAGTACCGAAGCACATCACCCCGCTCGACTTGCATGTGTTAAGCCTGCCGCCAGCGTTCAATCTGAGCCATGATCAAACTCTTCAGTTTAAAATCATTTGTACTTTACTAAAAGTACTAAATCTGGCTCATCAATTTTCTGACTAAAAATTCGCTCAAATAAACTTCGAGAAATTTCTACCATTCAATCAATGAAATATTTTCGATCGATCAACCAGTAAAAATCCACACAAGTTGTTCTTCTATTCTCTTAATGATCTTCTCGATGATTCGTCATCACCAAGCTAGGTCGGCTATGTTACTCTAATCTAAATTAAAGTCAACAGGTAATTTCGATATTTTTAAAACTCACTAATCAACCCAAGAACCTAACTACTTTAGCCAAATCCTTGTTTCTCAACAAGTTTTTATCTGCATCACCGCCGATGGATGTGCATTCTACACCATTCCTCTCCCAACACAACCCCATTTCCTAATCTTTTTTATTTAAGTGGACGTTTTTAAACCAAAATCACAATTTTTCTTATATTTTTCGACCGAATTTGTTTTAATAAGAAGAGAACAACTAAACTGTATACCTTATATCTATGTTTTGCGTCATGCAGCGCAATCATTCTAATGACTGTATTTCGCTCTAATGGCGACGAAGGACTTATATGCATTACTCAAATTACATCTTGCTTGGGCTGTTAACTGCTGGGGCATACTCACCTGTATTAGCACAAGAAGTTCAAAACGAGCCATCTATTCAAACAAGCTCTGTGGCAAATACCAACAATCAACAATCAACATCGACGATTCAAGCCATAAAAGATTTAAAACATATCACTAGAAATGATTTAAAGGTCAATGCAAACGCTGCCCAACCTGATGCTGTAAAAGATCCTTTACAACCATTGAATAGACAGATCTTTGCTTTAAATGATGCTTTGGATCGTAATTTATTAAAACCTGTTGCAATACAGTATGTAGCAAAAGTTCCAGAAGAAGTCCGTACTCCTTATCGCCAATTTAGGAAAAATCTAGGTGAGCCTTGGAATGCAGTCAACCAATTAATCCAAGGACGACCAACTCGCGCTGCCAAGACATTAGGTCGTTTCACGATTAATACGCTTACAACACTAGGTTTTGCTGATCCTGCCCGTCGTTTAGGCCTAACCACTGAAGAGGAAAGTTTTGGCGTCACTTTAGGTTACTACGGTGTACCATCAGGTCCTTACGTGATGCTGCCATTTTTTGGTCCAAGCACATTCCGTGACGGTTTTGGTTTAGCAACAGATAGTTTTGGTCGCCCACAAAAATATTTATTAGATGATCAAGAAGGTATTTATTGGTCTACTAATTTATTACAAGCAATTGATGCTCGCTCACAAATTTTGGATATTGAAGAAAGCTTAAAAGGCGATAAATATTCAATGATCCGTGATTTTTACTTACAACGTAAAGCCTTCCAAATCGCTGAAAAGCATGGAGATTCGGCAGATGTTTCATTTGTAAGTGACGAAGATGATAATAACGATCAATCAGGTGATGACAAGTAATCTCTTAGGAACTTTAAATGATAGACTTATGTATTAATTTAAAGTTTTAGCAATACTATGTTTTTCATCATATTTCATCTATGATGAATTAAAAAATGATCATACAAATACAAAAGGTCGGCTGCTTATCTATGTATTTTATTCAACCCACACGCTCAATATCTTATTTAGAACAAGCACTAAATGAGTTACCGAGTTTACAAATCATTCATATCGATGATTTAGATTTGTATGATCCAACAATAATTGCTATTGCCGATGTACAAGATTTTTTAAAATACCAATGGAAATTACCTACAATTGTTCTTGCTTTTGAACATGAAGGAACTGCATTAGCTCAAGCATGGGAAATGGGTGCGTTGGCAGGATGGATTTGGAGTGAATTACCCAAAAATCCTGTTCACTCATTATTTAAAATCGATGCTCAATATAAACGTAATCAAGATAGTAGAGATTTACCTTCCGCCGCAGAACTACAAAAAAGATTATTACCAAACCCGATCGAATTACCAAACTATCAATTTGAATCATTTTTTCAGCCTTCAGCTTACCTGTCAGGAGATTGGTATGATTACTGGAGATTAAATGATGATGAAGTCTTGTTTTATTTAGCAGATGTTTCAGGTCATGGGGTAACAAGTAGTTTACTGACATCTTGGATGGCGGCATTTCATGGCCGATCAAAAACACCTAGTCAATTGATTCAAAAACTAAATGCAATGTTAGTACAAGAAAATATTGAAAAGCATATTACTATGGTGGCGGGAATATTAAACTTAGCAACTCATGAAGTATGTTGGTCAAGTGCTGGGCACTACCCTCCTCCAATTATCTTTGAGCCCAACCAACCACCACAAATCCTTACAACAAGTAGCTTTCCATTAGGTCTTACTGAAGAACTAGAAGTTGAAGAACATTGTTGTACGCTGAGCCGTAATGCTCGTTTTATATTATGTTCTGATGGCGCACTTGAACCATTTGACGGCGGTTTGAATGATCAATTTAATCAATTGGTCGAACATCTTCAGCATGACGCTTTCAAAGCACCAGATCATGTTGCTGACGATATTGCAATATTAAGCATATGTCGAATGAATTAACTCTAAAATCAATATTTTAATTAGATCACAGCATCCAACCACTTGTGTCTAGAATATCACTATGGGATAATTTTATATCCTTTCTCTGAAAATGGCATTTATATGTCAACAGGTCATGTTGAATATGCAAGTTTGAACGGAACGCATATTTTCAAGCTTATTGGCGAAGTGCGCGCTCACTCTTGTATAAGTTTAGACAAGTTACTCAACAAAATTGAACAGCAACAGAATGTTGTCGGTGCAATTGTTGATTTAACTGAAACTACATTTATTGACAGCACAGTCTTGGGTGTACTTGCAAAACTAGGTCTTAAGCTTAAACAAGTTCATCATATTCAAGCTGTTATGCTCTCGACAAATCCAGATATTACAACTTTAGCCAACAGTATGGGGCTAGGTCAGGTATTTGTGATTTTAAATTATTGCGGCGATCCAAACGTATGCACTTTAGAATTAACTGAAGAGCACGTTACACATAGTGCAATGCTCAACACTGTGTTAGATGCGCATAAAACACTAATGCGTTTAAATGAAAACAACCAAAATATGTTTGAGCCACTTGTAAAGCAATTGCAAAAAGAACAAGAGTTTTTATCTCTTGATTCACAAAAACAAAATGCATAATTGCTGAAAACTAAATTGTGATGCTTGTATGACCTTACTTTCTGTTGCACAAATGAACTCTCAAAATGACATTGAAGCAAATTTCATCGTCATTGAATCATTGATCCAACAAAGTAAGGCTCAAGCTGCTGAGCTTATTGTTTTCCCAGAAAATTTTGTTTGTTTTGCAGCAGGGAAACAACGCGAGACAGCAGCACAATTCGAGAGCATCCAACAACGATTGGAACAATTGGCTCATCGTTATCAAATCTGGATTATCGCAGGTACCCTCCCTTGCCCGTTTCGTCCTGATGGTTCAATCATTAATGATGGTCGAGTTAGAACCGTCAGTTTATGCATTAGTCCTGAAAAAACTGAAGCGCGTTATGACAAAATCCATTTATTTGACGTTCAGGTCAGTGATGCTGTCGGTGGTTATCAGGAATCAAGATTCTTTGAACCTGGTGATGAAGTTGTAGTTGCCAAAACACCTTTTGGCAATATCGGACTGATGGTGTGTTATGACCTGCGTTTTCCAGAACTCTCGTTGATGTTACGCACCAAAGGAGCAAACATTCTAACCGCGCCTGCTGCATTTACTTACACTACAGGGCAACTTCATTGGCAATTACTATTACAAGCACGTGCAATGGATAGCCAATGTTATGTGCTTGGTGCAGCCCAGCAAGGCTGGCATGGTGAACAGCGTCAAACTTGGGGTCATGCAGGGATTACAAATAGCCGAGGGCAACTATTAGAAATGATTACAGTTGAAGGACATGGTTTAATTACATCTTCATTTGACCTAGCTGAACAAAATGATATTCGACTAGCAATGCCATTAATGCAGCATCGCAAACTTATCAATTATTAAAAACAATCGTTTTATCTAAGCATACTTTTGTTCAATTTATCCTCATATGGCATCACTTTGACTGTTATAGTCAATTTTCATAAATGTATGTTTTGTAGGATCATGATTTAATAGGCTTTATTTATCATGGTAGAACAAGATCAAATCGTCGTATTCTATACATGATGTAATACCCTCAATTCATTCGTATTAAGTTTGATTTATGTTTAAAGTAATTTTCATTTTTTTATTTTTTATAGGGGCAATTGCACAACTTCATGCAGCAATCGTTGAAACCAATGCCAGTCCACAAAGTATCTTATCTACACCGCAAAATTTATCATTAAACTCTTTTGGGCAATGGGTGATTGGTTGGGGAACAGGTTCTGAAGGTGCGAGACAAAGATTAGATAATATCCAGCGAGAAGACGTGCTTATTATCAAACAAAAAGGTGCAACTTTAGACATGATTGTTGCTTGGCAACAATATTATGCACAAGAAGCGCTTAATAACCCTAATAATCCAACAGCACGTTATAGGGCGCGTTTGATGAAAAAAATCACTGAGCTTTGGTAATGATTGATATGAAATCTGCGTAACTAATCATAAGCAGATCACGATATAATGATCACATGAATATACTGTTTGAGAAGCGCATGGGTGATGAACATAAGCAATTACTATTAGATAATCAGCTTTGTTTTCTGATTTACTCAACCAACCTTGCCTTAAATCAAGTCTACCGTCAATTGCTCTCTCCTCTCGGATTAACTTACCCTCAATATCTGGTAATGTTAGTGCTTTGGGAAAGGGATCAACTCAGTGTGTCTGAGATCGGAGAAAGATTATTCTTAGAATCTTCCACACTCACTCCATTATTAAAAAAGCTTGAAGCCTCACAACTAATTTCACGCAAACGCTCACTCGAAGATGAAAGACAGGTTATTATTTCTCTTAAGCCACAAGGTCATACTTTAAAATTACAAGCAGTCGATATTCCATCCAAAATTTCAGAAGCAGCGGCCTGTTCAACCACATCACTTACAGAGCTTAAAGATCAGCTTGCGACATTACGTCACCATCTCACGCAATAGAAGCTAAGTTTACAAATCGATAACTTGCATTCCTAGATATATCGTGTACGATTTAATTGTACACAATATTTATTCAGGAATAAAAATCATGTCTTTAGAACAAGTCGTTTATCGTGCAAAAGCAAAAGCTACAGGTGGTCGTGATGGTCGTGCAACTTCATCAGACGGTGTCTTAGATGTTCAGTTAGGTGTGCCAAAAGAAATGGGCGGTGCTGGTGGTGAGGTGACCAATCCTGAACAGCTTTTTGCGGCGGGTTATTCAGCATGTTTCTTAGGTGCAATGAAATTTGTTGCAAATCGAGATAAATTCAAAATTACGAAAGATGCTTATGTTGAAGGTGAAGTGGGAATTGGTCCAATTCCAAATGGCTTTGGTATCGAAGTCACTTTAAATGTCTATCTGATGGGTATGGAACAAGCTGAAGCTGAACAATTGGTTGCTGCTGCACACATTGTTTGTCCATATTCAAATGCAACTCGTGGCAATATTGATGTGAATTTTAATATCGTAACCACTGAATAATGATTTCAGATTTTACAAAGAAAAACAGCATGGTGATCCATGCTGTTTTTTTACTTATATCGTATTTACACTTCTGCAGCTTCATTCGTCACACGCAATACTTCTTCTAACGTGGTTTTTCCAGCTAACACTTTCAATAAACCATCATCACGAATCGAAGCAGCATGGCGACGCGCATGATTTTCTAATTCAAACTCAGCTGCATTACCATGAATCAAACGGCGCATCGAATCATCTACTGGCACAATTTCATAAATTGCAGTTCGTCCGCTAAAGCCAACATGTGAACATTTTTCACAACCATGCGGTTCAGGTAACTGCATATATTCATCAACTTTGAGATGTTGGAACACTTGTCGCTCAAAATCATCTGCTTTTCGCCAAGTCACACAATGTGGACACAAGGTTCGAACAAGACGTTGTGCAATAACACCTATCAAAGAACTTGCCAACAAGAATGGTTCAATCCCCATATCTTTTAAACGTGTTACCGCACCAATTGCTGTATTGGTATGCAGCGTAGATAACACCAAGTGCCCTGTTAAAGATGCTTGTACCGCAATTTCAGCAGTTTCAAGATCACGAATCTCACCGACCATTACCACATCTGGATCTTGGCGTAGCATCGCTTTTAATGCACGTGCAAAGGTCATATCAACTTTAGTATTGACCTGCGTTTGACCGATCCCTTCCAATTGATATTCAATCGGATCTTCGGCAGTCAAAATATTACGTGTATTATCATTAAGATCAGACAATGCAGCATATAAGGTTGTCGTTTTACCCGAACCTGTTGGGCCTGTCACCAAGATAATGCCATGTGGGCGATGTACCAATTGCGTTAAACGTTCATAGTCATTTTTCATTAAACCAAGATGAGTCATATTTAAACGCCCAGCTTGCTTGTCTAGTAAACGCATGACCACTCGTTCACCATGCGAAGAAGGTAAAGTCGATACACGCACATCCACTTCACGTCCCGCTAAACGTAATGAAATACGACCATCCTGAGGAATACGCTTTTCTGCAATATCCAGTTTCGCCATGACTTTAATACGTGATACCAATAATGGCGCAAGTTCACGGCGTGGCTGTACAATTTCTCGCAGTTGACCATCGACACGTAAACGTACCGAAAGTTTTTTCTCAAAGGCTTCAATATGAATATCAGATGCGCTGACACGAATCGCTTCAGACAATAAGGCATTAATTAAGCGAACAATTGGTGCATCATCTTCTTGATCCATCAAGTCTTCAGCTTCAGGCACTTGGTCTGCCAAACTTAATAAATCTGGATGATCTTCTAGACCTGCCGCAACCTGTTGTGACTCACCTGTATCCCCTGCATAACTCGAACTCAATAGAGCATGGAACTCTTGATCAGTACACAACTGATCGTGAGCCGATTTCCCCAAAATTCGACGTGCTTCCTGCAAAGCAATACGCGCGGTGTCCTTACGTCGCACAATAAAAATTTGATCACCTTCATAACGTAATAAAACGCCATGTCGTTTAGCAAAACTATAAGGAATTTGTATTTGTTTAAGTATTTGCATCACACAAATAATGATAAAAGAAAACAGTGAGTGTACTCTAAGCAGATTACAGCGTGAAGTCTGTTTAGCATACTCACACAGGAATTTTGCATCTTGTCTCAAAATAATCAATATCAAGCTCCACATGCCAACGAATTGAAATGGTGGGGCGAACAACAATTTGAAATTCAACAAGCCAAAGCTTGGCAATTTGGTTCATTATTATTTCGTCTGACACGTGGCATTAAAGAATGGCGCTTGGAATATCATCGTCCTCAATCTCAACATGATTACGAACAGCAATGGCATGTCTTGAATGACACGATTTTTGCAATGCCACAACCTGCAAAAATTGAACGTTATATGTTCCATAACACCCATAGTACGTTTCACTTAATGCCCCGTTTGGCAGATCGCTCTGTGGTGATTAAACCCGTTGATCCGATTTATATTCCAGCAGGCCAACGTGGAACCTTATATATCAGTACCCCACTATGGATTGCAGGTCTGGTTGAGGGGTTGACTGAGCCTTTATTTGATATTCCTGTGATTCAACCGAAAGATACCTGGTTTGGAAAAGACCCTCAGCATGGTGAAATTTGTTATGCCACCTCAGTGGATGGTCGTACCGACTTAAATCTGCTCAAACCGCGTGCATTCCGTGCTGTCACCCCGATTGAGTTTCATAATACCAGTCAGCATCAACTGCGTTTTGACCGTATGAATGTGCCTGTCCCTGCGCTTCCTCTGTTCTATAGCGAAAGTACAGGTCGTTTATGGACTTCACAAATCAAAGTCTATTATGAAGGTATGGATCATCCAGCACGTATTCGGATTGAGAATAGAACCCCAACTCAAGCGGGTGAAGTGATTTATGTACATCCTCCTCGTGCGCCTGGAAGTACATTATTCAATATGTTTGATTCATTCTTTTAAGAGGTTGCTATGCCTGATTCGAATATTCCAAAGGATGTTGCTAGCAGTCTCGCCAGTATTTTCACCAATATTAACTTCGAACGTTTAAGCGAAATCGTTGTTGCGATTATTTTAGCGTTTATTGGTTTTGTAATCGCAAGACTGGTATCTAATGCCTTCATTCGTACAATTGGAAATCGTTTTAATGCCCACCAACGCTTGCTATGGCGTAGAGGGATTTTTTATTTTATTTTCCTGTTATTTATTATGACTAGCTTAAGAGAGGCTGGATTTAAACTCAGCGTGTTCTTGGGTGCAGCAGGAATTCTGACCGTTGCTTTGGGTTTTGCATCACAGACATCGGCAACCAACTTGATCAGTGGTTTATTTTTAATCGGTGAAGGTTCATTTGAAGTTGGTGATACGATTCAAATTACCTTAATTCGCGGACAAACGATTGAAGGACAAGTCATTTCAATTGACCTGTTGTCGGTGAAACTGCTCACGCTGGATAATGTGTATATTCGCCTACCAAACGAACAATTGATTCGAACACCCGTCATGAATTTATCAAAATATCCAATACGGCGTATTCCAATTACATTGGCGATCAATTTCCATGAAGACATTATCAAAGTACGACAAGTACTTTTAGATGTTGCTGCTAAATATCCTTTGGTCATGGATGATCCGAAAGCAACCGTTACCGTAACAGCATTTAGGGAGTCATCGATTGAACTTCTGTTTGCGGTATGGTGTAGACAGGAAAATGCATTAAAAGTTCGCGATGAAATGCAAGAACGTGTACGCAATGGTTTCTTAGAAAATCAAATTGAGATTCCTGTACCTAAAATGGGTTTAATTGATCGTCCTTTACCATTAGAGGATGATGAAGTCGATCAATATGCACATCAGAAAGAACTTAAAAAAGAGCAGAAAGAGAGTTGATTAACCCTCTTTCTTATTTTCCTCAAGCGCAGGTGGTAACGGTGCAAGATAGGCAATCACCAGCATCACCGCACCCGAACCAATAAATGAGATCACGCGTGTCAATGTACCGCTTTGCGATAAGTCCAGCAGTAATAATTTAGCCACCACAATACCCAACAACGCAGCACCCACAAACCAGATTTGGCGAATATGACGGCGACTGGAAAAAGTCATCAGGATAAATGCCAGAATCACCCATAATAAAGTCAGACTGAGTTGTACATCACCATTTGACCAAATGTCCAACCCCCACAATGGTGTACCCAGATAATGATGCATGGCACGAACCACCACGCTGCTCAACACCAATAAACCGACTAAAATAGTGATGACTTTAAAGCCCCATTCTATTGAATGCTCATCACTTAGCTTGTATCGATACACTATCCAGATCAGTCCGATAAAGATCAATAAAGAGAAAAGATCAGTAAGATTTAATAAAGGTAAGAAATAATATTGTTCAGCAGAATGTATATCTAAACTAATCAGGATTAACCAAACTAGGCTTAAACTAAGCACAGATATTTGTTGTAGAAGTTGGGTATTTTTAGTGACTATTAAAAATATTCCATATAACACTGGAATGATCACTAATCCGATCAATGGCATTATTGGGAAAATCGACAAACCAATGCTCGCCAAACTTAACCACAATAAGCTTGACCCTATAATAAGACTTTCCTTTGAAGTATTACTCTTCAAAGTGATTAACATTAGAGCCAATACAACCGAAGCAACCGCAAAGCTGACTTGATTTAACTTACTCGACCAATGCAACAGAACATAAACATTCTCTGCAAAACTTTCACCATAAAGCAGAAATAATAAACTCCCCAATAAGATCAGCTGTACATTGCCCCACTGTAATCTTGATGTAAAGCGAACGACTAGATTGAACGAAGCCAATAATAAAACTGCTATTGCTAAATATGGGCTCAGTCCATGTTGTTGCCACTGTATCAATTCAACGCCTGCAATCGCTCCTGCATACATGCCCAATGCTAAAAAAATTCCACTGAGCATTCGAGCACTAAAATATTTTTCAACTTGTTGATAATTTAATAAATAGTAAGCTGAAATAAACTGAGCGATTGCATAGATGACTGTACTGAGTATCGGAAAGTGGTCATTTGACCAAATTTGGAAAATGAGTGCTACTGAACTTAACAGCACCAATACAACACCCACATAACGACTTAAACGATAACGTTCAGTTACTCCCCAGACAATTAATGCTGTACCTTGAATCACCCAACCCGTTGAAGTCCAATGTGCCCCTTTAGCCAATGGAAAAATCAGGGCAACAAAAACTACGGCAAGAATAAAGAAACTTTTTGCCAAGATGGAAAGTTGCGGATGCTGCCGTTTAATCCAGAGATTTAATGCAATATAGACAATTGCCAAGGCAACTGCCCCCCAGGTCAGCGCTTGGGTGGAGTTATGCATCAGGTAGGCATGTAGTGAGAAGCCCAGTACAGGCACGCTAAAAATCAGCCCAACATCTAAGATAGGCTGTAAACGTTGACGACTTTGAGGAACTGTCTGATCGATGCTTATATCTTGAGTTTGTGTCAGTAACATTAGTTGGCTATAGCGAATGCTTAACCAAATAAATAAAGCAATATGCAGCCATAAGATCATATCCAAGGTGTCAAACTGATATGTTTTTGCATAGATTCCAATCGTTGCACCACCGATAAACATCGTGGCAAAAAATGCGATTTGATGCAAAATTTTCCACGGCTGAATAAAATTAACCGCAGCAACAGCTAAATTAATTACAAAGTAATAGCCAAATAAGAAAATCACGTCAGGATGATTTTGTGGAATCACCAGTGGTGCAAGATATGCCATGCTCAAAGCTAACATCGCTAAATACAAGGCTTGCTGTTTTAAACTGAGATAGACCGTCGCTAATAATAGAATTACAAATAAAATACTCGCTGTGCTTAAGCTAGCAATCACGGCGAAGTGATGAGAGAAAATCAAGGTCAAAAAAACGACTGCTAAACCCACGCCTTGTAAAGCTACAGCAAATAATTGGTTTTTCTTTTGCAGTAAATAACCAGCAATGGTCGTGATAACACCAGCAACAGCAATAAAACTCAGTTTTACCCCCAAGCTCAATTGCCAATGCTCGCTAGCAAAGCGTAACAGTAACACCACGCCAACCATTAATATTGCAACTGCAACGCGTAAAATTGGATTGCCATGCATCATCCAATCAAGTGCAGGTTGCCACCATGATACTGTTTGAGTTGTTGCTTGATGCTCAAAATCAACAGGTGACTGACTATTTTGATTTGGTATCGCCTGATCATCAGCTTTCATCCACGCAGGATGTTGTTCAAAAACTGGTGTCTGAGTTTCTGTCTTCTTGGCTTCATCAAGATACTGTTCAATATTTTGGGCGTTGATCTTTTGCTGAGCTAAAGCCTCTATGTCAGTCTCTACATTTGCATATTGTTCCAAATGAGTCAGTCGCGTTTGAAATGCACTGATCGTTTGGATTAAACATAGCATGAATACCAATAATGCACCGCCAGCTAACCACATCCACGTATTGGCGTAAGCAAAAAGTGCCACGAGTGCCGCAGCATAAATAATAATTTTTTGCCCATTTATATTCACTGATTGTGCAAAAAAACTTGGCGCGGCCTGCTCTAGCTGGCGTAAGCGCTGATGAATTTCTGAAATAACGTGCACAATAACAACAGTTAATCCAATTGTTGCAGCAACAATCGCTCCATGCCATTGAAATGCAATTGCGCAAGCAAGCAGCACAGTCAAAGCAACTAAAACGATAATAATTCCCTGTTTATTTTTTTTATACATAGACTTAGATCAATTATGACAGCTTCATTTAAGTTATCTTACTTGATCACTTGATAAGCAGCCATTTTTACATACAAAATACTGCAATTATTTAATGCGACACAGTTTGCCACTGCTCTACAAGACAACAAGGACAGCTACTACTTTTTCACGTAAAATGGCATTTAGTTCATAATAAGGATTTGCATAATGCCACCTTTTGTCTTGGTTGACGGGTCTTATTTTTTATTTCGTGCTTTTCACGCTTTACCGCCATTAACAACCTCTACAGGTTTACACACCAACGCAATCCGTGGCGCAATTTCAGCAATTCAAAAGTTAATGCGTCGTATTCAGCCTACTCATATGGCTGTGATTTTTGATACACCAGAACCAACTTTTCGCCATAAATTATCACCTATTTATAAAGGTGACCGTCCAAGCATGCCAGAGGAACTGTCGCAACAGATTCCGTATTTGCATGCATTAATCAAAGCTCAAGGAATTCCTCTGTATAGTCTTCCAGGTGCAGAAGCCGATGATATTATTGGCACACTCACTAAACGTGCGTTGGCTGAAGGTCACCATGTCTTGATCTCAACAGGTGACAAAGACATGGCACAATTGGTTAATGAACACGTTAAACTCGAAGATAGTTTTAAAGAACGTGTGTTAGATGAAGCTGGAGTATTAGAAAAATTTGGCGTACATCCTCATCAAATTATTGATTATCTCACCCTGATGGGAGATGCTTCTGACGGTATCATGGGAGTGCCAGGTGTCGGTGCAAAAACTGCCGCAAAACTACTGACTGAATATGGTTCATTAAATAATATTATTGCCAATGTTGATCAACTGAAAGGCAAAATCAGCCAAAATATTAAAGACAATTTAGAGAATATTAAGATTGACCATCAACTGGCCAGTATTGTCTGTGATCTAGATTTAGCTTTAGATTGGCATGATTTAAAACTAAGCAATCCAAATGTAGATCAATTACGTGACCTCTATACAGAACTAGAATTCCGTAACCAATTACAATCTTTAGACCATCCCAACAATCCAAATAATGCAGCTTACCAACAAACATCTCAAAGTATTGTCAAAGCCGAACAAAAAGTTGAGCAAGTGGTCACTGAGGATCATGCTAACCTTTCTAGTCAAGATGATCAACTCGGAACTGCAACCTATCACACTGTATTAACCCAAGATGCTTGGGATGCTTTATTTCAACGTATGCAGCATGCTGATCATTTTGCAATTGATACTGAAACTACTAATCTAGATTATCGTGTTGCTGAGTTAGTCGGCTTCTCAATCGCATTCGATGCTCATGATGCTTACTATATACCTGTTGCACATGACTATGAAGGTGCGCCTGTTCAACTCAACCGTGAAACATTATTAGCTCAGATCAAACCAATTTTAGAAAATGAGCAAATCAAGAAAATTGGTCATCACTTAAAATATGATGCGCATATTTTTGCTAATCACGGTATCACGATTCAAGGCTGGTATTTCGATACCATGCTTGCCTCGTATGTACTCAATGCAGCGGCAACCCGTCATGGGATGGATGATGTAGCTCGTGTTTATCTCAGCCATTTGACCACCACTTTTGAACAAATCGCAGGTAAAGGCGTAAAGCAAAAAACCTTTAATCAGATTGAATTAGAAATAGCGGCACATTATGCTGCTGAAGATGCACATGTCACTTACCGTCTTTATGAAGTATTAAAAGCAAAACTTCAAAGCCACCCTGAACTTGTTCATATTCTACATAATATTGAAATGCCTGTAGCACGTGTGCTTACAGGTATGGAAGAAGATGGAATTAAACTGGATCATCAATTTTTGGATCAACTCAGTGTTGAGTTCTCTGAAACGATACAAACTTTAGAAAACCAAGCAACTGAATTAGCAGGTGAAGCCTTTAATATCGCATCACCTAAACAAGTGGGTGAAGTCCTATTTGATAAGCTTGGACTTAAAGGTGGTAAGAAAACTGCCACGGGTCAATACAGCACCAGTGAAAGTATTTTAGAGAAAATCGAACATCCTTTAGCTGAAGTCATTTTAGAACATCGTGGATTAGCAAAACTCAAAAATACTTATACTGATCGCTTGATCGAGCAATCACATGACGCAACGCATCGTGTACATACCAGTTATCACCAAGCACTCACGGCAACTGGGCGTTTATCTTCCACTGATCCAAATTTGCAAAATATTCCAATTCGTACACCAATTGGCCGTCAGATTCGTAAAGCCTTTATTGCGCCTGAAGGTCGTGTATTACTCGCAGCCGATTATTCACAAATTGAGCTACGCTTAATGGCACATTTTTCGCAAGATGATGCGTTAGTGCATGCTTTCCAACAAGGCCAAGATGTACACCGTCGTACTGCCGCTGAAGTTTTGGGAATTGCGATTGAAGATGTCACTCATGATCAACGTCGACAAGCTAAAGCCGTTAACTTTGGTCTACTCTATGGCATGTCTGAGTTTGGGCTTACTCGTCAACTGGGCTTTACACGCGAAGAATCTCGTAGCTATATTGCACGCTATTTCCAACGCTATCCGGGCGTACTCGACTATATGGAACGTACCCGTCAGATTGCACGTGAACAAGGCTTTGTTGAAACCATTTTAGGTCGTCGTCTATATACACCCGACATTATGGCAACCAATAAAATGATCAAACAGGCAGCCGAACGCGCAGCAATCAATGCACCATTGCAAGGAAGTGCTGCTGATATCATTAAACTCGCCATGATTGCAGTTGATAAAGTCCTACCAAAAGATCAGGCTAAGCTGTTATTACAAGTCCACGATGAATTGGTATTTGAAGCAGATGTCGCTATTGCAGATGAACTTTCAAAACAAATTGCTGAAGTGATGCAATCGGTATTAGAAATTTCAGTGCCATTTGTGGTTGAAGTTGGGCAAGGTCTTAACTGGGATGCTGCTCACTAAAATAATATAAATAAAAAAGGGACTGTATCAACTACAGTCCTTTTTTATTTTGAAGCAGATTAAAGACCTGTTAAAAGAACTTTAGCTGCTTCATTCATTAAGATCTCAGCAATATATAAAGCTAAGAAAGCCAAAATTGGAGATAGGTCAATCATCCCCATATTCGGTAACAGACGACGAAATGGTGCAAGTAAAGGTTCTGCAAGCTCTTGAATCACTTCAATATAAGGTGATCGTGACTGCGTAAACATCACCACCCAACTCAAAATGATGGTTGCAAAAATCAAATAACGACAGAAACGAATTAAATCTTGGATCATTGTTACAAATGTCGTGATCACAAGATACACCGCACTATGTGGCATTTGTCCTGACAAATACATCAACCCAAAAATTTTCAGTAAGTACAATACCACCAACAAAGCAACTGCGGCTAAATTGACACGACCTTTGCCTAGAGTAGGAAAAATACGGCTAAAAACATCCACAATCTTGGTCGCTTTCACGGTTGAAAGAACCACAGGATTGTATGGACTGACTGCCGCTAATTGCATTAAAAAACGGAAAAAGATCAATAAAATTGCAACATTGATCAAAACACCAAAAATTAGCGCAGAACTTGCACCCATAATTGTCTTATCCTACTTAAACCGATTTAGTCTTGTCACTCAACTCTTGTGCAAGCTCTTGGCTACGCTTCTGAGCTGCTGCAAGCGCTGCTTGAATATTTTGTGAAATCTGCGCACGATCAAACACTTCCAAAGCTGCCTGTGTTGTACCATTTGGAGACGTCACATTTTTACGTAATTCTGTTGGAGAATTTGAGCTAGTAATCGCCATTTGTGCAGCACCCAACGCTGTTTGCAGGGTCAATGCCGTCGCGACTTTCTCATCTAAGCCCAAGTTTTTACCTGCACGAATCATACTTTCCATCAAGTAAAAGAAATAGGCTGGACCAGAACCAGAAACTGCTGTTACTGCATCAATTTGCGCTTCATTGTCTACCCAAATGGTTAAACCTGTCGCAGCCAAAATTTGACTGGTTAATTCACGATCTTGAGCATTTACTGCTTCAGATGCATAAATACCATGTGCACCCGTTTGTACCAATGCTGGCGTGTTCGGCATGACACGAACAATACGCTGACTACCGCCAATTAAATCTGAAATCGTTTGAATTTCAGCACCCGCAATAATTGAGATCACGAGTTTATCTGACAATAAACCTTTTAATGGTTGTAATACCGTTGCCAAAACTTGGGGTTTAACCGCTAATACCACAACGTCCGCATTTTTAATTGCGTCCACATTTTCTGTTGTAGTTTGAATATTTTTTTCTTCTAAGATGTGACGAATTTGTTCAACTGGATCAGAAACGGTAATGCGGGTCGTCGGTAAACCACGCGAAAGTAGCCCACCAATCAAGGCTTGCGCCATGTTACCACCGCCAATAAAACAAATATTTTGATTCAATGTTGTCGCCATGTCCTACTCATCATATGAAAAAGATTGCTGAAAAAAGTCATTGCAGTCAGAAATTAAACTTGGTTGCCAACCGCCCTGCTCTAAATAATCAGATTGCGCCAACCAAAAACCCTTTGGGCTAAAAACCCCAAGCATAACATTATCTACGACCAATATTTGAATTGTATGACGTAACCAAGGCAAAATCTGTGCATCTTGAATGGCTTTTTTCAGTGGCCAATGTCCAACTCGACCATAGAGATGAATTTTTTCCCCTCCTAGGCGTTTCAGCAGCTTTAACTCTCGCCCTAAAAGCTGGGATGAAAAACCAATCGCTTGAGATTCGATCTTAAACGTTCCAGCCGCAACTTTGATCGTTTCACCCATTTCATATCGCTCTAATAATGCAGGCAGAATGGTAGATTGTTTTTCTGCATATAATTGGTTGTGAGTTAAACGATATAATTTTTTCTGATAGCGAACAAAATAGTGTTGATTGATATGTAAAATTGCCTGAGCATCTGGTTTTGCCAGAATAACCTCTTGTTGTAAGCGTTGTACCATATCGTAGCTTGGGCGATATTGATCCTTACCTTTTATCCAAGCAGACAGCAATTGACGTTTTCGTGCATCAGATAGCTCCAACAGACAAGTTAAATCCAGCTCATTCTCAGTTGCACATAATTTCCAATCACTTTGCAGCACATCATCTAAAATTTCTGCAGCATCTTGCATCAGATAACTCGTTCGTGACACAGCTGACTGCATTTTAGGGAAGCGATTTTCTAATACAGGCCATAACTCTTCTCGACACCATGCCCGATCATAATGCGTATCGTGATTGGTGAGATCAGTCACATAATCAAAACCCAGTTGCTGTGACCATTTCTCAATTTGCTCACGACTCAGAGCTAAAAATGGTCGCCAAATGGTCATATCTTGCCGAACATCAATTTGCTGCATCGCGGCCAAACCATTGACACCTGCACCAGAAAATAATCGTAATAACAGCGTTTCCGCTTGATCTTGCTGATGATGCCCAAGTACTAAAATGTCATTCTCAGTTAAATGTCTATGATAAGCTTGATAGCGCGCATCTCGTGCTTGTTGCTCTAGATTACCTGACTCGACGGAGACTTTTTGCAAAACACAAGGAATCTTTAGCGCATCAGCGTGTTTTTGTACTAAATTACCCCATTCTTCACTCATCGATTGAAGTTGATGATCAATATATATCGCGCGGGTTCGGGTGGGGAAAAGTTCAGACATCAGATACAGCAACAGCATGGAATCCATGCCGCCGCTGCACCCAATTAAGAATTGAGTATCTTTAGAAAAATGCTGTGTTTGTGCTAAGACGCGATGCCTAAATTGCTGCTGCCAAACTTCATTAAACGTTGATAACGTGCTTCGCATCGTGCTTGAGCATCCATCGGTTGCAATTCTTCTAAGGCTTGTTTGAGTACATCTTTCAAATCATGCATGACTTTTTCAGGTTGTAAGTGAGCACCCTCACCCTCATCCACCACATACTCAACAATACCTAAAGCTTTCAGCTTGTCGGCAGTTAATGCGAGCGCTTCACTGGCTTGTGCAGCTTTGTCCGCTGTTTTCCATAAAATCGAAGCACAGCCTTCAGGTGAAATGACTGAGTAAATACTATGCGATAGCATAATCACGCGGTCAGCGACACCAATACCAAGTGCCCCGCCAGAACCGCCTTCACCAAGTACAGTCGCAATCACAGGTACTTTTAAACTAGAAAGTTGCGCTAAACTTGTTGCAATTGCTTCTGCTTGACCACGCTCTTCAGCACCAACACCAGGATAAGCTCCCATGGTATCGACAAAAGTAAATACTGGAAGATTAAAACGTTCAGCCATATCAAGTAAACGCTGTGATTTACGATAACCTTCTGGATTACACATACCGAAGTTATGTTGTAATTTTTCACGCGTACTGCGACCACGATGTTGACCAACCACCATCACTGGCTGTCCATCGAAACGAGCTAAACCGCCAATCATAGCACCATCGTCACCATATAAACGGTCACCATGAAGAGCATCAAATTCAGTAAAGATTTCACTGACATAATCTAGAAATTGCGGACGTTCAGGATGTCGTGCAATTTGAACCGTAGCCCAAGACTTGGACTGAGTTGCTTTATTTTTCATAAGTCGTAGATAATCCCTAACAAGGATATATTGTTAATCAACAAAATTGTCTGACTGAATATTTAACTCAATGTCCCAATGTTTAAATTGCACTTGCTCATCATGCAAGTCTGCAACCAATAAAGGCCATTGTTTAGCATCACCAGAAACGCTGAGTTGCCATTGTTGATCATTTCCAACGCTCAGTTCAATGGCAGGAAGCATCTGATCACTACGACTATGGTTCAGCAAAACAGCGAGACGAAGCAACAAGCAGAGATACAATAAATGACTACCACCAACTTTTAGAACGTCATTTTTTGCATCAGCCCGTAACTTACGACGATGATGTGAAACTAAATGAGATAGATGATTTTGATCAATTTGTGAAAAACCGGGAATATCGGAGTGCTGTAATAAATATGCACCATGACGATGGTAGCCACCATGGCTAATTGCTAAACCGATTTCATGCAAATAAGCTGCACGACGCAGTAAGTCACTGTCTTCAGTCGTTAAATTTAAAGCATTCGCCACACCATCAAATAGCTGTTGTGCTGTATTTACGACACGTTCCGCTTGCTTTGGGTCTGCATTATAACGTCCCATTAAGGCTTGCACACTTCGGTCACGAATATCTTCATGTTTGAAGCGACCAAGTAAGTCATACATCACGCCTTCACGCAAAGCACCATCAGAATATGCCAATTTATCAAGCTCTAACACTTCAAAAATGGCATATAAAATCGCAAGACCTGCTGGCAAAACTGCTCGTCGATCTTCACGTAGACCTTCAAAATCAATTTCAGAAATATGTTTAAATTTGAGCAAACGATCTTTTAACTTATATAAACCTTCACGAGTTAAATTTTCTTGTTCATCGCTCAAACCAAGATTTACAGTAATTTGACGACAAGCTTTGATTGTTCCACTTGAGCCAACAACAGTATCCCAACCTTCTGCTTTATAGGTGTTGGCTATCGCAGAGAGTTCTTTACGCGCTGCGACAACAGCTTTATCAAAAGCCTTGCTTGAAATCTCACCATCAGCAAAATAAGCTTTACTGTAAGCGACACAACCCATTTGCAACGATTCAGTGTGTAGCGGTTCAAACTCTTCGCCAATGATGAACTCTGTTGAACCACCACCAATATCAATCACTAAACGTCGACCACCATTAGCCATCGTGTGTGAAACGCCTAAATAAATCAGACGTGCTTCTTCACGTCCAGCAATAATCTCAATGGGTTTTGGTAAAATTTCAGCTGCTTTTTGAATAAATTCATGACCATTTTTTGCTTGTCTTAAAGCATTTGTCGCCACAATTCTTAGACGATTTGCTTGAACAGAGCTTAAACGACCTACGAAACGAGCCAAACACGCAAGTCCACGCTGTTGCGCAGCTTCTGTTAAATTTTTATTTTCATCCAGCCCAGCTGCTAATTGTACTTTTTCTGACATTGAAGCAACTTTTTTCACTTCACCGTGATCAACACGAGCAATCGCCAAGTGGAAACTATTCGACCCCATATCAATTGCAGCAAGTAATTCTTCATCAATCAGAAAATCAGACATTATTCATATAAACCTATGCTCAATTCACGCATTAGAGTAATTCACACGCCAATAATTTTAAAGTCATTTTAAGCAATAATAGGTGCGTATTTTCGCTTTTGAGCTATAAATGATTGTAGAAGCCGATAATCAACATCGTGAGCATCCATTAGACTTTTCATTTTGAAACTTGAATAATCAGAACAAACCCTTACATTGAGTAAAGTAGCAATGTAAGATTCATGCTGATGATGAACGAATTTGCACTTTATTTATTAAATTTGGAGTAACCTTATGTCTGCGACTATTGTTAATACAACTGATGAAAACTTCCAAGCAGATGTTTTAAATGCTGAAACTCCTGTACTTGTTGACTTCTGGGCTGGCTGGTGTGCGCCATGTAAAGCGATTGCACCAGTGCTTGAAGACCTTTCAAATGAATATGCAGGAAAAGTCAAAATCGTTAAAGTTGACGTGACTGCATGTGAAGACACTGCTGTGAAGTACAACATTCGTAACATTCCAGCATTATTAATGTTTAAAAATGGCGAAGTTGTTGCGCAACAAGTCGGTGCAGCACCTCGTTCTAAACTTGCAGCATTTATTGATCAAAATATCTAATCAAATTTTGACCGCATAAATAAGAGAAATACGTCTAAATTAAGCGACGTATTTCTCAGTAAAAATTGACAAATTTCTTAGTTTCGCTTATATTCTTGGATCAAGAAGCTTTGAATGGAATCTACTTCATCGCGTTTCTTACAAGACACAAACATAAGATCGCCGCTCGGCAATAATAATTGTTTTCACATTTCTCTCTGAAACAATGAACCAGACTACTGAATTGTGGTTGTGTAACTATACAATTACATCAGCATGTATGTATGCGGTCGATTTTTTTATTCTTTCCAAACACTCCTCCACTTATTCCATTCTGTCTGACCACTTATGAACTTAACTGAACTCAAGAAAAAACCCATTGGCGAACTCATTAAAATTGCGGAGTTTATGGGCCTTGAAGGCATGGCACGTAACCGTAAACAAGATATTATTTTTGCCATTTTAAAACGCCATGCCATGAATGGCGAAGAAATTTTTGGTGATGGTGTTCTCGAAATTCTTTCAGATGGTTTTGGCTTTTTACGCTCTGCTGCTGGTTCATATTTAGCAGGACCAGATGATATCTATGTCAGCCCATCACAAATTCGCCGTTTTAACTTACGCACAGGCGATACCATTACAGGTACTATTCGTCCACCAAAAGAAGGCGAACGTTACTTTGCATTACTGAAAGTTAATCAAATTAACTATGACACACCTGAGAACTCGCGTAATAAAATTTTATTCGAGAACTTAACCCCTCTCTTCCCAACAGAACAACTGATTATGGAATTGGGCAACGGTACAACTGAAGATCTCACAGCTCGTGTGGTCGACTTGGTTGCTCCGATTGGTAAAGGTCAACGTTCTATTATTGTTGCACCGCCTAAAGCGGGTAAAACAATGCTATTACAAAACATTGCTCAATCAATTGTGCGTAATAATCCCGAAGTGTTCTTAATCGTACTTTTGATTGACGAACGTCCTGAGGAAGTTACAGAAATGGAACGTACTGTTCGCGGTGAAGTTGTGGCATCAACATTTGATGAAGCACCTGCTCGCCATGTTCAGGTTGCAGAAATGGTGATTGAGAAAGCAAAACGTTTAGTTGAGCATAAAAAAGACGTTGTGATTTTACTTGACTCAATTACTCGTCTTGCGCGTGCCTACAACACTGTGATCCCGTCATCAGGTAAGGTATTAACCGGTGGTGTGGATGCTCATGCATTAGAACGTCCTAAACGTTTCTTCGGTGCTGCGCGTAACATCGAAGAAGGTGGTTCTCTAACCATCATTTCAACTGCTTTGATCGAAACAGGCAGTAAAATGGATGATGTAATTTACGAAGAATTTAAAGGTACAGGTAACCAAGAAATTACGCTGGATCGCCGTATCGCAGAGAAACGAGTATTCCCTGCAATGAATATCAAAAAATCTGGAACTCGTCGTGAAGAGCGCCTAATGAGCGAAGAAAATCTACGTAAAGTTTGGATTTTACGCAAATTGCTTCACCCTATGGATGAACTTGCTGCAATGGAATTCTTATTAGATCGTATGAAGGAAACCAAAACTAATGATGACTTCTTTGATCAAATGAAACGTAAAGCATCGACATAAGATAAGTGCATTAAAAAAGGCTACCTTTATGGTAGCCTTTTTTATTTGGTTGACAAACTTACATAATATTTACAGATTATTTTAAAATTCCAATAAAACAATAAATCTTTGTTTTTAATAAATTTAAAATTAATTTCAATGATAAAAACAACAAAATACCGATTTTAATTTTAATTTCCATAGTTTTTTTCTATCAAAAAATAGCCAAATTCTGCCCATTTTTGTCGTTTTGTTGGACAGAACAGTAGTAATTCATGATCTGCTTTGATAGGATAGCAGCAGACCAGTTAGGCTGCTCCCTGCGTTGTTACCTAAAGCGTTTAGGAATAATAAAAGCACAAACAGACTAACTCTAGGTTTTTTTTAATCTCACAATTTTATGAGAGTGATGCCATGTTATTCAAAAAATTCGCTGTTGCTGCTGCTATTGCTACTACTTTAGCTTTCGTTGGTTGCTCTAAGAAAGAAGAAGCTCCTGCTGCTGATGCTAACGCTGCTGCGTCTGAAGCTGTAGCTGCTGCTTCTGAAGCTACTACTGCTGTTGAAGCTGCTGCTTCTGACGTTGCTGCTGCTGCTTCTGACGTTGCTGCTGCTGCTTCTGACGTTGCTGCTTCTGAAGCTGCTCCAGCTTCTGCTGCTCAATAATCTAATATTTTTAGATTATCAAAAAGAGAACCATTATAGGTTCTCTTTTTTTACGCCTAGATTTTTAATCAAATAAAAATATCACTATAAAAAAAGCAGATCAATCGATCTGCTCATTTCCAACGCGCTGTCTAAATTTTTGACCCGCTCTAAACGTAACCACTCGGCGGGCAGAAATCGGGATTTCTTCACCCGTTTTTGGATTGCGTCCTGGACGCTCACGTTTATCACGTAATTCAAAATTACCGAAACCAGAAAGTTTGACTTGTTCACCCGCAATTAATGCTTGGCTGATCTCATCAAAAAACAACTCAACCATCTGTTTTGCTTCACGGCGATTTAAGCTAGTAAGCTCACTTAAATGGTCCGCCATCTCTGCTTTTGTTAATGCTGTCATGAGGCCCTCAATGTCGCTTGGTAAGTGTCTTCCAACACTTGAATAATGTTATCCATACCAGATTTAATTTCAGCATCTTCAAGCGTACGTGCTGGATGTTGCCACAACACTGCAAAAGCTAAAGAGCGCTTGCCTTGTTCAACCCCTTGACCCGTATACACATCGAACAACCATGTTGAGTCGAGTAACTCACCACCAGTCTGCTCAATTAAGCGCTGAATATCTCTAACCTCAATATTATCAGAGATTAAAAGCGCAATATCACGTCTAACCGATGGAAAACGTGATAATTCTGTAAAATTAGATACATAAGATTGCAAAACAGCCTGCTGATCCAGTTCTGCCACCCATGTTGTGCCCAAATCGAGTTCATTTTCCAGTGACGGGTGTAAACGCCCCAAGTAACCAATCGACTGTCCATCCACCACAATTTCCGCAGATTGACCTGGATGCAGCCATGCACGCTCAGTACGGACAAATTCAGCCTTTACACGCCCCGCAGCCAGAATTTCTTCCACCTCACCCTTGAAATCAAAGAAATCCATTATCTGTGGTTTTGCATGCCAAGATTCTGGTACACGTGAACCAACCGCAATCAAGGCCAGAGTCGGAATCTGTTTCAGGTCATGAATACTTTGTGCATTTTGATAATCAAAACGTAAGCCCAGTTCAAAGAAACGGACACGCTGCTGCTGACGGTTTAAATTGTACTGGACACAAGGAATCAGGCTGGATAACAAAGTACTACGCATTGCAGCCAAGTCACTTGAAATTGGGTTGGCAAGCATTAATGGCTGTACGTTTGGATTCAATTGCTTCTCAAGTTTTGCATCGGCAAAGCTAAAACTAATCGCTTCTTGGTAACCCAAAGCTGCTATCGTTTGGCGTAATTGAGCGATTTCAAAACGATCTTGATATTTCTCCAATGTCACATCAATTTTTGGCAAACTGATCTGAATGTTGTCATAGCCGTGAATACGTGCAACTTCTTCAATCAAGTCTTGATAAATTGCCATATCATAGCGATGTGATGGTGGAACTACGCTCCACTCACCTTCAGCTTTGCTTTCAACCACACAGCCCAACCGTGTTAACGCATCCGCAATAAAATCGCCAGCAACTTGATAACCCAACAACTGGTCTACTTGCGCTTGTTGTAATGTAATCGCTTCACGTTTCGGCAATAAAGGCTCTTGCTCAGCAACCGTAATTGGACCAAATTCTCCACCAGCAAAGGCTTGAATCAGCTCAGAAGCACGGTACATAGCAATCATCGGCAATTCAAAGTCAACGCCACGTTCGTAGCGCTGTGATGAGTCAGTATGCAAACCGAAACGACGAGCACGCCCTGCAATAGCTAAAGGCGCAAAGAACGCACTTTCGAGGAAGATATCTTGAGTCTCATCAGTTACCGATGAATCCAGCCCGCCCATAATGCCTGCCATTGCCAATACTTTCTGATCATCTGCAATGACCATGATGTCATCTTGCAATTCAACTTCTTGATCATTGAGCAAAGTCAGTTTTTCTTGTGGCTGCGCTTGGCGCACTTGAATCGAACCTTCGATTTTTGCCAAGTCAAAGGCATGCATCGGTTGACCAAGCTCGAGTAATACATAGTTAGTAATATCCACCAAAATACTATGCGTACGAATGCCTGAGCGTGCCAATGCCTGTTCCATCCATTCCGGTGTCGGCGCTTTGACATTGACATTTTTGATAATACGACCCAAATAACGTGGTGTACCTTCCGTGCTAATCGTTACTGCTTTCTCATCTGTGATTGTTGCAGGTACAGACTGGATCTCAGGCTCATTCACCTTTAACTGATTGATCACTGCGATTTCACGGGCAATCCCGCGGATACTAAAGCAGTCACCACGGTTTGGTGTGATACTGATATCAATGACATTGTCATCAAGCTTTAAATATTCACGAATATTCATCCCCACTGGTGCATCAGCAGGCAACTCTAACAAACCGTCAATTTTGTCTTCTAAATCAATTTCAGAAGCACCACAGAGCATACCTTGTGATTCAACACCACGGAGCTTGCCTTTTTTAATTTTGAAATCACCTGGCAATACTGCACCAATCATTGCAACAGGAGCTTTCATGCCCACACGAACATTTGGCGCACCACAGACAATCTGTAAGGCTTCACCCGAACCAATATTAATCGTGGTCACACGTAAACGATCTGCATCTGGATGTTGTTCAACCGTAAGGACTTCACCAACAACCACACCAGTAAACGGTTTTGCAACAGGCGCTAACTCATCAACTTCCAAACCCAACATGGTCAATTGATCAGACAATGTATCGCTATCAATCGCTGGATTTACCCAGCTGCGTAACCAATTTTCACTAATTTTCATTTGTATAAACCTTCTTTAATCCTGAAAAACTGTTTAGGCAAATTGGCGTAAGAAACGCACGTCATTTTGGTAGAACATACGCAAATCATTGATGCCATAACGCAACATTGCAAAACGCTCTACCCCTAGACCAAAGGCAAAGCCTTTGTATTTATCAGGATCAATTCCTGCAGCACGCAGTACATTTGGATGTACCATGCCACAGCCTAAAACTTCTAACCAACGACCACGTTCATCCATGATATCCACTTCAGCGCTTGGCTCAGTGAATGGGAAGTAAGATGGACGGAAACGTACTTTTAAATCTTTTTCAAAGAACTCATTGAGTAGGTTAATCAATAAACCTTTTAACTCAGCAAAGCTGGTATTTTCAGCAACATACAAACCTTCGATCTGATGGAACATTGGCGAATGGGTTTGATCTGAGTCACAACGATAAACACGGCCAGGACACACGATACGAATTGGCGGCTGACTAGTTTCCATGGTTCGAATTTGCACGCCCGAAGTATGGGTACGAAGCAAATGCGTTGCATCAAAATAGAAAGTGTCATGCATCGCACGGGCTGGGTGATGTCCCGGAATATTTAAGGCTTCAAAGTTGTGATAATCATCTTCAACTTCTGGACCATGAGCAACTTGGAAACCTGCTTTAGTAAAGAATTGGCAAATACGCTCTTGTACTTGAGTAACAGGATGAATACTTCCCATGCGCTGACCGCGGCCCGGCAAGGTAATATCAATGGTTTCACTTGCTAATTTTTTTGCAAGTTCAGCTTGTTGTAATGTCTGTTGACGCTCAGTCAAAGCTGCATTGATTGCTTCACGCACAGCATGAATCGCAGCACCTTGTACTTTTCGCTCTTCAGGATCCATTTTTCCAAGTGCTTTCGACTGTTCTGCGAGCTGGCTTTTCTTCCCTGTAAATTGCACACGAACTTGATCGAGTGCAGCAAGGTCTTGAGCCGCTGCAATGGCAGCAAGCGCTTCAGTGGTCAGGGCTTCCAGTGACATAGTAACTCTCAAAGCAACAAAATATAGAAATATAATAAAACGCTATAGTTTATCAGCTTTTTACCAGTTTGATGAAAATAAACAGCGGTTTAAATAGCGTACTTTTGAAAATATAGATGCAAAAATAAAACAACAAGATACCTAAGCAGATCAACTAAAATTTCTGAAAAATTACTCAACAATTGAATAAAATGTATAAGATACCGATATCGTCAATGAGAAAGAATAACGATGGCGCTTGATCAAATCTGGAAACAACAGCTTACGCTAGTGACTTATGGCAATGAATATTTAGCAGGAAATCTCAATTTTAGTCGCTGGATTGAACATCCGATTTTCAATCAAAATCGACTCATTTTTAGAGACTTACTGTCTCAACACCTATTGGCACAACATTTCCAGATTTGGCTTGAAGGCTTAAAAAAACAAGGTGTTAAAAAACTCAGCCTACATTTATCTAGCGTACTTAATGATGAGCAAAATCCAAATGCTAACGTAGAGCTGCTTCCCTTTGCGCATTTTATTGTGAGCCATCAAGGCAATAAAAAAACCGCATGGATCTGTGGACATGAACTGGCTGAATGGGATAACAGTGATCAAGCCTTTAATGTGCCGGCACCTCAACAAACAACACTCCGCCAAGAAATATTTTGGCGTTATGAGTTGAATGATAAATTCGCTAAAAAAATTGATACTGACTTACAGAAGGTAAATTGGAATCAGGTTTCCATTTTCTTGGAGAAAGAACTGTTCGATAGTAAATATGCTGAACATTTTCCAGAGCCAGAACAACAAGATTTGCCTTTTTATGGTTATGAAGCTGATCTTATACATCTTTCTAGCAAACAATTAGCATTGATTCCAACAGATTATGCAGCGGATTGTGCACATCGATTATTACATCGCACACAAGCATTAACTGATTATTTAGAACAACAAAGAAAGCATCCTTATACGGCTACAGGTGAGTTAATTAGCCCTGAAGAACAGATTAATCTCCGTAATTTTTCACAAAAAACTGATGACTTATTTGCAAAGCTGATTGTAAAAACCGCAAATCACTACCAAACGGCTCAACTTACGGCAGAAGAACCTGAAATCATTGACCGAACCATGGAAATTCCACATCAGATTGATAAGTCCAACCATCATAAAGTAGGTGCGTCTGGCGTAATTAAATTGATTATATTAACCGTGATTATTTGTCTGGTTGCTTATTATTTTGGGCTATAATTCCCATCAAACGCTCAGTCATATTCATAGATGTTGATAGAACCAGATTTATATGTTGAATCAAATCGTATCGTTATAACATCAACATCTTTGAGCAGACTATAAGGGCTATATAGTACAGAGTATAGCTTCTTCTCCAAGGCTCAATATTACTGGGCCAGAAATTGAGACCGCACCTGCATCAGCGCAAATCCAAGTAAGTTTAACCCCTGCCATTGGTTCGGGTCTTGGATATGCTCGTGATCTTGTGCCATACCAATCCCCCAAATCTGATCGACAGGCGATGCTTCAACCAAAATACGTTCATGCGTAGTAAGTAGAAAATCTCTTAGTTCAGGATGCTGTGAAAATTTAGCCAAATTTGCCTGTACTACGATCTCAAAACGCTTTTCCTGCCACAATTTCTCGTCATAATGCTGTACTTTCCGACCGAGCTGTTTTGCTTCATTCGGGTGTGTGACCTTCAAAATCTGTTGAAATATCTCATCATCGTTAAAGAGTTTTGCTTTTTGCGCCATCATATAATGTTCCGCCGTGAGATATTCAATACCCTCCTGTTTGAATGGCGATGGAAACCACTGGCTAAAACAACTTTTGTCTACATGATTGGTTTGCTTTGGGGTATGTCCCCAAAAATATAAATATTTAAATGGTTGACCTTGTTGGACTTGTTGAATTAAATCATTTAAAAATTTTTCGTCTTGCATCATCTATCTCTGATTATTATCTATTATTGAAAATCCAATTCACTAAAAATAAAAAAGACCGCTAAAAAGCGGCCTTCTTTGAATCTCTAAGCTTATGCAGCTAATGCACCTTTAGCTTTTTCAGCTAAAGCAGCAAATGCAACCGCATCATGCATAGCGATGTCAGCTAATACGCGACGGTCGATGATTACTTGCGCTTTTTTCAAGCCATCGATCATACGACTGTAAGACAAACCGTTAAGACGAGCACCAGCATTGATACGCGCAATCCATAAAGCACGGAATTGACGTTTCTTTTGACGGCGGTCACGGTAAGCGTATTGACCAGCTTTGATTACCGCTTGGAACGCTACGCGGTAAACGCGTGAACGAGCACCATAGTAACCTTTAGCGCGAGCAAGAATTTTTTTGTGACGGCGATGAGCCACTACACCACGTTTTACACGAGCCATTTATAATCTCCTTAGATGTATGGGCACATAGCACGAACTGATGCAACGTCACTTACGTGAACCATTACACAACCGCGCAATTGACGGATACGCTTAGCAGATTTTTTGGTCAAAATGTGGCGCTTGAATGCTTGTTTGCGCTTGAAACCGTTTGCAGTCGCTTTAAAGCGTTTAGCTGCACCACGGCGAGTTTTTAACTTAGCCATAGTAACCTCTTTTGGGCACCTGTTCGGCTCGTTTGCACTATTGCAAATCGACCTGCAGGTAAGGAAGGCAGTATCATATAGCATCTGCCTTTAAAACAAAAGTAAAATGCTCATTTTTTAACAGCAACTACTTTATTTTTCTCAAACGTTATTTTCCATAATTAATTCTCAAATTATGAGAAACATCCACAAAATCAGCGCCTATAATAGAATCAAATTATTAAATCTTTATTCTTATGAATATTCAGAATGACGCATTCGCCGCGTTACGGTATCGAGATTTCTCTATCGTGACCTTGAATCAATTTTGCTTAACACTGGCAATTTTAATTCAGGAAATTATTGTTGCTTATTCACTCTATCAAATCACTCGTGATCCCCTAACCTTGGGTTTTATTGGTCTAGCTGAAGCAATCCCATTTATCACGCTTTCTTTATGGGGTGGTTATGTTGCAGATAAACTGAATAAACAAAGCATTATGAAGGTCTGTTTATTCTTTTCCATTCCTTTACCTTTGGTTCTTTGGGGCTTATTTCATTTACATGGCTTAGAAAAAATTGGTATTAGCACACTTTCTTGGGGCATCTATGCTGTCATATTTGCCTTGGGTACTATTCGGGGTTTTTACAATCCATCAGCCACTTCACTCAAACCCTTTTTAATTCCACGCGAACTGTATGCAAATGGTGCAACTTGGACCACCATCGGTTGGCAAAGTGGTGTCATTATTGGGCCAATGTTGGGTGGTTTTATGTTGGCATTTCTGGGACGTGAAACGAGCCTTTTTGCAGTATCAGCATTATTGGCAATCTGCTTTATTTTGATTAATTGCTTACAGAAACGAACATTCCCAAAAATGGAAACTGAGAATGTCTTACAAAGCCTGACCGATGGTTTCCGCTTTATTTTGAAAACCAAAATTGTTTTATGGGCAATCTCACTAGACTTGGTATCGGTACTCTTTGGTGGTGTGATTGCTCTGTTGCCCATTTTTGCAGAAGAAATCTTAAAGGTCGGCCCTGAAGGTTTAGGTTATCTACGCGCCGCCCCTTCGATCGGCGCACTGATTACTATGATTGTCCTGACCAAGTTTCCGCCAATGCATAACGCTTGGCGGAATATGTTATTGGCTGTCGCTGGCTTTGGTATTTTTACCATTCTGTTCGCCTTTTCAAACAATATATGGCTATCACTATTTACCTTAGCCATGACTGGTGCGTGTGACAGTGTTTCTGTTGTGGTTCGTCAAACTGTGCTACAAATTTTCCCACCTGAAAATATGCGAGGTCGAGTGGCTGCGGTAAATGGAATGTTCGTTTCATCGAGTAATGAACTCGGGGCTTTTGAATCAGGTCTAGCAGCCAAATATCTCGGAACAATCACTGCGACCATATTTGGTGGTTGTATGACGCTTGCAGTTGTAACTTACTGTTGGTTTAAAACCAGCGATTTATTTAAAGTCGATATTACTAAAGGTACTGATCATTAAAGGTTTAGGGAAAGGTTAAACTTTCCCTATTTTTCAAAAAACTCCAAGATATAACACATACAATGTTAAATAACGCCCACCTTTGGCGATGGTGACAATCAATAAAAATCGCCAAAAATTTTCTTTCATCAATCCTGCAATCAAGGTAATCGGATCACCAATCACAGGTGTCCAACTCAGTAGCAGCGAATAAAAACCATATTTATGATAGATCTGTTGTGCCTGCTCTAGACGCTGCCCAGAAACAGGAAACCATTTTTTATCTTTAAAATGTTCAATTTTCAGTCCTAACCACCAATTCACACATGAACCCAAGACATTTCCAATGGTTGCAACCAAGATCAGATAAAGAGGGTTGGAAAGCCCTTGTATCAATAAGGTTATTAATACTGCTTCCGACTGTAAAGGTAATAAGGTTGCCGCCCCAAAAGCAGATATAAACAACAACCAATAACTCATGAGGCAAACTTAAACACGGTAAAATATTAGACTTGGATCGATAAAGCTTTTTGTATCGCAGAGCGCGCCGTTAAGCGTTCAATATAGTCTTGCACATATGGATAATCTTCAAGTTGAATGCCTTGCCATTCATAACGCAATGCCCAAGGCAAGATTGCCATATCAGCAATTGAATACTCACCTGCCACGAACTTCTGACCAATCAATTGCTTATTTAAAACAGTGTAAAGGCGTTTAGTCTCATTGATATAACGATCAATTGCATAAGGAATACGTTCAGGTGCAAATTTATTAAAATGATGATTTTGCCCTAGCATTGGACCAAACCCACCCATTTGCCACATTAACCATTGCTCTACTTCAACTCGCTCTTGTTCATCCGTAGGATAGAATAATCCAGTCTTCCGACCTAAATATTGTAGGATCGCACCTGATTCAAATACAGAAATCGATTCACCTCGTGGTCCATTTTGATCAACAATCGCTGGAATTTTATTATTAGGAGAGATTCTTAAGAAGTCTGGTTGGAACTGATCATTTTCCAAAATATTAATTGGAAAAATTTGATAATCCAAGCCCATTTCCTCAAGTGCAATGGTTATTTTATGTCCATTGGGTGTTCCCCAATAATAAAGATCAATCATTTTAAAATTATTCTCCATACACCGTAGATGGTGGCTCTTTACACACCTTAATAGATTTAAAAAGAAACAACAAGTTCTGCAAATTAAAAATAATTTTTTATAATTATCAATTATATATAAAATTTATTTAAAAAAATAGATCTTTAACTTGAATTTTTTAAACCCAAACATATATTAATTATTGTGTTAGAAATGACGATTTTTAACATTCTGTCGATGTTTATACATGGCAGGTTTCAGTTTTATCTTCTTATTTTTAAAACTTTGCTGACCTCAGGAGGTTCTAATCATGAGTAATCTAAATCTTCATCCTTTATTTCGTCGTAGCATTGGATTTGACCGTTTAAATGATTTTATTGACTACGCCATGCAAAGTGATACACCCAATTACCCTCCATATAATATAGAGAAATCTGGTGAAAACCGTTATCGCATTGTGGTGGCTACCGCAGGTTTTAGCCTAGAGGAATTAGGACTGAGTCTAGAAAATCAGCTTCTTACCATTTCAGGTAAACCTGAGGCTGTTCAGAAAGAAACAACTGAATATCTGCATAAAGGAATCGCGCGTCGTGCCTTTAAATTATCTTTACGCTTAGATGAACATATTGAAGTTCAACAAGCTGATTATGAGAATGGTTTATTGGTCATTGAGTTGGAACGAATCATACCAGAAGAGAAACTTCCACGCGAAATCCCAATTGGTAAGAAAAAACTTTTACTTGATCAGCCTGATTCTACAGAAAAAACTGTAAGCACTCAGTAATTATGCTTTAAATCAAAAAAGCCCTGCTATTCGAGCAGGGCTTTTTTGATGATTGGATGATTACTTTTTCTTTTTCGGACCAAGTAACATGCCCATCTGACGACCTTCCATCTTCGGCGCTTGTTCAACTACGCCAAACTCAGCAACGTCAGCTTCAATTTTTTGCAATTGAGCCAAACCAAGCTGTTGATGTGCCATCTCACGACCACGGAAACGCAAGGTAATTTTTACCTTATTTCCTTCTTCAAGGAAACGTAAAATTGCACGCAATTTTACTTGGTAATCACCTACGTCCGTTGCAGGACGTAACTTGATTTCTTTCACTTGCACTTGATGCTGTTTTTTCTTCGCATCTTTTTGCTTTTGCTTTAAGTCAAATAAGTGCTTGTTGTAGTCCATGATTTTACAAACAGGCGGTTCTGCATTAGCAACAATCTCAACAAGGTCAAGATTAGCTTCTTCAGCAGCACGTAATGCTTCAGTTAATGAAACAACACCTTTTTGTTCTCCATCTGCAGCGACGAGGCGTACTTCTTTCGCACGGATCTCTTCGTTAATTGCAGGACGGTTACTTTTAGCACCTTGTTGCTGGTTACGGTCAGGCTGTTTAATCTTTATTACTCCACAATGTACCGGCCGCGTTCGGCAACGGCAGATTTCACTAGGTCAATAAATGCATCTACTGACATAGTACCTAAATTTTTTCCTGAGCGAGTACGCACATTAACAGTACCTTCTTCAACTTCTCGATCACCAAGAACTAGAAGGTAAGGAATACGCTCTAGGGTACGCTCACGAATCTTAAATCCGATCTTTTCATTTCTCAAGTCAGAAATAGCACGAATACCATTTTCTTTGAGTTTTGCAACCACTTGTTCACATGCTTCTGCTTGTGAATCAGTAATATTCATAACACACGCTTGAATTGGTGTTAACCAAGGCGGCATAAAGCCCGCATAGTGTTCAATTAGTATACCAATAAAACGCTCAAAACTACCAAGAATTGCACGATGAAGCATGACTGGTTGATCACGATCATTGTCTTCAGTGACATAAGACGCATCTAAGCGAATTGGTAAGTTGAAGTCACATTGAATCGTACCGCACTGCCATACACGGCCTAAGCAATCTTTCAATGAAAATTCAATTTTCGGACCATAGAATGCACCTTCACCGGGTTGTAAATCCCAAGCCAAGCCTGCGTTATCTAAAGCATCCGCCAAAGATTTTTCAGCCAAATCCCAAAGTGCATCATCACCGACACGTTTTTCAGGACGTGTAGACAATTTCATTTGTACTTCTTCAAAGCCAAAGTCTTTATAAACATCTAAAGTCAGCTTAATAAAGTCAGCAACTTCTTTACCAATTTGTTCTTTAGTACAGAAAATATGCGCATCATCTTGGGTAAATCCACGAACACGCATAATCCCGTGTAAAGAACCTGATGGCTCATTACGGTGACAAGAACCAAATTCAGCCAAACGAATTGGTAAATCACGGTAAGATTTCAGGCCTTGGTTAAACACTTGTACGTGACAAGGACAGTTCATTGGCTTAACAGCATAGTTACGACTCTCTGAATGAGTTGTAAACATGTTGTCTGCGTAGTTGGCTGCATGACCAGATTTTTCCCAAAGCGTAAAATCGACGATTTGCGGCGTTTTAATCTCTAAATAGCCATTGTCTTGCTGAACTTTACGCATGTATTGCTCAAGCACTTGATAGATTGTCCAACCATTTGGATGCCAGAACACCATACCCGGTGCTTCTTCTTGCATATGGAATAAATCTAAAGCTTTACCAATTTTACGATGGTCACGCTTTTCTGCTTCTTCAATACGTTTGATATATGCAGCTAACTGTTTTTTATCAGCCCAAGCTGTACCATAAATACGTTGAAGCTGTTCATTCTTCGCATCACCACGCCAGTAAGCACCAGAGATTTTTGTGAGCTTGAATGATTTTAAGAATTTAGTATTTGGTACGTGCGGACCACGACACATATCCAAATAATCTTGATGGTAGTACAAGCCCATTTGTGTTTCATTCGGCATGTCTGCGATCAAGCGCAATTTGTATTCTTCGCCACGTGCTGTGAATTCTGCAATCACCTCATCACGTGGTGTCATTTTTTTGATGACATGATAATCCTGATCAATGAGCTTTTTCATACGCTCTTCAATCGCTGCCATATCATCTAAAGTAAAAGGACGTGGCATCCAGATGTCATAGTAGAAACCTTCTTCAATGACTGGACCAATTACCATTTTTGCTTCTGGAAACAGCTGCTTAACAGCGTGACCAACGAGATGTGCGCAAGAGTGACGAATAATTTCTACGCCTTCTTCATCTTTAGGCGTGATAATTTGTACAGTTGCATCTTCGGTAATCAAGTCTGAAGCATCGACTAAACGATCATTGACACGACCTGCTACGGTATTTTTCGCAAGACCAGGACCAATGCTTAATGCAACGTCCATCACAGATACGGCTTGATCAAACTGTTTTTGATCGCCATTTGGCAAAGTGATAATTGGCATAATAAAATCCTTAAGGAGTGATGCCCTATACGAAGGAGCATATCACCGCGAGATTATGTATTGAGGCGAACCTCAAAAGATAAAAAACGGCGGATAAAAAAGTATTCAAGATTTTACACAGGTTTAGTTGAGGATGAAACCTTTGAATCATAAAAACCTAGATTGATTAGGCTTCATCTCCGACTAAAGCCTAAATGATTTAGACTGAATGACACACTATGTTGATATAGATATAAATGAAAAAAACACAAATGGAGCAAACACATGGTTAGTGCATATGATGAATTACCGAGAACCCCTGCAAATTTCGTTGCTTTATCGCCTTTACGTTATTTAGAACGTGCTGCTTATATTTATCCACACCAAGCCGCAATTATTCATGGGGAACGTCAAATCACATGGCAACAAAGCTATCAACGTTGCCGCCAGTTTGCACATCAGCTCACTCAGTTAGGAATTCAAAAGAATGATACCGTTTCGGTACTCTTGCCGAATATACCTGCAATGATTGAGGCACATTTTGCTGTACCAATGGCAGGTGCAGTACTCAATACGCTGAATACTCGCCTCGATGCCAAAACCATTGCTTTTATGCTGGCTCATGCAGAATCAAAAGTTCTTTTGGTCGATCCAGAGTTCAAATCACTTGCTGAAGAAGCATTAAAGCTGATCACTCAAGATATTATTGTGATTGATGTATTTGATCAGGAGTATGAAGGTGAGCAAATTGCACTTGGGCAATATGAATATGAATCGTGGTTAGCTAAAGGCAATCCTGAATTTGAATGGCTACTTCCACAAGATGAATGGGATGCGATTAGTCTGAATTACACTTCAGGCACCACAGGCAATCCAAAAGGTGTGGTTTATCACCATCGTGGTGCTTACCTTAATGCGGCCAGTAATATTTTGGCATGCGGCATGAAACCTCGTGCGGTTTATCTATGGACGCTACCACTATTTCACTGTAATGGTTGGTGTTTTGCATGGTCAATTGCAGCTAGTGGCGGCACCAATATTTGCTTACGTCGAGTTGATCCAGTTTTAATTTTTAAATATATCGCTGAACACAAAGTCGATTATTTCTGCGGTGCGCCGATTGTCTTATCGATGCTCATCAATACTCCAGCAGAACAAAAAACAGCTTTCAACCACCATGTTGAAGTCATGGTTGCTGGAGCTGCCCCGCCCGTTGCGATTATTGAAGGTATGCGCCATATTGGAATTAATGTTAATCATGTCTATGGTTTGACAGAAACATATGGTCCATCGGCATTATGTGCTTCGCAAGCAGGATGGAGTGACTTATCTATTCAAGAACAAGCACAGCTCCACTCTCGTCAAGGTGTTCCTTATCCACTCCAAGACAGTATGCGAGTACTTGATCCTGAAACGATGCAACCCGTACCGAATGATGGGCAAACCATGGGCGAAATTATGTTCCGTGGTAATATCGTGATGAAAGGTTATCTCAAAAATCCACAAGCAACTGAAGAAGCTTTTAAAGGTGGTTGGTTTCATACAGGAGATCTAGCCGTTTGCCATCCTGATGGTTATGCCAAAATTACTGATCGCTCTAAAGATATTATCATTTCAGGTGGCGAAAATATTTCATCGCTCGAAGTCGAAGATGTACTTTACCGCCACCCTGCTGTACTCACAGCCGCAGTGGTCGCAAAACCTGATGAACGTTGGCAAGAAGTGCCTTGTGCATTTATTGAGTTGAAGCAAGGTGCATCTGCTTCCGCAGAAGAGATTATTGCACATTGCCAAAAAGAACTGGCTCGCTTTAAAGTTCCTAAAGATGTGGTGATTACTGAGATTCCAAAAACATCGACAGGGAAATTACAGAAATTTATTTTAAGAGAATGGGCAAAAGAACGAGCAAGCGTTTCGTTTGAGAATTAACCCCTAAAAACAAAAAAAGAAGTTTCAACTGAAACTTCTTTTGGCTTTAACCTTGATCAGATAACAAGGCGACTTGCTGTACATAGTTCACAAATTTGAGCTTGGATGCGGCAAGTTCTTCTTCACTCACCTGCTGTTTGATATCTCGATGAATGCGTAAAACATGCTGGCGCAAAGTATGGCGTTCAGAAGCATTAAACACTTTACTAAACTCATTAATGATTGGATCACCTTGATCAATCATTCGATCTACCCAACGCATCAATTGCATTTGTTTTTTAGCACCTTGTTGCGGTGTCAAATAAGATAAAATCGTGGTTTCATTTTCATTACGCAATAACTTACCAACACGTTGAAACTGACGACGACGTGCTTCAAATGAACTGATCTTCTGCACTTCAAGTAATGCATCAATCAAACGCTCATCGACAGGAAGCTTTTGAATTTGTTTTGGATTGAGTTGAGCCAATTGCTCACCTAAAGCAGCCATACGTTGCACAGCTTTTTTTTGCTCGGTTCTACTCGCACGCCCTTCTAATGACTCAAAATCTTCATCTGTATAACGTTGTTGGGTACCACGTGCCACTATTACTCTGCCTCATAAAATTTTGCTGCGAACAGCGTTTGAATTTCTTCCAGTGCTTTTTCTTCATCAGCACCATCAATCACCAATCTTAATGTTGTGCCTTTACCAGCACCCAACATCAACAATGACATAATATTTTTTGCATCAATCAATTTTTCACCCTTACCAATTTGTATCGAAGAGCTAAACTTGGTTGTGACTTCAATAAGTTTACCAGATGCACGTGCATGTAAACCGAGTTTATTAATTACATCAATTGTTGTGTCTATCATGACCAGTGCTTCATTTCTCTATGTAAGATTTGGACAGTCCATTTTGCCTTAAGAGCCTGTTTGAGTCTATCCACGATATAAACTGAACGATGTTGCCCACCTGTACATCCCACTGAAATAGTCATGTAATGTCGATGTCCTTCCGCAAAAGCTGGCAACCATTTTTCCAAGAAGTTATAAATATCGGTAAACATTTCATTGGTTTGTTGATTGCTTTCTAAAAAACGGCAGACGGGATCATCCAACCCAGAAAGACGACGCAACTCCAAATCCCAGTGCGGATTAGGTAAATGACGAACATCAAATACATAATCGGCATCAAGCGGAATGCCATGTTTATAGCCAAACGATTGTAGAATCACAATCAACTTATCAGACTGCCCCAATCGAGACAGCAAGATATGTTTGAGATCATGGACACTTTTACCCGTCGTATCAATATGCACCGTAGAGCGGAATTGTATCGGGATGAGCAACTGTTTTTCTTCCTGTATACATTGCAACAGGCTATTAAAACGATTTGCTAAGGGGTGTGGTCTACGCGAAGAACTAAACCGTGCAACTAAGTCTTGATCTTGCGTGGTTAAATAAATGATATCCACCGTACCATGTTTTTTTAATTGCTCAAAAACATGATCGAACTCTTGCATATCCGCACGAGTACTTCGAATATCCACACCTAAAGCTAACTGCTCTAAATTATTTTCATGATCCAGTTTAGCTACAATTTCAGGCAATAATGCCAAAGGTAAATTATCTATACAATAATAGCCCAAATCTTCAAGCACCTGTAATGCAGATGATTTTCCTGAACCTGACTGTCCTGTAACGATAAGAATACGCTTCATCGCATATCGCCCTTTAATTTATTTTATGTTTTGAAATTAATTTGTAAATTATCAATCAAACGTGTTGAACCTAATTTAGCCGCAATAAATAAAACTAAATCACGATCAAACTCTTCAATTGGTTGCAAATTAGGTTGACGAGCCTCTACATAATCCACAACAAATCCAGCTTGTGTCAATTCCGTTGAGATATTTGCTAACACTTGCGAAAGTGTTTGCCCCTCTCCCAATCCAACCTCAGCTTGTTTTAACAACTGATAAATTGTTGGCGCAATACTTCGTTGCTCTTCTGACAAATAACCATTGCGTGAACTTAAAGCCAAACCATCTGCTGCTCGTACAATTGGTACACCGATGACTTCTAATGGAATATTTAAATCCTGCACCAACTGACGAATTACAGCCAATTGTTGATAATCTTTTTGCCCAAAAAAAGCATAATCGGGTTGTACAATATTGAATAGTTTAGTGACAACAACCGCCACGCCATCAAAATGACCTGGACGCGATTGACCACATAAATCATTGGTAATTTGACTAACACTAATATTAGTTAAACGAGGCTGCTTGCCATACATTTGATCGACAGAAGGGGCAAAAATAATGTCACACCCTACATCTGCCAACAAACGACTATCTTGTTCTAACGTACGTGGATAACTATCAAAATCTTCACCCGCACCAAACTGGATTGGATTAACAAAAATACTCACCACCACGACATCACAGATTTTTTTTGCAGCGCGCACTAAAGTCAAATGACCTTCATGCAAGTTCCCCATAGTTGGAACAAAACCAATAAGTTTTTTTGCTGTTCTTGCGGGAGCTAATGATGCAGTTAAGCCTTGTATTGTTGTTTCTGTTTTCATGAGTTAGAGCTCAACTTGAAAAGTGTGTTCTTTAGCAGGAAATGATTGGTTTTGAACAGCTGCATGATACGATTTAAATGCATCTACAATTGCTGTTTCGCCCGCTTGTTCTTTCATGAAATTACGCACAAAACGCGCAACTCGACCAAAAGTCAAACCAAGCATGTCTTGTACAACCAAAACTTGTCCATCAGTTTCATTGCCTGCACCAATACCAATCACTGGAGTATTAGGAAATAGTTCAGCAATTTCCTTGCCTAACTGAGCTGGAACACACTCTAATAATAATACCGCAGCACCTGCATCAACCACAGCTTGGCAATCCGCAATTAATTGATCTGCTGCTTCACGCGTTCGTGCTTGAAGTTTATAGCCACCGAATACGTGTACTGATTGTGGCGTTAAACCCAAATGCACGCAGACAGGAATACCATTACGTGTCAAAACTTGGACTAATTCACTTAACCAAGCACCACCTTCGATCTTGACCATTTGCGCGCCAACTTGCATCACTGCTTTCGCATTTTTCAAACCATCTTCAAGCGTTGCATAACTCATAAATGGTAGATCAGTCATAATTAAGGCGTGCGAATTACCACGACGTACAGCTGCTGTATGATAAGCCATATCTTCAACTGTCACAGGAAGTGTGGAATCTCTTCCTTGAATCGCCATTCCTAGAGAATCACCAATTAAAATTGTATCAATTTCAGCCAATTCCATCGCTTTAGCCATACTTGCATCGTAACAAGTAAGACATGAGAACTTACGTCCATCAGCTTTAAATTTTCTTAAGTCACTTAGACTAATCATGATGATATCCTCTGCAGGCATTTCCAGAACGAAACAATCTTACGCAGTTGCCCAAGATTGATCTGCGATTACAGTCAAGTTTGCTTGCTGCACTAGTTCTAAATCTTTTAATGAGTGCCCATTTAACTGTAAATGAGCATCTAAATCTAATAAGGGAAGGATCACAAAATCACGTTCTAAAATACCAATATGTGGTACGGTCAAACGTTCATTTTGAATCTGCTCTTGACCATAAATCAATAGATCTAAATCAAGCGTGCGCTCTCCCCATCGCCTTAAACGAATACGACCAGCTTCTTGCTCAAATTGTTGTAATTGGTCTAATAAGGCAAGTGCTTCAAGTGTCGTGTCCAATTGAACAACGGCATTTAGATAATTTGGCTGGTCCTGAGGACCCATCGGTGGACTTTGATAAAGCCTTGAAACTTTTACCGAACCTAAACTAGCCAACTTCACAACAGCTTCGCTAAGAATCTGTTGTGAATCACCTAAGTTACTGCCTAAACCGATATAGGTACGAATAGTCATTGCGTCGGTCCAAAAACCACTTGGCTCAGATCACGTTGTACACGCTTACGCTTAAGGATCGGATGATCTGCATTGATTTGTCCTGAAACGGCAGTCGCTTTTTCAATAAAACGGCTAGTTGATTCATCTGCTCTAACACGTTCTTTCTTGGCACGGCGGCTTCTCGGCTCAGGGACATTGACCAAAGGCTCAATCTCAGTGGTCTTTGGCTCATCAACTTCAACTGTCTTACGACGTGTTTTACTACGTTGACGGTTGTATTGACGAATTGCGACTTCTTTCTGATCGATTGACATTTCTTGGTAAGCTTCCCACCAAATACCCATACCTTCAGTGCTGCTATCACCTGATTTCTCACGTAACAACAAGAAGTCAAAGCCTGCACGGAAACGTGCATGTCCAGCTAAAGCTTCAATTTGCTGTGGTTTTGGATTGAGCAAACGGGTTTGCATTTCCCATACTTCACGAATGAAAGTTTCAGCAAAACGAGGAATAATGGTACGTGTGGCTTGACGTTTCAATACATCTAAACCAGCTTGGGCACGTGCTTCAGCAGGAACAACACCTTTATTTAAATAAAAATCACAACGCTCTAAGAACGGCTTCCACAACAATACTGCATAAAAAAATGCGGGATTAATGGTCTTACCAATTTGAATTCGTTGATCAGTATTTTTAGCTGCACGTTCGATAAAAGCTGTTAGATTTGGAGGAATTTCAGCAAATAATTGCTTCCAAACCCCAAACTCAATCAACATCGGCAAAACGCGTGCAAGATGTCCCATAGTAAATAATTTTTGAGACTCATCGTATAATCGATGAGGTGAAACGTCACGCAACAGTTGCGTCATTTCAACATCAAAAACATCAATAATCGATTGATCAATTTGGAAGTTGAGTTTCGCAGCAAAACGTAAAGCACGTAACATCCGAACAGGATCTTCTTCAAATCGCTGTGCAGGCTCACCTAGAAAACGTAAAGTGCGCGTTTTAATATCATCAACCGCATGACAAAAATCTAGCACGATCGCTTGGCGCGGTTGATAATACAAAGTATTAATTGAGAAATCTCGACGTGCAAAATCTTGCTCAATTGTTCCCCAATTATTATCTCGCAGGATCATACCAGAAGCACTGGTGACTGCTTTTTTGGGAGGAGCGCGGAAAGTTGCGACTTCAATCAGTTCGCGACCAGAATAAACATGTGCTAATTCGAAACGTCGACCAATAATTCGGCAACGTCGACCAAAAACTTCTTTCACTTGTGCTGGTGTTGCATTGGTGACAGCATCAAAATCCTTAGGATTAAGACCTAACATCATATCGCGAACACCGCCGCCCACAATATATGCCTCATAGCCCGCTTTCGTTAGGCTATCGATTACATCTAATATTGAAGAAGGGAGTTGGGCTGTGGACAAACCACATTTTGACGCACGCAAAGTTTGCAAAAGACACTGTCTCCTACGTCAGGACGTAAATAACAATTTGTCGCTAATCATAGCTCTAACACACTCAAAGGGCAATTTATTCTGTTGAAGTTTCAACAGATCAGTATCTTTTAATTGCAATATCATCTTTATTTTTATCCTATAATGCTAAGCGTGCTTTATTTTTCTCAAGCAATTTTGGACCAATTCCTTTTACATTGACCAACTCATCCACCGTTTTAAAACCACCATTCTTTTGGCGATATTCAACAATTGCCTGAGCCTTTTTCTCACCAACACCATTTAAAGTCTGTAACTGCTGTAAATTTGCTTGGTTCAAACTAATCTTATCGCCCTGAATATTGGTAGAAGATGAAACTTGCTGAGAACTCTTCTGTGGCGTAGGTCTTGATAAATAATAATTATTGTTAGGCTGCTTCGCTAATTGCTGATCACGTGCTTGTTGTTGAGCTTTCCATTTTTCATAGGATTGATCGAATGGCTGTGCACTTACATAAACAAAGCAGCTTAAAAATATAAAAATAAACAGAATAAAGTTATGTTTGCTGCGTGGTTGCGGCAAATTCATTGGATTTCCCCTGAAGTTTTAAATGTCGTTTTGCTTGCTCCCATAGTTCATCCATTTCTGCCAAACTCATTTCTTGCAAGTCTTTATTTTGTCTTTGTGCTTGTTGTTCAATATATGCAAATCGGCTTCTAAATTTATGAATCGTTGCCAATAATGCAGTCTCACTCGACACGCCAAGTTTACGTCCTACGTTAATTAAAGAAAATAGACAATCTCCAAATTCTTCTTGTATTTCATCAGTTTTTTGAGTTTTTATTGCCTGTTGCAATTCCTCTAATTCCTCATTTAACTTTCCATAAGCATCTTCAACTGTTTCAAAATCAAAACCTAGCTGCGCTGCTTTTTTTTGAATCTCATGTGCCTGTACCAATGCTGGCGCATGTTTCACTTCATCTAGTCGAGATTGAGCCTTACCTTGTTTTTCTTGTTGCTTAATTTGTTTCCATAGTTCACTGACTTGTTCTGGATCTAAATTTTGATATTTTTCAGCTTGAAATACATGTGGATGTCGACGAATTAATTTTTCACTAATCGCATCGACCACATCATGAAAATTAAATGCACCTTGTTCACTATACATCTGAGATTGGAACACGACCTGCAATAACAAATCGCCTAACTCATTACGAATTTCATTTAGATCACCCTCTCGAATCGCAGCTTCTACCTCATAGGCTTCTTCGATCGCATAACGCGTCAAACTATTTGGTGTTTGTTGTTGATCCCATGGACACTTTTGTCTTAATTCGTGCATGATTTCTAATAACTTTTCCATGAGTTTCTCCAAATACACCAAATTGTTGCAGCCTGAACCTGCTTATGCGTAATATACGCCGATTAAAGAAATATGATAAAGCAAGGGAAAGTAATGCAACATAGCGTATTTATCAGTGGGGCCGCACAAGGAATTGGTGCTGAGATCGCACGTATGTTTTATCGACAAGGTTATAAAGTCGGTATATATGATATTAATGATGAGCAAGCGCTTCGTTTAGCCAACGAACTTGGTGAAAATGCTAAAGCGGGTTATTTAGATGTCAGTAACTTTCGTCAGTGGAAAATAGCACTACAAGATTTTAAAAATTGGGCAGGCGAACTGAATATTTTAATTAACAACGCTGGAATCTTATACTCTGGCGCATTTGAAGAGACGTCAATTCAATCCCATCATCGCACTGTGGATATCAATATCAAAGGCGTTCTGAATGGTTGTCATGCTGGGTTACCCCATCTAGAAAAAGCGAGTTTTGCTCGTGTAATTAATCTTTCTTCAGCTTCAGCAATTTATGGACAAGCTGATTTAGCCTCATATTCAGCAAGTAAATTTGCTGTTCGTGGTTTAACAGAAGCCTTAGATGTAGAGTGGCAAAAATATAATATTCGTGTACTCGATGTAATGCCTTTATTTGTACAAACCAATATGGTGAAGAATATGGATGCGGGTAGTATTCAAAATATTGGCGTTGATTTAACCCCCGCTGATGTAGCAAAACAAGTATTACATCTAGCACAACAAAAAGATCATGCCCTGATTCCAACTCATACCCCTGTAGGTATCAAAACTAAGCTGATGTATCAACTCTCAAGCATTAGTCCACAGTTTTTAAATCGGCTGACTAATATTTTTTTATCAAAAAGATAAATTAAAAGATTCATTCAAACAATATTTGAATGAATCAAAATAAATAATTATGTTTCAAAAACTTATACTAATAAAAAAATCTTTTACTTTATAAAATAAAAATATTTATTAAATATCTCCTTAAATCCCTGTTAATTATTTATAACTTTTTGTATATTTACATAATTTTTTGATACATTTTGTATTTTTACAGGGGTTTATATGTCATCTTTATTATTAAAACCAAAGCTTTCACTCTTATTCATCAGTTGCATAAGTTTATCGATTTCTAGTTTAACAACTCAAGCACATGCTGGTTTATTTGATAACTATACGGATACGGCTCAAAATTTTCGTTCATCATTGACTCAACCGATATCGGCACCAACGCAAGAATTATTTGAAAAAAAAGCTAAAAGTAATGATGCAGCGTTGTATCTATTAGAAAAGGCGCGTTTAGAACAAGCAAACAAACAATATGAAGCCAGTAAGCAAACTTTTGAAAAAGCATTTGAACTATTAGATGCTCAAAATAATAAAGCAACAATTAGCGCCTCTAAATTAGGTTTTAAGGCACTTTCCCTCGTGAGTAATGATAGTGTAGCACCTTATAAGATTCCTGAATATGAACAGGTATTAGCACATGTTTACCAATCGATAAACTATCTAGCTTTAAATAATACTGAGGGCGCAGCTGTTGAAATGCGTGTAGCGCAACGTATTCAACGCGAAATTGAATTAGCTCATAGCAAAGAAGCAGAAAAAGCAGCAGCTAAAGGTCAAAATGTTAATTCTGCTCCAGCTGAATACGATGAAGCTTTAGCTGGACTAAATACAATTGCGGGTAAAGTAAAAAATACCTATCAAAATGCGTATGCATTTTATATGGCGGCAACATTATGGGAAGCCTTGGGTGAAAAAAATGATGCTTTAGTTGATTATAAAAAAGCATATGAACTACAGCCAAATGATTTTATTAAAAATGATGTAAAACGACTCGATAACGCCGCAAAGAAAGCAAATGGTCAATATCCAGTTGTTATTTTTCTGGAGCAAGGATTAGTTCCTCAAAAAATTTCTTCGACCTTAGCAATTCCAACACCAAATGGGTTAGTGAATATCTCATTTGCAAGCTATGACCCTTCAACCTATGTTGCACCAAGTCAGGTTGATGTGGCTGTAAATGGGAAAACCGTTGCAAATACAGCATTACTTACTGATATTGGTGCGTTGGCTGTAAAAACACTAAAAGAAAAGATTGCCGCTAATCTCACAACTCAAATTGCACGTTCTACAGCGAAATACGCTGTACAAAAAGAACTGGGCAATCGTTTAGGCGTATTTGGACAACTTGCAGGCAATATCTATAACACTGCCACAGAAAAAGCAGATGTTCGTGCATGGAATACCCTCCCAAGCAATGCACAAGTCACTCGCCTTTTACTCCCTGTTGGTAGTCATACCATCCAACTTAAAAACAACTATGCAAATCAATCGATCAATATTGAAGTGAAAGCTAATCAGACGACCTTCATTCATGGTATCGAAACCAACCAACAAATTGTCGCTGATAGCTTCAGTATCGCTAAATAACAACTTGAGTAAAACATAATGAAACAACGCCTTTTACCCATAATTCTGTGTAGCTTTAGCCTTGGCTTAACTGCATGTACAGCACCAAATGCGATGCGTACACAAACAGACCCAAATACTGGTGTAAGCAATGTCAGAACCATGACAGGTAATCCTATTCTCGCAACCCGTATTGGTGTCAATCGAATCAATATGGTCAGTCTTGGAGATATTAAAAAAGCATCACTCGCCTTAAAAAATGGTTGGTTCTACGAACAATCTTTTGAATACAAAGTTGTTTGGTTTGATGCCAATGGAACAGAAATCAATCCAGAAGGTGCAACTTGGAAACCAATCACATTACAAGGGCGTGAAGTAAAAACCGTTCAGTCTGTCGCACCCAATCCAAGTGGTGTTGATGTACTTATTTACATGAAGAAAGACTAATCAACAGCTTATTTATAAGGGGTAAAACATGAAATTCCGTACTTTGGCTTTAGCAACCACAATTGGCAGCATGGCATTGTTCAGTGGCTGTGCCTCTCAGGCTGTATCTTATGGCGATGCACAGGCAACTGAAACCTTAACCAAAGATTTTGGTTCAACCGACCTTCAACAAATCGCAGCCAAGATGGTTGATGACATGCTGGCGTTTCCACCCGTGATTGAAATGACTCAGGCTCGCCGTCCAGTACTGTTTGTTGACCGTATCAAAAACAAGACCCAAGAGCATATTGATACTGAATCCATCACTGACACCATCCAGAATAAACTAATTAATTCTGGAAAATTCCGTTTCGTTGACATGACTTCTGTCGGTGCAATGGCAGACCAGTTGGCTTATCAACAGCAAAGTGGCATGGTAGACAAACGTACAGCAGTGAAAACAGGCTCTCAAATTGCCGCTGAATACATGCTGAATGGTAACTTATCCAGCATCGTCAAAAATTCAGGCGGTAAGAGTGATGTGTACTACAAGTTCACTTTCAAATTACAAAACCTGAAAACAGGTATTGTTGAATGGACAGGCGAAAAAGAAATTCGTAAATCGGCTAAACGTGCTACTTTTGGTCTATAAACCATTCACAACAACAATAAACCCGATGCTCAGCACCTGCTGAACATCGGGTCATATAGAATGATAGAAAATGATGAAATCCTTACTTTGTGCAGCCCTGTTCTGCTTAACAACAATTCACTCAGCCAACGCCGCCCTACAAGAAGTCATGAAAGAAGCCACAGGTAGCGGCCCAACCCAACAACAGGCTATTGCAGAAGCCTTGCTGATTGCAGCCCAGTCTGTAAATGGCACCAGTGTTAGTTCACGCACTGACTTAGCGGAAGAAGTGAACATGGTGGTCAGCAACAACCATTGGAGCTACCAAGGAAAAACCTCACCTGTGTTCAGTGTTGAAACGCAGGGCACTAATGCGATTAATCGTTTTCAGGTGTTAAGTGTTTCGGGTTCGGGCAAGAACTACCGCGCCAAAGTGCGTGCTTATGTCAGCAAGTTTCAATCAAGTGTAGCGGATCAACACTTACGCCGTATTGCGGTTATGCCATTTCAATATAACTATTCAAAAACTCAACTCACAGATGGCAGTGATGCTGATGACTTTGTGACAGAAGTTGCTGATTTGGTCGGCACTCAACTGGCAAACTCACGCCAGTTAAGTTTGGTGAGTCGTGACTATATTGAGGAAATGGCAAGTGAAAATGCCTTTCTTCGTTGGGATGGTGCACCAGCAGAAATGGCAAGACTTGGGCAAAAAGTGGGTGCTGACTATATTTTAGTTGGACGTATCAATGAAGCAAAAACGACTCAAGGACGTTCATTTTATGGCGCTGTTCCAGCTGGGCAACAAGCAATCCGTCTAAATTGGCGAGTGATTGAGGTGAATACAGGAAAAGTTGCTGCTGCAGGAACTGTAAATCAACAGCAACGCCAATCTCTAGGAGAGCTTATTCATAATTCACAATCTACAACCTCATCAGACTTACTCGCACAACAAATAAGTAATGATGTCTTAAATGGCTTGTCTTTAATGCCGATCAGTTACCCTCGACAAAACTCGACACAAGTAGAGAGTTCAGAACCACTCTCGGATGCTGAACTCACACCAGGTTCGAGTGAAAAACCGATTCGTTGGTGATCGAATAATCTGTGTATATTCAATTTATGATTTTTTGTTGATGCAAAAAAGAACACTTTAAATTCGTTTAAAGTGTTCTTTTTTATAAATATAATGTCAATCAACTACCCTGAACCAAACGTCTTGCACTAATAATGCCTGGTTGCTGCTCTAAACGAGCCAATAAACGAGACAGTTGTGCCAAACCTTTCACTTCAATCAACAACTTCATATTGGCAATCCCATCTGCCTCAGAAATCGTATTGACCTGACGAATATTGATTTGATCTGAGAAAATCACTTGCGTGAGGTCTTTAAGCAGACCACGGCGATCATAAGCCTCAACCACGATTTGCACACTCTGACCACGGGTCGGTTGCATTTCCCAATCGGCTTCAACAGCACGTTCAGGCTCTTGAGTCGTCATACGCAAATAATCTGGACAAGCAACCTTATGGATACTGACACCACGATTTAAAGTGATATAGCCCCCAATCGACTCACCATGTACAGGTTGACAACACTGTGCAATATGCAATTCCACATTATCCAAACCGTCAATCAAAATCCCGTGTGCTGAGAGCGTATGGCTGGCACGTGGATTTAAGGCAGGTTTTAAAACCAGTTCAGGCTCATCTTGATCCAAGTGCATCTGACGATTCACTTGATTCATCAAAGCATGCAAACTGATATCGCCACTGACTAAAGCAACTAAAATGTCATCGCCTGATTTCAGATTAAAGTGAGATGAATAGTCTTTAAGATCGATACTTTTCGGGTGAATTGCTAACCGTGCTAACTCTTTATTGAGTAACTCACGCCCTACCTCAACATTCTTACTCCGATCTTGCTGTCTAAACCAATGGCGCAACTTGTCACGCGCACGAGCAGTTTTGATATAACCTAAAGAGTTCACCAACCAATCACGGTTCGGTTCACGATCTTTTTTGGTTAAAATCTCAACCTGTTCACCCGTTTTAAGCGTATAAGTTAATGGCACATAACGTTGATTGACACGTGCTGCATAACACTTATTACCTACCTCAGTATGTACATGGTAAGCAAAATCTAAAACCGTCGAACCTCGTGGCAATTCTTTAATATCACCATCACGACTAAACACATAGATTTTTTCAAAATTTTCAAAATCTTGAATTTGATCTATACCATTTGACTCTTCATCCTCGCCATGGGGTGTGGTTTCGGTACGCTCTTGATAATGTTCCAATACCGCACGTAAAGAATGTAGACGATGATTAAATGAATGATCGGTATTTTTTGCACCTTCTTTATAATTAAAATGCGAACAAACGCCCAGTTCGGCTTCGTTGTGCATTTCGAAGGTACGAATTTGTACTTCTAAAGATTTATTTTCAGCAATCACTGCCGTGTGTAATGAGCGATAACCATTGGCTTTTGGATTGGTGACATAGTCATCAAATTGGTTCGGGATATGACGCCACAGCTGATGCACAATACCTAAAGCGTGATAACAGTCTGGTACACTTTTGACCAATACACGCACTGCACGAATATCATAAAGCTGATCAAAACTCAGATTTTTACTTTTCATTTTTCGATAAATCGAATAAATGTGCTTCACTCGTCCAGTGATTTCCGCCTGAATATGATGCATACCCAGTTCAGTCTTTAGCTTATCAATCACAAACTGAATATATTGCTCTCGCTCTAAACGTTTTTCATTCAGCAACGATGCAATTTCTTTATAACGCTCAGGCGCCAAATAACGGAAAGCGAGATCTTCTAATTCCCATTTTAGTTGTGCAATACCTAAGCGATGTGCAAGTGGTGAATAGATCGTTAAAATCTCACGTGCAACGCGTTCTTGGCGTTCTTTACTTGCAGTGGCTAATTCACGTAAAGCATAAGTACGTTCAGCCAATTTGATCAAAACAACGCGTACATCTTCTGTCACTGAAATCAGCATTTTATAAATGCCGTTTAAATGCTCACGCTGATTGTTATTAAAATGATCTTCTAAACGTTTATTTTTTTCAATCAATTCAGAGAGCTTACCCATCGCAAGCGTGCCTTGTACAAGACCAAGCACCTGTTCGCCGAATTGCTGTTGAATATCCTCTAAAGTAATTAAACCTTCGCGCACACTTCGATACAACACTGCCGCTGACAATGTGTCTTCATCAACATGTAAATGCGCCAAAATATCAGCCATGCCAATACCTGTACTAAAGGTATTGCTACGATGATGAACCGTGGTTTCTAATTCTTTTGCCAAGGTCAGCTCTGCAACTTTTTGAAGTTGCTTTAGCTCCGCCCCATCCAAAATATCACGCACTCGATCTAGCCAAGAGACCAGACCACTTTGCGCTTCAGCGGCATGTTCTACAGTCGTTTCCTCTGACAACTCATGGAGTCGCCCAGGTAACTGCTCACGTACTGTGACCATACCATTCTCCTCTGGATATGTAACTCATTCTCTAATCGTTTATCTCTTGGGTCTTTTCAAATTGCTCAATTTTTTCAAATAAGGCAATTGATTCAACATGCTCAGTATGGGTAAACATGTCCATGACTGCCGCTTTTTTAAGTTGATAACCATATTGTGCCAGTACACCCGCATCCCTTGCTAGCGTTGATGGATTACATGAAACATAAACGATTCTTTTTGCTCCAAAATTAGGTACATATTGCATAACCTCAAACGCACCTGATCGAGGAGGATCAATTAATAATGCATCAAATCCCTGTTTTGCCCAAGAATGATGCGAAAAGTCTTTTGTTAAATCTTGTGAAAAGAACAATGCCTGAGACAATTGATTTGCTTTCGCATTTTCAGTTGCCCGTTGTACCATCTCATCACTTGCTTCAACACCAATGACCTGACCTGTCTCACCAACACAACGTGCTAAAGGTAAGGAAAAATTACCCAGTCCACAAAACAGGTCGAGCACTCTCTCCCCTTTCTGTAAATCTAGCAATTCACATGCCAAGTGAATCATCTTTGCATTTACACCGCTATTCACCTGAGTAAAGTCTAAAGGTGAAAATGCAAATTTAACCGCAAACTCATCCAGACTATAGTGCAAACGCATCGGTGCTTGAGCATCATCAACACGATGTAAACTATCTGCGCCTTTAGGTTGTAAATACAACTGCCAATCCTTTAGTAACGCAAATTGACGTAATTGGTTGACATCCGACACATTTAATTCATCCAAGTGGCGAATCAATAAGGCTGTCTCGGTATCACCCATTGCTAATTCTATATGACCAATGTGGGCTTTGCCTGTTAGACTTTCGAGTAGTTTTCTCAACTCTACTAAACTTTCGGACAAATGCTGATCAAGAACATGACACTGCTGAATCGGTGTTAAATGATTACTGTGATGTTCACGAAAGCCCATCACCAAACGATTTTGTTTCGCAATATAGCGAACGCCGACTCGAGCACGACGACGATAATCTATTTTTTCAGAGCGGATTGGATCTAACCATTGCTCTGGTTGTAAACCAGCAAAATGTTGTAAATGTGACTTTAATACATTCTGTTTTAATAAAATCTGTTCATCTGGATGAATATGTTGCAAGCTACAGCCACCACACACCCCAAAATGCGGACAAATTGGATCGACTCGTCCCACAGCCGCATCACTTTCTAGCTTAAGCATATCCGCTTCTTCTAAACGAGAAGTTTGATTGCTAATCTTGGCTTGTACTGTTTCACCCACGAGCGCATAACGAATAAAAACCTTCTTGCCATGCTTTTCTTTTGGATGATCAGGATGCGTTCCATAATGCGCAATCCCTCGCCCCTCATGAGAAAAAGCTTCGATTTGAAAGGTATATGTTGGATATTGAGCTGGGCGCTGTTTCGCTTTATGTTTCAAAAGATCAACCTAATTTTTTGGCGCAAACGTATTTGCGGTAAATACAGTATATTGCGATGTTTGTTGCCATACCTGTAAGAATTCTGTTTGTTGCGTTTGAGTTTGTAAATAATCGATCGTGGTTTGAAGCCAATGCTGATGATCATGTTGATTAAGCTGCCCTTTGAGCAACAACCAACGTAAATAGATCAACCATGTATTTAAAACATCACCTTCACAATAACTGGTCAGTTTTAACCATTGTTCAGTACTCACATACTCTGGCACATGATAACCCGTTTCACCACGCTTTCCAGGGAATCCCAACAGACAAGCAACATCATCAAGTTTTTGAAAATTTCGACCATTAAACATTGCCATCACATCCATCAAATCGACATGACGGTGGTGGTAACGGTTCTGGTAGTTGTTAAAGCGCTTTTGGTTATCAATTTCACCCTGATCAAACAGGCTGGGCGCAGAAAGCCCATGATACATGGCTCGGAACAGAATCACAGGCAAGTCAAACTGCGAGCCATTCCAGCTCACCAGTGTCGGCTGCTTCTTGTCAAAAATGGACAGGAATTTTGTCAGCATTTCAGCTTCTGTACTTTGCTCCTGACTAAATGAAAACAGGCGGAAGCCCTTTTCATCAATCCATAAACCTGAAATACAGACAATTTCATGCAAAGGTAGGCGTTGAAAATCCATACCAGATTCTTGACGGCGAATCTTAGTTAATGCTTGTTCAACATCGGCTTCAGGTAAATCAAGATGATAAAGATGAGCACCCGCCTTTAAATCGGTTAGTGTCTCAATATCAAAAACTAAAATTGGAAAACGTAAATTCATCTTGAAATCTCTTCAAATCCCTCCCAACCCACCTTTTATAAAGGAAGGTGTTCTCCCTCTTTTTAACAGAGAGGGATTAGGGGGAGATTTTAATCTTGAACTGAAAACAGCCCTGTTGATAAATAACGATCACCTCGGTCACAGATAATGCAGACAATCACAGCATCTGGGTGTTCTTCAGCAATTTTAATTGATGCCCAAACTGCACCGCCTGAAGAAGTACCTGCACTAATACCTTCTGTGCGCGCCAACTTACGCATGGTTTTTTCTGCTTCGATTTGTGGAATATCAATAATTCGATCCACACGACGACGATCAAAAATAGTTGGAAGATATTCTTCAGGCCAACGGCGAATTCCCGCAATGCTCGAACCATCAGAGGGTTGTAAGCCCACAATTTGAATATCAGGGTTCTGTTCTTTTAAATACTTAGAGACCCCCATAATGGTTCCTGTCGTCCCCATCGAGCTGACAAAATGAGTGATTTTTCCACCCGTCTGCTTCCAGATTTCAGGGCCTGTGGTGAGGTAATGCGCCTCTACATTGTCTGGATTACCAAATTGATTTAGGACAAAACCTTTGCCATCAGCCTGCATTTGTAAAGCTAAATCGCGTGCGCCTTCCATACCTTGCTGTTTAGTCACTTCGATTAACTCAGCACCATAAGCCAACATTGCATCTTTACGTTCTTGGCTCATGTTATTCGGCATGATCAGCTTCATTTTATAACCACGCATGGCTGCAACCATGGCTAAAGCAATGCCAGTGTTACCGCTAGTGGCTTCAATTAAAGTATCACCAGGTTGAATTTGTCCACGTTTCTCTGCTTGAACAATCATGTTATAAGCAGGGCGATCTTTGACTGAGCCAGCAGGATTATTACCTTCTAATTTCGCTAATACGGTAGCTTGAGTATGACTTGCTAAACGTTGCAAACGCACTAAAGGGCTTTTACCGACATAATAATCTAGTAAAAATTCATCTGCTAAAAAATCAGTTTGCGTATTCGTCATGATCGACACCGATATTAAGGTGGCGACTATTGTATGAAAAAATAAGAAATACTGCACCTTTTCACTATGCTTTTTATTGGCTAGCCCGTACCTCTGTTTGCCACAAAGCATGCTAAGATGTTGCACAGAATGATAAATCTGACCGCACTATGTCAAATTTCAATAAAATCCTGTCAAAACGCTTACGGCTCAATCATGCTTATGGACAATTGATTGCACTTATTTTAGTGCCGATCGCCGTACTGACAGGGGTTGGAATTTTATGGGTTTTATCTGAAACCACCAGTGCAGCCAAACAACAACAGCATTCCGATGCTTCAGCGATCTTAGCTCGTTATCATCAAACCGCAGAAAAATTACTGCAACTGGTACAACAACACCCCGATCAATATGATCGCGCTCAAAACATTATGCAAAAAATGTTTGATGAGAAAAACTTACAACGCGCTGTCATTATTGATAATCAAGGGCAAACCTATCTCAGTATTGGTTATCAAAATAATCGTTTTTGGCCAACTTTTCCAAATAACAGTAATTTTTTTGGTCCAATCGCACATAAACACAACAGCATCTATGGTGCAAAATTGGCTGGTGGTCATAACGAATCAATTTGGCTCATGATTGAATTAGACAATCAGCCACTTGAGTTAGCTCGTTATAAAATTCTATTAGCCTTGGTTATGACTGGACTAATTACCCTATTACTTTTATTACTTTGCTTAAACGTATTTTCAAGAATTTGGCTTGCGCCACTCTATGAAATTCGTATGCAGATGCAGCGCCTGAATGCCGATACGCTGGATCAGCATATCGTGGTGAACAGTACAGGTGAGTTACGCCTGCTCCAGCGTGATATTGCCAATGCAGTCAAACGTTTACATTTTAGTTTCTTGGAGTTGAAAGAGCATACTGAACAAACCGAAGAGGATTTACGTCGTACCTTAGACACACTCGAAGTTCAGAACATTACCTATCGTCAAGCACGTGACCAAGCGATTTCATCGAATCAATCTAAATCAGTCTTTTTAGCCAATATCAGCCATGAACTCAGGACTCCACTGAACAGTATTGATGGTTTTATTCATTTGCTGTTACGCCAGCAAAACCTGAGTAATGAGCAGAATCTTTATCTGCAAACCATCCGCAAATCATCCGCGCATTTATTGGCACTCATTAATGATGTCCTCGATTTTTCTAAAATTGATGCGGGTAAATTAGAGCTCGAAACAGCGCCATTTGATTTGGAAGAAGCTATTTTTGATGTGATGGATATGCTTTCTCCGCTTGCAGCGCAAAAACATATCAACATGGCATTTTACTACGCTGAGAATATTCCACAGCATGTGGTTGGCGATGCCTTACGTTTTAAACAAATTCTGACCAACCTCATTTCCAATGCCATTAAGTTCACTCCAGATGGTGAAATCATTGTTCGTGTACGTATGGAAGATGATGATATTGGACAATGCCTATTACATTTCAGCGTTCAGGACAGTGGCATTGGTCTCAGCGGTACCGACCGTAAAAAACTATTTGAATCATTTTCTCAAGGTGATGCTTCCGTTACTCGTCAATTTGGAGGTACAGGATTAGGCTTAGCGATTTCCAAACAACTTGTTCATTTGATGCATGGTCAAATTGGCTTTGAAGACAACCAAGAACGTGCACCGACAGAAAAAGGTTCAACTTTTTGGTTTACGGCTTCATTTAAAGTAGATGAACAAGATGAATTTGTTGAGCATCCACATTTCGATCATTTAAAAGTAGTCTCTTACCTTGCCCATCCTGCCACAGCGAGTGTGCTTCGTTCATATTTAGAAAACTACCGTGTCTCACATATCGAAACACAATCAATTTTGGATTTATTTAGTCGTCTGAATCATTTAAATCAGCAAGAAAATACATGGCTTATCGTTGACCATAGTGGTGATACAGAAGCACTACTCAAAGAAATTCGTCAGCGTTACCAAGGAAACTTAGCCGTTTACGGTTATCAAATGAGCCTTGAGCCAAACATGCTGAATGAATATCGTGCACGCCCGCTCTACCAACCGTTGAGTCGTCGTGAACTAGTTCAGTTATTGGGAAATCAACCTATCTTTGAACCAGAACCAGAAAACTTTAATGGTCAAGGATTACATATACTTGCTGTAGACGATCATTTACCTAACTTGATTGTATTGGAAGCATTACTTGGTGAATTGAACGTCACCACTACAAAAGCGCTCAGTGGGCAGAAAGCGATTGATATCATTCAAGCACGTATACAACAAAAATTACCGCCATTTGACTTAGTCTTTATGGACATCCAAATGCCAGTGATGTCTGGAATTGATACAACAAGAGCAATTCGTTCCTTAGAGTCAACTTTAGATACAGGCATGCAACTTCCGATTATTGCACTCACGGCACATGCTCTAGCAGACGAAAAGCAAAAATTACTCAAAGTGGGTATGAATGATTACGTAACCAAACCGATTCAAATGGAACAAATCATCCAAATCTTAACGCACTGGACGAAAAACAATTTCTCTTCCCAACCAGCACATACGGAACAAAAACGTTCGATTGAAACGATTGATCCTCAAATTTTGAATTGGCAACAAAGTGTTCAATTAGCAGCGAACAAAGAAGATCTAGCACAAGATCTATTGAATATGTTGGTAGACAGTTTCGATACTGAACTTGCTGAAATGCAACAATTGATTGAAATGGAAGACTTCCCTCAACTGGAACATGTATTACACCGTCTATATGGTGCTACTCGATACGTAGGAACACCGAATTTACAACAGGTTTCGGGCGAGTTTGAACAATTCGTTTCAACCCTACGTAAAGAACGACGTAAAGCAGATGACGGCTTTATTCGGGAAACAAATTATCGCTTTAATGAATTAAATACAGCCATTGAACAGGTGCGACAAGCCGCAAATCTCATCTTACACGCTCATGACATTTAATGTGACTGCGGTGTCATGTTTCAGGTTAAAGACTCATGCTATGCTGCCCCAATCAAACACAATAAGAGTATGGTAAATGGCACTTTTACGCGTTGAAAAGAACAATGGGATTGCAACTGTTTCCTTAAATCGACCAGATAAACGCAATGCAATGAGTTTTGCATTATTAAAAGAATTGGTTGCAACAGCTAAAAAAATTGAGAAAGATCGTTCAATTCGTTGTGTCATCCTCACGGGTGAAGCACAGGTATTTAGTGCTGGTATCGACTTATCAGATCTAAATAATCCAAAAAATACAGCATTTGCAGCATGGGAACTGATCAAACCAGGACAAAGCTTATTTCAAAAAGCTTTTTTAATTTGGCAAAATTTGCCTATTCCTGTTATTGCAGCGATCGAAGGTTTTTGCTTTGGTGCAGGAATGCAGCTTGCACTCGCAGCGGATATTCGTATTGCGACTCCCACTACTAAAATGTCGATTATGGAAAGCCGTTGGGGCCTAGTACCTGACATGGGTTTAACCCGCTCATTAAAAGGGCTGATCGGCGTTGATCTAGCCAAAGAACTAACGCTGACTGCGCGTATCTTTGACGCAGAATACGCTAAAGAAATTGGTCTAGTGACACATTTAGATCAAGATCCATTAGCCAAAGCAAACGTGATCGCTCAAGAAATCTTACAGCGCTCGCCAGATGCAATTATGGCAGCAAAACGAGTATTGGATGCAATGGAACATCAACCTGAAAAGGCTTTACGTTTAGAAAAACTGTGGCAGCTTAAATTACTTTTAGGTAAAAACAGTAGCCTTGCACGTAAAAAAGATAAGAATCCAGAAATTCAATTCTTGCCGCGCCAATATAAATAAGCACGAGGATAAATTCACATGCATGCGAATCAACAAACACCTATCGCGTTCTTAGGTATGGGTTTAATGGGTACACGTATGGCCTCTCGACTTGTTCAAGCTGGTTATACTGTAGCGGTATGGAATCGAAGCCAACATGCATGTGAAGCACTTATTCAACAAGGTGCAACTCAGTTAGAATTAGACAAGATTGCGCAATACCCTGTTATTCTAATATGTTTAGCGGATGATCAAGCTGTTCAAAGCGTTTTCGATCAAATCCAGCCCTATTTAAAAGCAGAGCAAGTGATTGTTGATTTTTCTAGCTTGTCGGTAACCGTGACACAACAATTGGCGCAATCTGCCCAACAGCAACAAGTGACTTGGATTGACTCGCCTGTTTCAGGTGGGACTATAGGGGCAGAACAAGGTACATTGGTCATTTTTGCTGGTGGCGATGAACACACCATCCAAGCACTCGAGCCTATTTATACAGTCTTATCACAACGTGTCACCCGTATGGGTGAAACAGGGACTGGACAAGCCACCAAAATTTGTAATCAATTAATTGTTGCAGCAAATAGCACGTTGATCGCTGAAGCTGTTGCATTAGCGAGCCAAGCAGGCGTAGATACCAGCTTACTTGCCCCTGCTCTCGCGGGCGGTTTTGCAGATTCTAAACCATTTCAAATTTTAGCTCCTCGTATGGCAACCCATACTTTCGAGCCTGTGCAATGGAAAGTGCAGACCTTATCTAAAGACCTTAATAATGCATTAAAACTTGCACATAGTTTTAACCTAAATATACCTGTTGCACAAAAAGCTCTGCTACAGTTACAAGCCCACCAAGAAAACGGCTTTGCTGATAATGATTTAGCGACTATTATTCAATATATAGAGCAATAATAATTGATTGAAGGAGATTGAATATGAGCCATCTTGCAGTCAATTTATCGATGATTTTTACGGAAGTCCCTTTGATTGAGCGTTTTGCTTTAGCCCATGCACATGGCTTCCAACATATCGAAATTCAGTTCCCATATGAATTAGAAATTTTTGATATTCAAACTCAGCTTGAACAATACGATCTTTCCCTTTGCCTCATTAATGTGCCTGCTGGCGATTTAATGCAGGGCGGTAATGGCCTAGCAGGTATTCCTGGAAAAGAAATTGAATTTCATCATGCCCTTATGCTTGCAATTCGTTATGCAAAGGCATTGAATGTTCCTCGAGTCAATATTTTAGCCGGTAAACAGCCTCAAGATGCTGACCTCTTACCCTGTTTAAATACCTTAGCAAGCAATTTGAAACTTGCTTGCCACATGCTCACTGAACAAGGTGTTGAACCCGTTTTTGAAATGATTAATGGCACAGATATGCCACGCTTTCTAGTTCAGAATATCGCTCAAGCCCAAGAAATGCTGGAAGTCGTCAACCATCCTGCTTTAAAGATGCAATACGATTGTTATCATATGGCAATGATGGGTGAAGAGATTTTGGCTGGATTACAGGAAAATTTACATCAAATTGGACATATCCAATTCGCCGATTATCCAAATCGACATGAACCTGACACAGGAAATATTCCCTATAAGCAAATTTTTGACTGGTTACGTCAAAGTGACTATCAAGGTTATATTGGTGCAGAATACCGACCAAAAATTCAATCAGATCAATCTTTTGCATGGAAAGAAAAGTACTTTTCTAATGACGTGAATACATAAACTGTTACTGCTGAAATTTGAATTTTATAGAGAAAAACGGTATATTTGACGATGAGCAATTGTCAGGAAAATATACCCTCTATGAATTTAGAACCATCGCCCAGCGCTTCTAATTCTTACGACCTAAAAATCAAAACAGCAAACAAAGATGTACATGCTTGTTTAAAAGTTGTACATGAAGCCCTTACTGATGTAAAAGCCAAAGATATTCTAGAACTTGATGTAAGTTCTATTAGCAATGTTGCCGATGCAATTGTAATTGCAAGCGGAACATCTACTCGTCACGTCAAAGCACTTGCTGACAATGTTGCTGATGAAGCACGTAAAGCAGGTTTTCGCCCGATTGGTGTTGAGGGTGAACGAGACGCTGAATGGATCCTAATTGATCTAGGGTTCGTTGTTGTACACGTTATGCTACCTACCGCCCGTAAGTTCTATGACTTAGAAAGTTTATGGCGTGCACCAGAATCAGTAGCGTAATGCTCAAAAAAGCGACCCAAATTGGTCGCTTTTTTTATATTCATAGTAACTGTTTTAAATCAATTTCAGGATATTGTTGCTTCACTGTATTCTTAATCTGCGCATAAAGCTGATCAGCTTTATTTGGTCCATAAAAATCACAATAAATGGCATAAAAAATTGTAATCAGTTCAGCATAGAGTGTTTGAGGTATTTGCTTAAGACAATTTTTTTCTGAACCATCAATAAATCGATAAGCAGCCAATAAGCGATGCTTTTTCATTTTCACCCCCAATTCATCTACGAACTCTAAATAATCATTCCGATGAACTGACTTTAAAATTGTGATTATAAAATCATAAAAAGCTTGAAATAAATCTACAGGCTGCTCTTCTTCCGCAATCACCACCTCTAGATCGTCTTTAACCTCAAGATGTTGCTGCTTTTCAACAATCGATATTTCATGCAAGACCTGACGCAACATGTCTTTGCGGACCAACTGCAACTCATGTGTTGTACAAATTTCACTTAAAAAACGGTTTAATACAAAAGAAGGCTGATGACCATATTCACTTTCCCAATAGTGTAAAACACGTTGCAACACGGTATCTGGCAAAAATTGGGATAATCCTTTTGTGACTGCCTGCTTCTTTTGTTCAATTGTCAGTTCCACCATAGCAATCACCCCTTAATGCCGATGAGTGATGTTTTCAGTCTCAAAAGTCACATCTCTTTGAAACTCAGGATAAGATAACTCCGCATGTTCAGTGTAGTCCAAACCACGTTGTTCATGTTGTTGTGAAACTCGCAAACCACCCAAGAGCTTATCGAGTAATTTAAACATAATAAAAGATGCACCAAATCCCCAAATCAATGCAGCCCCCACACCTAAGGCCTGAACAAGAATAATATCTAAATTAAATAGTGCTTTTTCAAAGAAAATACCTGCGGCTAATGTCCCCCATGCACCACAAACACCATGAACAGTGACAGCATCCACCACATCATCTAATTGCATCTTTTCTATAAATTGTGGAACAAAGGTAATTAAAAATCCAGCGCTTGCCCCTGTGATAATGGCAAACGGCGGTGACATTGTGGCACATCCTGCCGTAATTGCGACTAGGCCCGCTAATGAAGCATTAATCGTATGACGCATCAAGACTGCTTTTGATTGAAGCAGTGCAAGAATCATGTAAGTTGAAGCTGCTGCACACGCAGCAAGATGTGTATTCAGTGCAATACGCCCAATACTAACACTGGCCGCAACGGTTGAAGCGGCATTAAAACCAAACCAAGCAAACCACAAAATAAAGCCTCCTAATGCAACGAGAGGTAAGTTATGCCCTGCTAAAAAATGGCTTTGCCCTTTGCGACCAAATCGACCTAAACGTGGCCCTAACACGATAATGCCTGCCAGTGCCACCCAACCACCAATTGAATGCACGACTGTTGAACCTGCAAAATCAATGAAACCCAGAGCTTTTAACCAACCATCTCCACCAAACAACCCTCCCCAAGCCCAACTTCCAAATATCGGATAAATCACACCACTGACAAAGATGGCACTCACCACATAGGCCACAAAATGTATTCGCTCCGCCATCGCACCACTTGCAATGGTGGTTGCTGTTGCTGCAAACATCATTTGGAAAAATAATAAATTCCAATGCCAGTCATCTAGTTGGTCTGGCATAAAATATCCCCACCCTATCCAGCCTGTTTGATTTAAACCAAACATCAAACCAAAACCAAATAGCCAGAAAATGATGCCGCCTATACAGGTGTCCATATAATTTTTCATAAGAACATTAACGGTATTCTTACTACGAACAGATCCACTTTCAATTAAAGCAAATCCTGCTTGCATAAAGAAAACTAAAATTCCACCAACAACCACCCACACGCTATCCAGGGAAAGGCGAATTTCTTGAATATTAGGTACAGTTTCGGCAAAAGTAGCGGAAGAGAGAAACAACAGAAATGGCAAAATCAATACGACATTTTTCATATAATTCCCCTAAAAAGAACAAGAAATTAAATGCAAATAGAATGCCAAAACAAACTTCATTTATTCAAAAAATTTATTGGTTTATATTTATCTATCATAAAAAAGCGATTTAACATTCTTATTGATGATTAAAGTTTTTTTACTCAAAGTACAAAGATGAGCTATTGGTAATTTTAAAAAATTGACATGACAAATTGTCAATTTTAACGCACTATAACACCACCTTAGAACTCGGTTAATAAAAAGTATCACAGGAGTAACACATGAAGGTCTTGATTACAGGTGCAAATACAGGAATTGGCTTTGCTACAGCGGAACAATTGGTCAAACAAGGACAACATGTCATTCTTGCCTGCCGCAATCCTCAAAAAGCACAAGCTGCACAAGAAAAATTACGTAAACTTGATCAAGCACAAGTAGACTTAGTTTCACTTGATTTAAATAGTCTTGAACAAACCCGAAAAGCGGCAGATCAAATCGCTAATCAATATGGCAATCTAGATGTTTTAATCAACAATGCTGGCCTTTTTGCCAAAACCAAGCAACTCACTGCTGATGGATTTGAACAACAATTTGGGGTGAATTATCTCGGTCACTTTCTTTTGACGCAAAAACTACTCCCAGTATTAGAAAAAGCACCTAAAGCCCGAATCGTACATCTTGCTTCGATTGCACATTGGGCAGGTTCAATCAAACCTAATAAGTTCCGTGCAGAAGGTTTTTACAATCCGCTGTTTTATTATGGTCAATCTAAATTAGCGAATCTTTTATTCAGCAATGCACTGGCTGAACAAATGGCAAACAGCACAATTACCAATAATGCTTTACATCCAGGCGGTGTTGCATCAGATATCTATAGAGAACTCCCTAAACCAGTATATGAAGTCATGAAAATTGGTTTAGTACCCACCTCGGTTCCTGCAAAGTTAATTACAGATATGGCTATTGCAGATCATTGGGCAAATCGTAATGGTGAATATGTCAGTGCACATATGCCAGATTGGAAATCACCACATGCTAAAAACCAACAGCTTGCGCGCGATCTTTATACTCAATCTATGGATCTTGTAGAAAAATATCTTTAATTAAATCGAAAATAAAAAAGCCACCCAAGGGTGGCTTTTTCAATCCTGATAGGGTCAGATTAGTGACCACCACCATTGATTGCTTTCGTCATATCTTCAACAACTTTCTTCGCATCACCGAAGATCATCATTGTTTTTTCATTGTAGAACAAGTCATTGTCTAAGCCAGCATAACCTGTTGCCATAGAACGTTTGATCACCATGATTGTACGAGCTTTGTGAGCTTCAAGAATCGGCATACCATAGATTGGTGAACTTGGATCATCTTTCGCTGCAGGGTTAACTACGTCGTTCGCACCGATTACAAGTACTACATCTGTTGCTGGGAAGTCTGAGTTGATCTCATCCATCTCTAAGATGTCTTCATACGCAACATCAGCTTCAGCAAGTAATACGTTCATGTGACCAGGCATACGACCTGCCACTGGGTGAATCGCAAAACGTACTGTTACACCTTGCTCTTTCAACAAGTTTGCCAATTCTTTTACCGCATTCTGTGCACGACCTTGCGCCATACCATAACCAGGTACAATCACAACGCTGTCAGCATTTGACATCAAGAAACCTGCGTCATCTGCTGAACCAGAACGATAGTTACGTTGAACTTGTTCGCCTTTGTCCGCTGTAGCAACTGCTGCACCACCCATCGCACCACCAAACAATACGTTGATGATTGAACGGTTCATCGCCTTACACATGATGTAAGAAAGAATTGCCCCAGAAGAACCTACAAGTGAGCCCGCAACGATCAACATATTGTTTTCAAGTGTGAAACCAATACCTGCTGCAGCCCAACCAGAGAATGAGTTCAAAAGTGATACCACAACTGGCATATCACCACCACCGACTGGCGCAATCCACACCCAGCCAAATGCAAGTGCAAGTGCTGTCATTGCCCAGAATGCAGTCATATTACCCGTAGTGAAGAAGTAGAAACCACATGCAAGCATCGCAATAAAGATGATTGCTTGAACTGGTTTAACCCATGCACCAGAAATTGTTTTTGCCCATTTTTTCGCAGCTAATTTACCGTAAGCAAATACAGACGCAGTAAATGTAATCGCACCAACGAAACAACCAACAAACAATTCAAATAAATGAACTGGACTCATATGTGCGTGCTGAACACCAGCAGCAGTTAAAGCAGCTTCATTTTGTTCAAATAATACATTGAGTTGGTTGTTGTGTAGAATCGCAGCAATCGCAATTAATACTGCAGCCAAACCGACGAGAGAGTGCATCAATGCAACCGTCTCAGGCATTTGCGTCATTGGAACTGTTCTCGCACGTGCGATACCAACAACAGCACCCAATACCATTGCACCGCCAATCATCCAAACTACTGGATGCTCAGCAACAAAGAAGGTTGTGACTACAGCAATCGCCATTGCGATCATACCGTAGCGGTTACCTGCAATTGCAGTCTTAGGACCAGACAAGCCACGTAAAGTTAAGATAAAGAGGACAGCACCAATCAGGTAGAACCAATCCGCATAGTCTCGAATAAATTCCATTGCTTAGCCCTCTTTTTTCTTTTGCTTCGGCTTGAACATTTCAAGCATACGAGCAGTTACAGCAAAGCCACCAAAAATGTTGATACTTGCCAAGAACACAGCAACAGCACCTAAGATGCTTACAACATTTACACTTTGGAATGCTACATTGGCATCAACACCAATTGCAGGCATACCTACAGTCTGGATCATTGCCCCAACGATAATGATTGAAGACAATGCGTTCGTTACCGCCATAAGTGGTGTATGTAACGCAGGTGTTACTCCCCAAACTACGTAGTAACCTACGAAGATGGCAAGGACGAAAATTGTAATCGTTTCAACCATGAGAACTCTCCTTAACCGCGCTTGAGCAGTACTTGACCGCCATGAGTCACGAGTAACGCTTTTTGGATTTCATCTTCTTGATTGATCGCAAAGTTTTTGTCTTTGTCGAATAATGTTTCAAGGAAGTTGAAAACGTTACGTGCATACAATGCAGATGCTTCAGTTGCAACTGTGCCTGGAATGTTTGGAATACCCAAAATTTTCACACCATTTTCAGTAACAACAGTTTCGCCTTCTTTAGAACCTTCAACGTTACCACCCGTTTCAACTGCCATATCTAAAATGACAGAACCCGGTTTCATCTTGGCAACAGTTTCAGCCTTGATCAGGCGCGGAGCATTACGACCCGGAATCAATGCAGTCGTGATTACGATGTCAGCATTTGATACAGCTTTATCTACAATCGCAGCTTGATCTTTGATGTATTGCTCACCCGGCTGCCAACCATAACCGCTTTTCGCAGCTTCAGCAGCACGTTGTTTTTCTTCGTCTGACATTGGTACGTCTAACCATTTACCACCTAAAGACTCAACTTGTTCTTTAGCCGTTGGACGTAAGTCAGTTGCTTCTACAACTGCACCTAAACGTTTTGCAGTCGCAATCGCTTGAAGACCAGCAACACCAACACCCATGATCACAACACGCGCAGGTTTTACGGTACCCGCAGCAGTCATTAACATTGGGAACATACGTTGATATTCAGCCGCAGCTAACAATACAGATTTATAACCCGCTAAGTTTGCTTGAGAAGAAAGTACATCCATATTTTGTGCACGTGAAAGCGTACGAGGAAGTAACTCTAAAGCAAAAGCAGACACTTGCTGAGTAGCAAACTGGTCTAATTCTGGATTGCGGTAAGGGTCAAACATAGCTATTACAGTTGTATTTGCCGCAAGTTTTTGAATTTCGTCACCTTTAGGGGCACGTACCTTCAAAATAATTTGGCTGCCTGTATAAGCATCGTCCGTAATAGTTGCGCCAACTTGTTCATAAGCACTGTCAATATAGGCTGCTTTAACACCAGCGCCACGTTGAATGACAATGCTATGACCTGCGTTAATCAACTTCTTAACTGTTTCTGGTGTTGCCGCTACACGACTTTCACCTGCAACAGTTTCGGTTGGGATTCCGATCTGCATGAGCGTTCCTCAAGCTAGTTTTTCTTAAGTAAACATCGCGAGTAGCAATGTTTCCCCCAGGAGTATTCTTTGTTGAATTTTGGATTCTAATGGAACTTTTTTAAAATTCCACCCAATATTTATTTAATAAATACCTATATTTTGAACTGATGATTCAGATTAATGTTTACAACTTATATAATCAGCATGTTTGCCTACTTATAAGTAAAAAAACTTTATCTTTATATACTATATAAGTAAATCTGATTATTTAAACAAACTCACCAGCTCACTATCTTTTTCAGTCATCAACAACAGATAAAAAAGTAAGGTATAAATAATAAATCAGGGCTTTGTTGCATCAATGACTTATAATCAATACAAATTACTTATCTGGTTTAGATATTGAACGTATTGTGATTTATAAACCATCCGAATCTGCATCATAATCATGCAATCAATCGGTGGGATTGGCTTCTTAGAACATTTATAGCGTTTTTAGAGCGACTTCGATCAAATTTTTACAGATAAAATCATCGATTAGTAAAGACTAAGCAAATCATTCAAAATGATTCAAAGATGCGAATAGAGATCAATCAAGATAATTATCAAAAATAAATGTAAAAATTTTAAATGGCATTTTTTCAAGTGATATTTGTATGATTTTGTCTAGTAAAACCTCAAAAAATGCACAAAATTAGTGCAATAAAATCATCTTTTAAAATTCTGACTCATTTTTTTGATTCATTAAAAATAAAATTTCTTGAAAATGTGCACCTATTGCCCCCTCTCCCAGACAATCTTCAGGATTTCGCAAAAGATATTGCTCCAAAGACAAACAACCACAACCGATACATTGATCCAATTGTTGGCCTAACTGCAACAACATCATGATTTGCTGATCCAATTGCCCTTGCCACTCTTGTGACATAATTTGCCAATCTTTTTCGTAGCCACTTGTTGCTTTGGTAAGATACTCAGCGTTTGTTTTATTTGTTTTAAACTGATCCCAACCTGTTGAGCTGCTTTTATAATTGCAATTCGCCTAAGCATCGCACGCTGATACCTACGCTGATCCCCCTCCGTTCTAGTACTCCAAATCAGATTTTTTCTTCATAAAAACGAATGGTTGGAACACTTACGCCGCTACGTTTTGCAAGTTTTCCGATGCTAAGCCATGTTTCTGAGGAATATTGTTTCAAAATTTCCTTGATCTCTAGTTAACTTGAACTTTGATAGTAGCAGATATCATATTTTATAAAGATGTACCGTAATGAATAAAATAAATACTCAAGCCTTTCAAATAATTCATCCTGAAGCGCTCTATCATCCTAGAAGCAATGGATATAGTCATATTGCTGTTGTGAAACCGAATATGCGAATTATTCATCTCGCGGGGCAAGGTGGAGAAAATAAAAATGGTGAACTTTCACCTTTTTTTGACCAACAGGTACAACAAGTCTTTTATAATATTCAACAGGCTTTAGCCTCAATTCAAGCAACACTTTCAGATATTGCCGTGTTACGTGTTCTGATTGTTGATCATGACACTCAGAAACATCAGCTGGTGATTAAAACAATAGTGGATCTTTGGAAAACTTATGAATTCCCTGTTTGTACACTTATTCCAGTCACAGGCTTAGCATTACCAGAAATGCAAATTGAAATCGAAGCGACTGCGTATACTGCCTAAGAACCAGAGAAGAGAATATTATGTCAAACACCCAAAATATGAGTCAAAATAAAGCCTTACTCTGGTTTATGGCAACAGCATGTGGTTTATGCGCAGGTGCAAACTATTATAGCCAACCCTTAATTCACTCCATTCAGCAATTTTTTGCAGTGACAGAGGGGCAAGCAGCCCTGACTGTAACTTTTGCTCAAGTTTCTTATGCGCTCGGTTTGCTCTTTATTGTTCCAATGGGCGATGTCGTTAATAAGACCAAATTTATTCCGCTCTTAATGGCATTATGTGCGGTAGGCCTATTTATTTGTGCTTTCTCTGTGAATCTACCAATGCTTTGGATTGGTACAATTCTAGTTGGACTATTTTCTGTCGCTGCTCAAGTGTTAATTCCACTCGCAACCATGACTGTTGAACCAGAAAAAACAGGTGAAGTTGTTGGCTTTCTCATGAGTGGTTTATTGGTTGGTATTTTACTTTCCACAAGTCTTGCAGGGCTGTTTTCAAATTTGTTTCATTGGAAAGTCATTTATGTCGTGAGTGGTATTTTAATGTTGATTTTGGCTTATGCACTCAAAAGTCGACTTCCATATGTTATGCGAATCAAAATGGATTACAGACAAATTTTTGTCTCTATGGCTGAATTATTAAAACAAGAAAAACGTTTGCTATTACGTGCATTGACAGGTGCTTTTGCATTTGCGGCAGTCAGTATTTTGTACTCAACGATTGCTTTATTGCTCACAGCAGCACATCATCTTCCTGACCTTGTGATTGGAATGGTTAGCCTTGTCGGTATTTTCGGCGCATTATCAACTCAATATATAGGTCGTTACGCTGACCAAGGTTATACCAAACAATTAACTTGGATCGGTTGTGGCTTGTTCATCCTCAGTTGGATTTGTTTCTATTTTGGACAAACTTTTCTATTCAGCTACATTCTTGGATTTGCCGTTACCCAATTGGCTTTAGCGCTTGTCCATACCAGTAATCAAAGTATTATTTTCCGTTTAAGACCTGATGCAAAATCTCGAATTAATGCCATATATATGACGGCGTATTTTACAGGCGGTGCTTGTGGCTCTGCACTTGGGATTTTTTCATGGAATCATGGTGGTTGGACAATGACGTGCATCGCTGGAATAAGTCTTGTTTTTGCCTGTATACTTTTTAGTTTATTGGATAATTACTTAATTTATAAAAATGAAAATACTGCAAATAATTGCTAGGCTTCAAACTAAAATCACTTATCAATCAATGCATGCATCAAAAATTCACCCCAAAACAATCAGCTTAATGCTCATTATTTTGGGGTTACCATTTTATTAGCCAATATCACAGCCAACTACTTTTGAGAATCAATGACTTTTAATGATTCATAATAAAAAAGTATTCACGGTAATATTTTAATTCAGCAATCGAATCACGAATATCGTCCATTGCCAAATGTGAGGCATTTTTCTTTAAACCACTCATAATTTCAGGTCTCCAGCGTTTCGCTAACTCTTTCACAGAAGACACATCTAAATTACGGTAATGGAAAAATTGTTCCAACTCTGGCATTAAACGATGCAAGAAACGGCGATCTTGGCAAATCGAATTACCACACATCGGCGAAGATTTTGGATTGACCCATTTCTTTAAGAACTCAAGTGTTTGCTGCTCTACATCTTGTGCATTCAACTTGCTGCGACGTACACGCTCGATTAAACCAGATTGACCATGTTGCTTGGTATTCCACTCATCCATTGCATTCAAAATGAGATCTGATTGATGAACAGCTAAAACAGGCCCTTCAGCTAAAATATTAAGGTTGTCATCTGTAATAATTGTTGCAATTTCAATAATCTTGTCATTATCAGTATCAAGACCTGTCATTTCAAGGTCAATCCAAATTAATCGTGTATCTGGGGTGCTGCTCATAAATAGCGATTCTAAAGGGCTTAAAAACATCAATAGTAGCAAATTAATTACATCTTGGCTGTAATTCTATAGTGGCTTCATGCTATTTTTGCGGTCTTCAAAGTGTGGATTTTTTGGGACATGAATGGCTTTAATTCGTAAGCGTCGTTTAACTGAACAACAACAGCGTCGTATTGAGAAACAACACAAATCCCGTCAAGACGACATTGATACATCGCAAGATTTAGATGGGCTGGTTGTTCAGCATTATGGGCGTCAACTCGAAGTGCAAGCCTTATCGGTTCCAGAACAACATCCTGAAAAACCACAAATTGCCGAAGGTGAACCAGAGCCATTCTGGAAACCAATCGAGTTAGATAGTATCTGGCGCTGTCATACTCGTACTAATTTAGAACTCTTGGTTACAGGTGATCGAGTCAAGTGGCAAGCAGATCCGAATACGGGCTTAGGTATTATTACTGCGATTTATCCAAGACAATCATTGCTCACTCGACCAGATCGTTATCATAAAGTTAAACCTGTTGCGGCAAATATTAGCCTGATTGTGATTGTATTTGCGCCGTTACCAGAACCTGCTCCAACATTGATTGACCGTTATCTAGTGGCCTGTGCCGATGCCAACATTCCTGCGTTATTGGTACTCAACAAATCAGATTTACTGACTGACCATGATCCTATTCTCACGATGCTCAGTGAGTATGAAACTTTGGGTTATGAAACTCTGATTTGTCATTCTCGTGGTGATCTATCTAAGTTGTCTACACGTTTGGATAATGAGACGGTGGCTTTCGTTGGGCAGTCTGGTGTCGGTAAAAGCTCGCTCATCAATACCATCGTTCCAGATGCTGCACAAAAAACCAATGTGATTTCCGAAAATTCAGCACTTGGTCAGCACACCACCACCTCAACGCGTTTGATTAAATTTGGAACAAACGGTGCGTTAATTGATTCTCCTGGAATTCGCGAATTTGGGCTATGGCATCTCAGTTTAGAAAAGGTGCGTACAGGTTTTCCCGACATCGAAGCCCATTTAGGGCTGTGCCAGTTCCGTAACTGCACCCATACACATGAGAAAAATTGTGCCCTAAAACAAGCGGTTGACGCAGGTGAAATTTTGCCGCGTCGTTTAGACAGTTACCTACGCCTCATTGATGAGATTCAAGAAGCGCAGCAAAAAAGTTAGTTTTCTTCAAGTTTTGCCCTTGAACTAACATTTTTGATCACCATAGAGATAAGTTATACTCAGGGTCAATTTTGATTTTAACTTTAGGTGACTTGTGGAACGCTGGTTAGAGTTTATGGGGAATCACCCCTTCTTGTTTGGTGCGCTCGGCGTATTAATTGTGTTGTTCTTTATTTTAGAAGGACAACGCAATGGCCGTAAAATTTCACCACAATCACTCGGTATTTTGGTCAAGGCAAAAAATGCCATGTTGATCGACTTACGTGATGCGAAAGATTTCCGTGATGGTCACATCAGCGGTAGCCGTAACATTCCATATAGCCAAATCACAAGTCATGTAGATGAGTTAAAAGCAAGTGATCGTCCATTGGTATTTATATGTAACTTAGGTCAAGTTGCGGGTACAGCATTACAAAAAGTTGCGCATGCAGATAGCTATCGTCTAGATGGTGGTATCAGCAACTGGAAAGCTCAAGGCTTACCCTTAGTTAAAAGTAAAACCAAAGCTTAAGGAGAGATGAAATGACAACCTCAAACGTCACAATTTATTCAACGCTGTCTTGCCCATACTGTGTACGTGCAAAACAATTACTTGAGCGTAAAGGCGTTGCTTATAAAGAAATTAATCTTTCCAACGAAGCCCCTGAAGTTCGTATTGAGTTAATGCAACGTACCAATCATCGTACTGTGCCTCAAATTTTTATCAAAGACCAATTCATTGGCGGTTTTGATCAACTTTATGCTTTAGAGCGTGAAGGTAAACTCGACCAATTATTAGCTTAACAACACACTCCAAGATTTAAGGAAAAACCATGAGCGAAGAACAAGTTCAACCACAACTCGCGTTAGAACGTATTTATACAAAAGACATTTCTTTTGAGGTTCCTGGTGCGCAAGTATTTACTAAACAATGGCAGCCAGAACTCAATATCAATTTATCTTCTACAGCAGAAAAAATTGATCCAACACACTATGAAGTGTCTTTAAAAGTTGTGGTTCAAGCAAATAATGAAAATGAAACTGCGTTCATCGTTGATGTAACTCAATCAGGTATTTTCCTTATTGATGGTGTAGAAGAAGATCGCCTTCCTTACATCTTAGGTGCATACTGCCCAAATATTCTATTCCCATTCTTACGTGAGTGTGTAAATGACTTAGTCACTAAGGGTAGCTTCCCACAATTGTTACTTACACCAATTAACTTTGATGCTGAGTTCGAAGCAAACATGCAACGTTTACAAGCGGATGCTGATGCACAAGGTCAAGCATAATTACGCTGATCATAGTATTAAAAAAGGACTGATTTTCAGTCCTTTTTTATTGTCAAATAATCAATCGATAATTGTTCTAAAGGTCAAATTAACTCTAGGTGTGGTCACTTTCTTGGTGGGTGGTAAACGATGTAGCCAGTAGCTTTGTGTTGTATCTTTCATCACCAGTAAACTGCCATGCTCTAAGTACAACTCGATTTTTTCCTTACTATGTTTATGTTTAAATGCAAATCTTCTTTCTGCCCCAAAACTGAGTGAAGCGATTGCACCATCTCTCTTAAGAACTGTTTCATCATCACTATGCCAAGCCATGCCTTCTTCACCTGTGTGATAAAGATTGAGCAGGCATGAGTTAAATAATTCACCTGTTAAGCTTTCAACAAATACCTTTAATTCGAGTAATTCTTTTGTCCAAGGCAACGCATATTTATGGATATTTGAATAGGTATATTCAAATGCCTGATCACCATACCAAGCCACTTTTCTTTTGGTAATGATTTTTCGGCCAAAAATGATTGCTTGATCATTTTCCCATGCAATATTTTGCATGAGCTTGTCAAAATAATCGTCTGCTCTCAAATTTGGAATCACTTTTCCATAATATTGAACAGTGCCTTGATACGGTAAATAGTTATGACTTGGATCCGCATCAATATCAAATAGTTGCATGACTATGAAGACCCTCCCAAGCAATCATCGCCGTTTTTCTCACTTGTCCCCATTCATATCCGCCGAATGCACCTGTCGATTGAATCACACGATGGCATGGAATCAGAAAAGCAATCGGATTACTACCAATTGCAGTACCCACCGCACGTGCGGCTTTAGGATGATCAATCGATTTTGCAAGCTCTCCATAAGTCGTGAGTTGACCCATTGGAATTTTGAGTAAAGATTGCCAAACCTTCAACTGAAACGCAGTCCCTTTTAAATGTAATTTAATCTTGGCCAATTGATTGTGATCTGTCTGAAATAGGGCTAGAGCACTTTGTTGAAGTGAATCTGATTGAGCAATAAACATTGCTTTAGGAAATTGTTCTTTTAAATGCTGTAAAGCTTCTGTTGGGTTTTTTACAAATGTTAAAGCACAAATCCCCTTGGATGTTGAAGCAACTAAAACCTCACCGAATAATGTGTCTGCAAATTGATAAGAAATTGTTAAAGCTTCACCACCATTTTTATATTCAGCAGGCGTCATTCCTTCAATCTGAAGGAAAAGATCATGTAATCGACTGGTACTCGATAAACCTGTGGCAAAAGTCGCATCAAAGATACTGCCCTGTTGCTGCTTCAGAATCTGTTTTGCATATTCAATACTGGTATATTGTAAAAACTTCTTAGGGCTCGTCCCTACCCATTCCGTAAATAGACGCTGAAAATGTGCTGAGCTCAAATGAATATGAGCTGCCACCTCATCAAGTTGTGGCTGCTGCTGAAAATTTTGTTGAATATAAGCAATTGCTTGAGCAACTTTTTGATAATGTTGTTGTGAGGACATAGACCACCTCTCATCATTCACATTTTCACTGTATCAATTTTAAAATGCAGTGAAAATCTGAATCATGCTAAGTTTAAGTTTTTGTTTATCCTTCTCTCTGTACAAATAAAAAACTGTGCTCATTCAAGCACAGCTTTTAAAAGATAGAACATAAAATACTTTAGCTGATTACAAGGGATGACTCACCAATCATCTCGATGAGATTAATGTGTATAGTATTTATGTCCCTGATCACGTAACTCGGCAATTTTTTTGCCCTGTTTTTTTGCTTCATCTAATTTACCTGCTTGAACAAGTACTTTAGCCTTATCAATCTCAACAATAATTTGATCAAATAAAGTTGTTGAGGTCGGTACTTTGTCCGTTGTATTTACCGCTAATTTATATTGTTTTGAATGCGCTGCTGCATTACGCATATTATTTAAAGCAGTTGTCGCTGCTTGTGGATTTTTAGCTTGGTTAAACGCTTTATAGTTTTTACCTAAAGCTTCCATATCATCATGTAAACCCGCAGCCATAACGGTGCTGCTAAGGGCAAGAGAAGAAAACATAATCACGGTGGCTAAAGTTTTTTTAATCATCAAGATATCCTATCGAAAACTGTGGCTGTAGATGGCTGATCAGAAGCAAAACTTATTGAACTCTGATTTGGCCGCATATATTGCGGCGCTGTTTTAGCATACATAAAAAATGCAACGATTTCGTTGCATTTTAATAAAAGTAAAACTGTTTTATTTACGACTTCTGTAGTAAAGCATCATGTATTGCTTCTACCAACTGTTGCGAAATCTCTTGCTTTGACGCTTTCTCTAACTCACGCTTTTCCATATGGTATGACTGAGCAAAAAATACTGTCATTGCATTTTCATCAGAAGCGAAACCAATATCAGGTCGAGACACATCATTACACGCAATCATATCGAGTTTTTTAGCAACCAATTTTCCTGCTGCATATTGCTCAACATTTTGGGTTTCAGCTGCAAACCCAACCATAAATGGACGTTGTTGTTGCTTTGCAATCGTCGCCACGATATCTGGGTTCTTCACCAAAGCGACTGCAAGTTCATCACCTGCTTTTTTAATTTTATGTTCTGCAACTTGAGCCACGCGATAATCAGCAACCGCCGCAGTTGCAATAAAAATATCACAACCTTCTTTAAGCTGATTCATACTGACATCAAGCATTTGCATAGCTGAACTTACATTAATCCGTTGTACACCATTTGGTGTATCTAAACTCACTGGACCTGCAACTAAAGTGACTTTTGCACCAGCTGCGTAACAAGCGGCCGCTAGTGAAAAACCCATTTTACCCGTACTGTGATTGGAAATATAACGAACAGGATCAATTGCTTCTCGTGTCGGACCAGCTGTAATAGTGACACGTTTACCAGCCAATAAGCCAAATTTTTCAGCAATCGCACGTTGTGCTTTATGAAAATAAGCGGCAACTTGACGTGCTAAATCTTCAGGTTCAGGCATACGTCCTAAGCCGACATCACCACATGCTTGTTCGCCTGCATCAGGCATAATGACATGCACGCCATCTTCAACTAAAGTTTGCAGATTACGCTGAGTGGCTTTCGCTGCCCACATTTGTTGATTCATCGCAGGCGCAACCCAAACAGGTGCTTTGGTTGCTAAATATAGAGTGCTTAATAGATCATCAGCCAAACCATTGGCAAATTTTGCAAGGCTGTCACAACTTGCAGGTGCAACAAGAATCAGATCAGCCCAACGTGCCAATTCGATATGTCCCATGCCTGCTTCTGCTTCAGGATCCAATAATTCAGTATGTACAGGATTACCTGACAAAGCTTGGAAAGTGAGCGGTGTAATAAATGCTTTTGCGCCTTGCGTCATTACGACACGAACATCGAAACCAAAATCTTTTAAACGGCGGACTAAAATCGCACTTTTATAGGCAGCAATACCGCCAGTAACCGCTAATATAATGTTTTTATGTGGAATAACACTGAGATCAAAGCTCACAAACAGGATACCTTACTGTTGCAGTGGCGCTCACAATAGCATTAAATACGGTCATACCCAAGTGATGTACTTGGAAAAATCATCATCATAAAAAAATTGTGTGAATAAAAATGAATCAATCAATAAGACAATCTATCAAAGCATGGCCTGAACAAGAACGCCCACGTGAACGCTTATTACTACAAGGTGCACAAAGCCTATCTGATGCAGAACTTTTAGCTATTTTTCTACGCTCAGGCTCAAAACAACATTCGGCGGTGGAACTTTCTCGAATTCTGATTCAACATTTTGGTGGCTTGAATCCGATTTTTGATGCATCACTTGAAGACTTATCCCAATTTAATGGAATTGCTTCTACCAAATATGCCCAACTCATGGCAGTTAAAGAACTTGGACGGCGTTATCTACACAACTATTTTCATCAACAACGTTTATGTCTAGATACATCAACACTGGTATTGGATTATTTGCGCTACGAACTGCAAGGTGAAAAGCAGGAAGTTTTTGCTGTACTTTGTTTAGATGCTGAACTCAGAAAGCTCCATTTCAAAAAACTATTCTATGGTTCACATCATTCATGTAGCGTTTCGCTGAATCAAACCTTACGTTATGCCTTACAACAACAGGCTTGCCAAATCGTGGTTGCACATAATCATCCTTATGGTATTGCTCAACCTTCACCAGAAGATATTTATCTGACTCAGCAACTCAAACAAGCCTGTAAACTCGTTGAAATTAAACTGATTGATCATTTCATCATTGCACCTGATGCTCATTTTTCATTTTCTGAACAACAACTACTCAGCCCTATTCAAATCAAGCAATCTGAGCTTGACAAAGCCCAAATCTAACCCGAACATCAACACATAAAATTAATGATTCAAATAACATGATTGTCCGTGATCAACCGAGTATTTTTAAAGTTTTATTCTCATGGCGCGGGACGATTTTACCTAAAATTTTACCCTCTCTCGGATTTGTCATGCTTATCTCTGCCATTATTGGTGGTGTTGAGTATGTAGATCTGTATCGATTTCCAGAAATTCCTTTGGTAGGTTTTACACTGATTGGGGTTGTCCTTTCGATTTTTTTGGGTTTTAAGAATACAGCTTGTTATGATCGCTGGTGGGAAGCACGTAAGCTTTGGGGTGTTTTAATTGCAACTTCTCGTCATTTTGATCGTGACTGTCGTGTATTAACTCAGGCTCGCCGCGAACGTATTATTCAAAATGTAATTGTATTTGCGAATGTGTTACGCGACCGCTTACGTCACCAAACAGCAAATCCCACTGAACTTATAGAAACCAGTGGTCTAAGCCAGCAAGCACTAACTCAACTCTATCAACAACATAATGCACCACAATACACACTTAGCCTGATTCAATGGGAACTATTACAAGCCATGAAAGAAGGTGAAATATCAGATATTATTTATACTCAAATGAACCGCCATGTCGCGGCTTTAAGTGAAATGCAAACGGGTTGTGATCGTATTGCGAACACCCCGATTCCATTTGCCTACTCTGTTTTACTGAATCGCACCGTATATTTTTTCTGTTTTATGCTGCCATTTAGTTTGGGATCTTTATTAGGTCTAGTGACCCCACTTTTAGTCGGAATTTTGGCTTATACATTTTTGGGGTTAGATGCTTTAAGTACAGAAATTGAAGAGCCATTTGGAACACAAAGCAATGACTTGCCTTTAGATGCGATGGTGCGTTCAATTGAAATTGAGTTACTGGGAACATTAGGTCGCCCAACCCCTCCACCGATTCAAGCGCATGATCATAATTTATTGTAAATTATAAATTTAGATAAACCGATGACGTTTCGTTCAGTTGTAATCAAACTCAGTATTTGATGATTTATCAAATACTGACAGCGGCAAAGATTGATTTTTAGATTAAAGAAATCATTAGATTGCAAAACCGTGAAACATCCATTGTATGCCCCATAAAATAATGATCAAAAAGATGATGATTAAATATAATTCTATTTTTTTCATGTGCAGATTTATCTAAAACTTTCCCAAATACCTATCTGCCCTTCTTTCACTCTAGGTGTATTACCCAGTTTAATCCACGGCATATTTTCACCATGAAAATCACTACCAATCGAAACAGCCAAATCAAACTGCTCAATCATTCGATCCACCATTTGACGTGTTGATGCCGGTTCTACACTCGGAGGAAGTTCAACAGCATCTCCACCCGATTCAGCAAATAATTCAATTAAATAACGAATATTGGTCGCTGATAAATCATATCTGGTTGGATGCGCTAAAACTGCGAAGCCTTGGCTAGCATGGATCACGTCAATCGTTTCTTTTAGCCCTAAACCTTCAAATTTCACAAATGCCTTTTTTCCTTCTTTAAGAAAACGGTCAAATGCTTGTTGTGGGCGACTGACAATATTTTTTTCTACCAATGTTTTGGCAATATGGGTACGGGTCACTCGGTCTGGATGTCCATCAACTTTGGCAATCACATCTGGGTAAATATCAAAATCAATACATTTCTCTAATAAGCTACAAATCACTTTCGCACGTTCAGCACGGACTTTTTTCTGATTTTCAAGCATTGCTTTTATAGGCGTCTCATCTTGCATATTCAAAGCAACAATATGAACACCATAACTCTTTTTAATATTTGGTCTTGACCATTGGCTTGATATCTCCACACCAGAAATGATTTTAATATCATATTCTTGAGCATGTTTCTTGGCACGACTTAAAGCATCCATCGTGTCATGATCTGTCACGGCAAGCATCTTTATTTTTAAGTCAACAGCCGCCTCTACCAGTTGTTCTGGAGAGTACGTACCATCTGAAATGTGGGTATGTGTATGTAAATCGACACCGAACATGCTTTGTATTATGCTATCTGACCTATTTCATCATCGTACTGTAACATGAAAGCGTTGCTCGACTATCTGCCGATTATTATCTTCTTTTATTTTTATAAAACCACTGATCCCAAAGATAGTCAGCACCCTTTATTACAGTTGGTTGGTAGCGCAGGAAATACCGATCAAAATCATATTCTTGTTGCAACCTGTGCACTTTTAATTTCAACGCTTGTTGTTTACAGTTGTTTGTTCTTTTTCCAGAAATTTAAACTGGAAAAAATGCAATGGTTTATTGTTGTCATGTCGGTGATTTTTGGTGGAATCACACTCGTATTCAGTGATGTAACCTACATTAAAATGAAAGCAATCATCATCAATATCGGTATTGGAATAGGTTTTTTAGTTACCCCATTATTCAATAAAGAACGTACCCCGATTATTAAAAAGCTTCTTGGTTCGTTACTCGAGTTAAGTCATCAAGGATGGATGAGATTGAACTTAGCGTGGTGTGGACAATTCTTTTTGCTTGCCGCTTTACATTTTTTCTTTGGATTCGTCTATATGCAAGGCAAATATTGGGGCGAATTCACGGCTTTCGGCGATATTATCGTTTCTATCAGTTACCTTGCTGCTATACTATTTTTCTTAAGAAAGCATTTTAAAACCACCGACTGAATTTTGAATCATTGAGCGACTGCCATGCCTTATTTTGTCCTAACCTGTACTGATCATGAAGGTACCTTAGAAAAACGTTTAGCAACTCGTCCACAACATATTGAACGATTGCAAAAGCTAGATGATGAAGGACGTTTAATTGCTGCTGGCGCTCATCCTAAAGATCCAAATAATCCACAAGCAGGTTTTTTAGGCAGTACGATTATTGTTGAATTTGACACGCGTGAAGCACTAGATAGCTGGATTCAGGAAGAGCCTTTTTTAAAAGAAGGAATTTACTCAAATATTGAGGTAAAGCCTTTCAACAAAGCTTTTCCAAAAGGGTAAATCATGCACTTTGCAGCCAAAAGCTTTTTCGCCTTATGCTTAATGAGTTCATCAGTCTGGGCTGTTGAACCAACACCAGCTATTGCACCGACAACAACTGTTCAAGCTAAACCAAACTCAACAACAGCTTCCCCCCCTGTTACTACGGCAACTGCTAAGCCCTTAACTGCTGAACAAATTGCAAAGGCTAAACAGCAACAAGAAGCAAAAGTCAAAGCATTGGTTCAAGATCAAGCCAATCGCTTAAAACAACTTGAAAATGCCAATCTTGAAGCGCTCTCGCAAAATCAAGAATTACAACTCAAAAATGACAATCTTACTGTTCAGATTCAAGTTTTACAAAGTGAGCGCAGTGCTCAAATGTTCTTGTATGGTGCTATGACCATTGCAGTTGGTGTCATTCTAGGTTTCTTTATTGCGAGCTATGTCTACACCAAACGTCGTCGCCAGTGGTAACAATATAATTTTTATTTATGTCTCATTCATCAAAATTACAAACTGCTGAATTAGATTGGGAAATAGTCGATGGCATCGAAATTCCTATTTCTAAACAATTCGGTGATGTCTACTTTTCTAAAGACAATGGTTTGCTTGAAACCCGACATGTATTTTTAAATGGCAATGATTTAACCGAACGCCTCTCTCAACTACACGATTATCAATATTTCTGTGTAGGTGAAACTGGTTTTGGTACAGGACTCAATATTTTGACCCTGTGGCAACTCTGGCAACAAGTTCGCTTAGATAATCACAGCCATTTACATGTTGTCAGCGTTGAAAAATTTCCATTAAATAAAGCCGATTTAATCCGTGCACTCAATGTTTGGACAGAGCTCAAACCTTTAGCAGAAAAATTGATTCAGCAATATCCCTTGCCAATCGCAGGTTGTCATCGCTTAAGTTTTCCTGAAGAACGTTTTAGTATTGATTTATGGCTAGGTGATGCTCAGGATATTTTTCCAACGATTCCCAAAACCCAAACAGTGAATGCATGGTTTTTGGACGGTTTTGCCCCGTCTTGTAATCCAGATATGTGGCAAGCAAATGTCTTAGATCATATGGTGCGTTTATCTGATTTTGGAACAACTTTCGCATCCTTTAGTGTCGCAGGTGTACTCAAACGTGGACTGAAACAACATGGCATTCAAATCAGCCGTCCACGCGGTTTTGGGCACAAACGGGAAATGCTCAAGGCGATTTGGCTAGATACCTCCCAAACTGAAACCCAGTCGCAAGATTCAGAAACAACTATTGCAGCTCCACCAAAGTCCGAAACATCAAAGCAACGTAAAATCGCCATCATTGGCGCAGGAATCGCAGGTTTAAGCTCAGCGTGGGCATTTGCTCAACGAGGACATCAAGTTACGATCTACGAGCAAAATGAACCGCTTTCAGGTGCATCTGGCAATCCACTGGCGTTGCTCAATCCAAAACTATGCCCAATTGAACAGGCGCATGAACACTTGATGACCTTGAGTTGGCAACATGCCTTGAATTTTTATCCACAATTCAAGGCTTTTAGACCGATTCAAGTACAGCAGATTGCCTTAAAAAATGCGGATGAATTATCAGGTCTAGTTGAGCAATATCCTGAAAACGTTTTAACTGCAAATACAACGCTTGAATGCTTTCCTGAAACAGAGTTTCCAAGCCTCACTTTACATCAGGCAGGTGCAGTTTCGCCTCATCAGTTACGTGATGAGATTTTACAACATGCTAATATTCGAATAGAAAAAGTAAAAATTTCTCGATTAGAGTCGACTGATAGCCAAGTTACACTCTGGCAAGACCAACAAATAATTGCCATAACGGATCATGCGATTGTCTGTTGTGCTAAACAAAGTGCTGAGTTATTTGAAAATTATCCCGTCTTAAAGCCAATTCGAGGACAAGTCAGCTGGGTTGAGAATAGCCAGCGGCCTTTAGCACTGGATCAGGCTTATAGTTATGGCGGCTATTGCATGCAACTGGATACTGCTCAATTGATTCTAGGCGCATCTTTTTATCCTAATCGGGATGATGCAGAAGTGCTAACAGAAGACCATGTGCATAACTACGAACTTATCCACAATGTCTTCCCTCAATATGCCGAACAACTTCCAAAGCTGGAGACTTGGCAAGGAAGAGCATCCGTTCGCGCACAAAGTTTGGATTATTTCCCCTTAGTTGGGAAAATACAAAATTTTGGTCAAATCTATACTTTTGCTGGTTTAGGATCGAAAGGTTTCTTATTTGCGCCATTATGTAGTGAAATCTTGGCAGCATTAATTTTAGGTGAACTTTGCCCAGTTCCTCAAAGTTTATTGGATAAATTAAATCCCCAAAGATTTGAAAAGAAATTAAAAGTTAAAAAACCTTATTATTCTGGGTAAATTATTATTTTAGTTGTTCATTCTTTAAATTTGCCAAAATATCCAAGTATTTTGGCAAATTTAACTGATCTATGCGCCCTGTTCTAAAGCTAAGCCAGCATCACGTGCTGCACGTGTACCGCCCATCAATACAACATATTCACGAGAATCATCTAAACCGTCTAAAAGCTCTGCTGCGCGTGGTGCTTTACTACCACCACCACATAGAATATAAATCGGCTGATCCGCTGCAACCTGAGTCAAACTATCCGCAGTTAATTCAGCAATTGGACGATTCAACGCCCCTTTGACGTGTGCCTCTGCATAAGCTTTGGCATCTCGGACATCCCAAATGACTGCGCCTTCTGGGAACTCAAATGTTGTAATTTCTTGTTTACGGATCATTGTGCACTCCTTTGATGTAAACAACACTTGGCAAATGAAGAAAACACCCTTAGCATCTCAAATATTCTTTCCCTTTGTAAAGGTCTAACCATGCCTTCTTTTGATATTGTTTCTGAATTAGAGTTATTTGAAGTCAATCATGCTGTACAAAATACAGAAAAAGAGATTGCAACACGTTTTGACTTCCGTGGACAAGACGTTTCAATTGAGTTAAATGAAAAAAATAAAGAAATCAAAATCTCAACTGAAAGTGACTTCCAATGTGAACAAGTCTATACCATGCTTGAAAATCACTTCTATAAACGTAAGATTGATGTACAAGCTTTAGATCCACAAAAAGCCACTGCTTCTGGTAAAAATGTGGTCCAAGTGATCAAGCTGAAAGATGGGCTTGACTCAGATACCGCAAAAAAAATTAATAAAGCCATTAAAGAAAGTGGCATCAAGGTGCAATCTTCTATCCAAGGAGACAAAATCCGTGTCACTGATAAAAAGCGTGATACTTTGCAACAGGTCATGAACTTTTTACGTGAACAGCAATTTGGTCTACCGCTTCAATTTAATAATTTCAAAGACTAAGCAATAGGTTCACTATGGCAAAAGATAACCGTCTTTATACGCTGGTTAAAACCACTTCTAAATTTCCAAAAGGTATTCGCAGTACATTATGGAGCAAAGCCTTTGGACGAGTTGTTCCAATGGTGGGGACTGCAAACATTCGCTATTTGGAAGTCGATAAAGACCATGTCACTGTGCGCATTGAAAACCAACGTAATATGCAAAATCATATTAAAGGGGTTCACGCAGCAGCAATGGCCTTACTCGCTGAAACGGCAACGGGTTTCCTAACAGGTCTACATATTCCTGATGATCGGATTTTGTTAATCAAATCACTGCACGTAGACTATTTAAAGGTTGCACAGGGTGGTTTAACCGCAACCGCAACATTATCAGCTGATCAACAAAAGTTTATCGCTGACAATGAAAAAGGCGAGTTATTGATTCCTGTGACCGTTATTGATGATTCTGGTAACGAGCCGATCCAATGCCAAATGCTTTGGGCATGGTTACCAAAACGTAAAAAATAATCTTAGATTTTAAAATAAAGCCCAATTCAATTTGGGCTTTATTGTTTTATCAGCTTGCTAAAAAATCTTGCTTAATTTGTTCTGAGATTTGTCGTTTATTACCATTCACGTCAACAGCAACAAAGGTAAACACCCCTTCAGTAATTCGTACTGGTTCACGCGAATCATCATGACTGTTCCATACTTCAATTTGTACTTGAACCGAAGTATTACCAACTTTCAAGATTTTTGTATAGCAACTAATCACATTTCCGACTTTCACAGGGACTAAAAAAGTCATCTGATTAATTGCAATCGTTGCACAACGACCTTTACTGAAGCGCTCGACGTGAATTGCACCAGCCAAATCCATTTGAGATACAATCCATCCACCAAAAACATCACCACTCCAGTTAGTATCAGCAGGCATTGCAATCGTTTGCAAAGAAAGCGTGCCTTCAGGATGGTTCAAACGCTCAGTCATATCAAATATCTCTTGATGTTACTTCAAATGTTGCTCTAGCCATTGCTGAAGTTCAGGTGCACGTAATGCTCCGCTCACTCGAGCAATTTCAGTTGTTTTGTTCATCAGCACTAGGGTTGGAATACTACGTACGTTAAATGCTGCACTCAATCTTGGATTTGCTTCTGTATCAATCTTTGCAAAAATCACATATGGATTTTGGGTTGCAACTTGAGCAAAATGTGGAGCCATCATTTTGCATGGGCCACACCATTCTGCCCACAAATCAATCAATACAGGTAAATCAGTATTAGAAATAAAATTACTGAAATTTTGTTCATTCAATTCAATAGGTTGTTGTGGTAATAATGGCTGATGGCATTTACCACAACTTGGTTGCGTACTTAATTTCTCTTCTGGTACACGATTTTTTGCACCACATGAACTACAGACTATAATCATTTACATCACTCCAATATGTTGATGCAAAAATTCTAATTGGGTTGTGACTGCTTTTTCAAACCATGAACCATGATAAATATCAAAATGTTTAATATCCCACTCATGATACGTGACAAATGGCGCAATATTGGTCGCTGCTTCACGACTAGACTGAATTGGAATTAAAGTGTCATTTTTAGCAGCAATGAATAAAACAGGAATATTAATTTTTCGTACAAATTGGATTGGGCGATAACGCATCAAATTAAAAAATACACGTGCTGGAACTTCACCACTCCAATAATAATCAGGATTCACTATTGAATGATATCCAAAGTAGCTATCAGATGTAGGTAAAAAACAAAGCTTGTATTGATCAACAACAGGCAGTGTTTTAGGTGCAAGCCCCATTTTTGAGCCCATATAATCCTGGCTTGATCGCTTTAATGCTTCAGGATAGCGTTGTAAAGGATAAAGTTTCGCTGTTTCAGCACCATCAACATACGGAACTTGAACCATGATTGCCTGAATGTTTTTTAGGTCTGTCGCTAAACTTAAAGCATAACCGCCGCTTAATGAGGTTCCCCACAAGATAATACGTCTACTATCAATATATTTACAATTTGATGCATACTGAACTATGGTTTTCCAATCATCTAATTGAGCACTTAAAGAGATCAACTCTCGAGGTTTCCCAGTACTCCCCCCCCAATAACGATAATCAAATAAAATAACAGCATAACCCGCTTGTGCAAAACGCTGCGCATACTGAATTAATTTAAACTGACGTAATCCAGCAAAACCATGCGCCATAATAATAACGGCTGGTTTTATGTTGGATTTCGGTAGATAAAAATCGGCAGCAATCGTTTCATCACCACTAGGAACATACAACGGCTCAACTGTATAGGTGTGCATGCGCGCTCCATTGCGTTATCTTTTGCTTATCATCATGTATTTACTATAGACATTTAAGCTCAAGATCAAGCTTAATGCTATGATAGAGCATAAAATGTTTTGTTTATTTTTGGAGTGACAAGATGTCAGAAAATGTTGGTTTTGCAGGTCAAATCGGTCCTGAACATGTTGAGCAAGTCGTCGAAAAAGGCTTCAAATCAATCATCAATAACCGTCCTGATATGGAAGGTGGACCAGAACAACCTACTAGCGCTCAAATAGAAGAAGCAGCACGTTCAGCAGGTCTTGATTATGTGTATCAACCCGTTGTATCAGGTCAAATGACTGAGTTAGATGTTCGTACTTTTGCCAATCATTTTAATGAATTACCAAAACCCGTTTTAATGTTCTGCCGTACAGGTAATCGTTCAAATAACTTATACCAATTAGCGAAGCAGATGGATTTATTGGATGATTAATAAATAAAAATAAAAAAACAGTGCTATTGCACTGTTTTTTTTAGCAATTTAATAACTATTCATAATTTACATAAATAGTTGAAACTTTTTTGTCAGGTGAAGCCACAGATACTTTTAATGCATCACCTACTGCACATTCTTTCAAGCGATAGCCATAATAAGCTTGATCACTATTTTTAAATGTTGTTGGTGTCAAAAGATCAAATACATTAGCAACAGGTGAACTACCGCTTGCTAATTCTGCTGTGCAAGATAAATCATTGTTTTTAGTATTGTCTTCAGCCGTTACACTTACTATCGAACCTGTAGGCATAGGAACACTTAGCAGGCTATTCCCATACATATTAAATGATAATAAGCTACCACTTGCCTTAACATTTGTAAATGTCGGTGTGTTATCAGCAAAAGCAAATAATAATTGTTGGCGAACAATTGCATCTAAACTACTGTCACACGTTTTTGTAATATTAGGTTGTAGAATACTAGAAGCTGCACAATCTAAGATACCAGCACTGCGCTTATAGAGAAACTCACCAAAATTAGCATTATAAGTGTTATCTTCATTATCATCACGGAAGAAATCACCAATATTACTTTCCAGCTTATCTACACCAGCAGTATAAACATTATCACCATTGATATCTGTATAGCTCTTATCACCTTCTACATAAGCGAGTACAGTAACACGATTATCTAAAGGACGAGGATTCTGGGTAGTTAATGTTACTGAACATACACCTTTAACTGTTGAACAATTTGGTTCAACGTTACCACCTTCCGAAACAAAGCTAATTACAGTACCATCTGGAACAGCATTTCTTGTACGATCAACCATTCTTGCAGTAATCGTAGCCGTATCTCCATCAACCACGTTTTGTAAAGAATTTTTAGATACAGATAAACTTAAGCCTGTTTGTGTTACTCGTCCTGTTGATACAGCCACATTTTTAGACAAAGCTGATACATTAGCATTCGATGTTAATGTTGCTTTAATTTCTACAGGACCAGGTATATTGCCAGGATATAAAGTCACAATAACCTTGCCTGAAGGATCGCTCTTAATCGTTTTAACGTCACGGTTTCCTAAAGCAAAGAAACTTAAATCATTTGGGGCACGTAATAATTCAATCTGAACATCTTTATTTGCAGCAGGCGTACCATTTGCATAAAGAGTAAATTCAATTTGACCCGATGCCGCAGAACCACTACTTTTTATGCCTAAATTCACTGCAGCAGATGTATAAACCAAAGAGTCTGCCTTAATCTCAGCTATATTAACAGTTACTTTTGCTTCAGGAATATTTGACCCTGATGCTGTTATTGTTTGTGCTCCTTCACATAATTTACCATTTGAACCAATTGATTTATAAGAAGTCGCAATATCTCCCTGATTGGAAGAAATAACAGTTGCAGGCTCAAAAGTACCACATGTCGCACTGAAATTGACTGTCACATTATTTTGATTCACTTTAGAAGTTGCATCTTGTGTTTTTAACGTAATGTTCGTTGATGCACCCGATTCTAAAGAAGTTGCTGCTGCAGTTATACCAGCTAAAACAATATTCGCTGCTTGTAATACAAAGCTATATGGCTTAGTCGTAGCTGAAACACCGTTATAGCTCGCTATAGCAGAAACCTGATATGCACCTGTTGCATTCAAATCTTGCGGTTTAATCGAAATACTCGCCTCACCATCTACATTTGTGAGCACAGCACCATTTGTTGTACCAAAAGAAATGCTATCGCCACTAAAAGTAACGATTGCTCCACTAATTCCTTTTCCTGATGCATCTGTTACTTTTACTTTTGCAGTCACACCTGCCGCAGTAATTGAATTTGTAGCAATATTATTCGCATCATATAAAGCAATATTTGTAATATTTACTGCTGTAACTGGAGTTTGACCATTTCCTTCTGATGTATTGTCATTACTATTATTCGAACCATAATAGCCACCACCACCACCACAACTCGCCAATAAAATAGATACAGCAATTGCAGACAACTTTAGAGTAAGCTGTTTTTTATTCATCATCATTCCTTTATATCCCCAATCTAACCTAAAAACAGGATAAGATTTTTAATTATAAAAATATGCCTAATGAAATCACAATCTAACTTTTATGTAAATATACTTTATCTTCAAGTAAAAAATATATAAGAGAACTTAATCAAACTATTTACTTGAAACGAGAAGTCTACAAAATTTTCTCTAATTATTCTTATCCTTTAAATAAAGATTCAGTAAATAAAACTCTGGACGATAAAAAACACCCCCTCTGCTTATGCGGAGGGGGTGTTTCGTATTTAAAAGCTGGCGATGACTTACTCTCACATGGCAAATGCCACACTACCATCAGCGCTAAGAGGTTTCACTTCTGAGTTCGGGAAGGGATCAGGTGGTTCACTCTTGCTATTGTCGCCAGCAAACTGTTGTGGTGTTTTGGGGTCTTATTGATCATGTTGTGTTTTCACTTCATGTCTGCCTTACTTACGAACCAAAGAGTTATTAACGGATTAGATATTGAGTCTAACTTTGTGTTCAGCATTTTAACTAGTTTTCACACTAAATCAAGTTATGTATTGAATTTATCTTGAATACAACAACTGTTTGGGTGTTGTATAGTCAAGCCTCACGAGCAATTAGTATTGGTCAGCTTCACACGTCACCGTGCTTCCACACCCAACCTATCAACGTCCTAGTCTCGAACGGCTCTTTAGAGGAATAAATTCCTAGGGAAATCTTATCTTGAGGTAGGCTTCCCGCTTAGATGCTTTCAGCGGTTATCCCTTCCGAACATAGCTACCCGGCGATGCGACTGGCGTCACAACCGGTACACCAGAGGTTCGTCCACTCTGGTCCTCTCGTACTAGGAGCAGATCCTCTCAAATTTCCAGCGCCCACGGTAGATAGGGACCGAACTGTCTCACGACGTTCTAAACCCAGCTCGCGTACCTCTTTAAATGGCGAACAGCCATACCCTTGGGACCTGCTTCAGCCCCAGGATGAGATGAGCCGACATCGAGGTGCCAAACACCGCCGTCGATATGAACTCTTGGGCGGTATCAGCCTGTTATCCCCAGAGTACCTTTTATCCGTTGAGCGATGGCCTTTCCATACAGAACCACCGGATCACTAAGACCTACTTTCGTACCTGCTCGACTTGTGGGTCTCGCAGTTAAGCGCGCTTTTGCCTTTATACTCTACGCGTGATTTCCGACCACGCTGAGCGCACCTTCGTACTCCTCCGTTACTCTTTAGGAGGAGACCGCCCCAGTCAAACTACCCACCAGACATGGTCCTCGCCCCGGATTACGGGGCAGAGTTAGAACCTCAACATTACCAGGGTGGTATTTCAAGGACGGCTCCATTGGAACTAGCGTTCCAACTTCAAAGCCTCCCACCTATCCTACACAAGTAAGGTCAAAGTTCAATGTCAAGCTGCAGTAAAGGTTCACGGGGTCTTTCCGTCTAGCCGCGGGTACACTGCATCTTCACAGCGATTTCGATTTCACTGAGCCTCTGCTGGAGACAGCGCCGCCATCATTATGCCATTCGTGCAGGTCGGAACTTACCCGACAAGGAATTTCGCTACCTTAGGACCGTTATAGTTACGGCCGCCGTTTACTGGGGCTTCGATCAAGAGCTTCGCTTACGCTAACCCCATCAATTAACCTTCCAGCACCGGGCAGGCATCACACCCTATACGTCCACTTTCGTGTTTGCAGAGTGCTATGTTTTTAATAAACAGTTGCAGCGGCCTGGTTTCTGTGGCTGCCAATAGCTCAGGGAGCAAGTCCCATCACCGTCAGCAGCGTACCTTCTCCCGAAGTTACGGTACCATTTTGCCTAGTTCCTTCAGCAGAGTTCTCTCAAGCGCTTTGGTCTACTCGACCTGACCACCTGTGTCGGTTTCGGGTACGATTCCTGTGTAACTGAAGCTTAGAGACTTTTCCTGGAAGCATGGTATCAGCCACTTCACTGTACAAGTACAGCTTGCTATCAGTTCTCAGCATAGAGTACCCCGGATTTGCCTAAGATACATGCCTACAACCTTCCACCTGGACAACCAACGCCAGGCTGACTTAACCTTCTCCGTCCTCTCATCGCATTACACAGAAGTATTGGAATATTAACCAATTTCCCATCGACTACGCCTTTCGGCCTCGCCTTAGGGGTCGACTCACCCAGCCCCGATTAACGTTGGACTGGAACCCTTGGTCTTTCAGCGAACGGGTTTTTCACCCGTTTTGTCGTTACTCACGTCAGCATTCGCACTTCTGATACCTCCAGCATACTTCTCAATACACCTTCATCGGCTTACAGAACGCTCCCCTACCACTTGACTAATGTCAAATCCGCAGCTTCGGCACATAGTTTTAGCCCCGTTACATCTTCCGCGCAGGCCGACTCGACTAGTGAGCTATTACGCTTTCTTTAAAGGGTGGCTGCTTCTAAGCCAACCTCCTAGCTGTCTATGCCTTCCCACATCGTTTCCCACTTAACTATGATTTTGGGGCCTTAGCTGGCGGTCTGGATTGTTTTCCTCTTGACTACGGACGTTAGCACCCGCAGTCTGTCTCCCGGATAGTACTCATTGGTATTCGGAGTTTGCATCGGTTTGGTAAGTCGGGATGACCCCCTAGCCGAAACAGTGCTCTACCCCCAATGGTATTCGTCCGAGGCGCTACCTAAATAGCTTTCGGGGAGAACCAGCTATCACCAGGCTTGATTAGCCTTTCACCCCTATCCACAAGTCATCCCCTGGCTTTTCAACGACAGTGGGTTCGGTCCTCCAGTTAGTGTTACCCAACCTTCAACCTGCTCATGGATAGATCGCCTGGTTTCGGGTCTACACCCAGCAACTAAACGCCCTATTAAGACTCGATTTCTCTACGGCTCCCCTATACGGTTAACCTTGCTACTGAATGTAAGTCGCTGACCCATTATACAAAAGGTACGCAGTCACCGAACAAGTCGGCTCCCACTGCTTGTATGCATGCGGTTTCAGGATCTATTTCACTCCCCTCACAGGGGTTCTTTTCGCCTTTCCCTCACGGTACTGGTTCACTATCGGTCAGTCAGGAGTATTTAGCCTTGGAGGATGGTCCCCCCATATTCAGACAAGGTTTCACGTGCCTCGCCCTACTCGTCATCATTGTGTGTGCCCTTTCGTGTACGGGAATATCACCCTCTACGTTCGCACTTCCCAGAGCGTTCCACTAGAACACACACAACTTAATGGGCTGATCCCCGTTCGCTCGCCGCTACTAAGGGAATCTCAATTGATTTCTTTTCCTAAGGGTACTGAGATGTTTCACTTCCCCTCGTTCGCTTCATAAGCCTATGTATTCAGCTTATGATACCCGCCTTATAGCGGGTGGGTTCCCCCATTCAGAAATCTCCGGATCAAAGGATATTTGCCGCCTCCCCGGAGCTTATCGCAGGCTATTACGTCTTTCATCGCCTCTGACTGCCAAGGCATCCACCACATGCACTTAATTACTTGACTATACAACCCCAAACAGTCGTTACACCTACAAGTGGGTGTAGCAACAGAGCTCATGATTTCTCATTTACTCATACAGCTTGTTGTTTCGTGAACTTAATCACCGTACAGCTTCAATCTAAATTCATATACCAAAACGCTTGATTCAGTGTTTTTGCTAGTTCTCATTTCTAACAACTCAGCTCAAAGAATTACTTCCTCTTGCTTTGTTATTGAATGAGTGAACAATTTATTTCAGACTCAAATTCTAATCTGTTAATGATTAACTACCGCCTCGTCAGCGAGTAGTAAACTGTGATAAATCACAGAAGTTAATAAACTCAAATCAAAATCTCTTTTGATTTATTTAGATATTTATTAATTTCTATAATTTACTTTAGCTTTGAATTAACTTAGTTTTTACAAACTCTTTTAATTCATGGTGGAGACTAGGAGAGTCGAACTCCTGACCTCCTGCGTGCAAAGCAGGCGCTCTACCAACTAAGCTAAGTCCCCAGCTTATCACTTAATGAACGACATATCTTTCAATCCAAGCTACTGCAATCAGATTTGGTGGGTCTGACAAGACTTGAACTTGTGACCCCACGCTTATCAAGCGTGTGCTCTAACCAACTGAGCTACAGACCCTCAGATACATCTTCGAAGAACAACTTGTTGTGGATTCTTACCGATCGTCAATCTTTCGTTAAGGAGGTGATCCAGCCGCAGGTTCCCCTACGGCTACCTTGTTACGACTTCACCCCAGTCATCGGCCACACCGTGGTAAGCGTCCTCCTTGCGGTTAGACTACCTACTTCTGGTGCAACAAACTCCCATGGTGTGACGGGCGGTGTGTACAAGGCCCGGGAACGTATTCACCGCGGCATTCTGATCCGCGATTACTAGCGATTCCGACTTCATGGAGTCGAGTTGCAGACTCCAATCCGGACTACGATCGGCTTTTTGAGATTAGCATCCTATCGCTAGGTAGCAACCCTTTGTACCGACCATTGTAGCACGTGTGTAGCCCTGGCCGTAAGGGCCATGATGACTTGACGTCGTCCCCGCCTTCCTCCAGTTTGTCACTGGCAGTATCCTTAAAGTTCCCATCCGAAATGCTGGCAAGTAAGGAAAAGGGTTGCGCTCGTTGCGGGACTTAACCCAACATCTCACGACACGAGCTGACGACAGCCATGCAGCACCTGTATCTAGATTCCCGAAGGCACCAATCCATCTCTGGAAAGTTTCTAGTATGTCAAGGCCAGGTAAGGTTCTTCGCGTTGCATCGAATTAAACCACATGCTCCACCGCTTGTGCGGGCCCCCGTCAATTCATTTGAGTTTTAGTCTTGCGACCGTACTCCCCAGGCGGTCTACTTATCGCGTTAGCTGCGCCACTAAAGCCTCAAAGGCCCCAACGGCTAGTAGACATCGTTTACGGCATGGACTACCAGGGTATCTAATCCTGTTTGCTCCCCATGCTTTCGTACCTCAGCGTCAGTATTAGGCCAGATGGCTGCCTTCGCCATCGGTATTCCTCCAGATCTCTACGCATTTCACCGCTACACCTGGAATTCTACCATCCTCTCCCATACTCTAGCTGACCAGTATCGAATGCAATTCCTAAGTTAAGCTCAGGGATTTCACATCCGACTTAATCAGCCGCCTACGCACGCTTTACGCCCAGTAAATCCGATTAACGCTCGCACCCTCTGTATTACCGCGGCTGCTGGCACAGAGTTAGCCGGTGCTTATTCTGCGAGTAACGTCCACTATCCCAGAGTATTAATCCAGGTAGCCTCCTCCTCGCTTAAAGTGCTTTACAACCAAAAGGCCTTCTTCACACACGCGGCATGGCTGGATCAGGCTTCCGCCCATTGTCCAATATTCCCCACTGCTGCCTCCCGTAGGAGTCTGGGCCGTGTCTCAGTCCCAGTGTGGCGGATCATCCTCTCAGACCCGCTACAGATCGTCGCCTTGGTAGGCCTTTACCCCACCAACTAGCTAATCCGACTTAGGCTCATCATTTAGCGCAAGGTCCGAAGATCCCCTGCTTTCTCCCGTAGGACGTATGCGGTATTAGCATTCCTTTCGGAATGTTGTCCCCCACTAAATGGCAGATTCCTAAGCATTACTCACCCGTCCGCCGCTAGGATCAGTACCGAAGCACATCACCCCGCTCGACTTGCATGTGTTAAGCCTGCCGCCAGCGTTCAATCTGAGCCATGATCAAACTCTTCAGTTTAAAATCATTTGTACTTTACTAAAAGTACTAAATCTGGCTCATCAATTTTCTGACTAAAAATTCGCTCAAATAAACTTCGAGAAATTTCTACCATTCAATCAATGAAATATTTTCGATCGATCAACCAGTAAAAATCCACACAAGTTGTTCTTCTATTCTCTTAATGATCCTCTCGATGATTCGTCATCATCAAGCTAGGTCGGCTATGTTACTCTAATCTAAACTAAAGTCAACAGGTAATTTCGATATTTTTAAAACTCACCAACTAACCCAAGAATCTAACTACTCTAGCCAAACCCTTGTTTCTCAACAAGTTTTTATCTGCATCACCGCCGATGGATGTGCATTCTACATCATTCCTTACCCAACACAACCCCCTTTCCTAATCTTTTTATTTAAGTGGACGTTTTTTAGACTAACTCAGTTACTTTTTGTCTATTTTCTTTATCGATAAGAACTTTTTTTAAACAATTAAGTTAAGTAGAATGTATCTCTTGCTTCAAACTTTTTGGCATTTTTGATTGAAAATACGGTTTATTATTAAAAAAGTACAATTACTGTTGCTTTTAGCCTTGATCGCTACGAGTCAGATTTGTTACGCCATTTCAAATCATAATTTTTATGAATTAGCATTAACCATATTGAGTTATAGCAAGTGGTCGAATACATCTCGCCCAATTATTTGTGTAATAGATAATGCCGAGGCTTCGAATCAATTTCAATCCAATATTAAACAACTTGGCTATGATTATCAGGTACAAGCTGTTAATTCAAAAGATTTTCAAAAAACAGAATGTCATGTTGTGTATTTCTCAACAACAACACCGCAACAACAACAAAACTTGATTCAAGCTTATCCATCGCGTTCATTACTGTCATTAAGTATTAATAATCCAGCATGTGAAATTGGCAGTATTTTCTGTTTATACAACAAAAAGACCTCTTCTACATTTAAAATAAATCTAGATGCTTTGAGTTACTCCAAAGTTCATATCGATCCCCGAGTCTTAATCTTGGCGAAGAATACGGAGTAATTAAAGTGATTTCGAATTTATATCAATCTACTTCGCTACATGCTTTATTCCGTAAATCTCAATTTACGATTTTTGCAATTACTTTTTTAATTTGCTCTTGTACTTTTGCAACAATTTCCATATTCACAATGGAAACACACGCCAAACAAAATTTACAACTATTAAGTCAAACGCTACTTGAACGAATCCAGCCCGCTGTTGTCTTCAAGGACAAAGGAGCAATTGATCAAATTTTAGCGGACTACACAACAGAACATGCGATTCGTAGTATTCATGTTTATGTTCCAGAGCATCAATTATTAGCAGAAAGTACCAAGCAAATCCACCACACATCATTTTTACAAAGCGTATTAGATAAATGGTTTCTACATGATCCAATTAAACTGACGGTTATTCATCATAAGAAACAAGTCGGCGAATTAGTTTTATATGGCAGCTCAGAAAATATTTTACATTTCTTAAAAACCATCATTATTGGCCTTGCCATATCAATGTTTTTTATTGTGATTGCACTGTTATGGTCGGTTAATCTTACCTATCGCCAAATCATGCAAGCGATCAAACCATTAACCCATATTGCTCAATTAGTGAGTGACCAAAAAGCTTACAACTTACGTTTTCCAAATAACCATATTAAAGAGTTTCAAAATCTTAATACGGTATTTAATGAGCTCTTAGAAGAAATACAAGTTTGGCATACTCATTTACAGAAAGAGAATCTCCAACTTTCATTTCAAGCTCGCCATGACCAGCTCACAGGTTTACCTAATCGACACTATTTTTATGAAGAATTGCTCAATATTTTTAAAAATAAGCAATTTCGTCACAATTCTGCACTGATTTTCATAGATAATAATAAGTTTAAAGCAATTAATGATCATTATGGTCATCTTGCTGGTGATGCGGTATTAAGAGAAATGGCAAATCGATTAATGCAGTCTGTCAGACAAGAAGACTTTATTGCTCGTTTGGGTGGGGATGAATTCGCAATCATTTTGCATACCATCCATCATTCTGATCATTTACAAACAATCGCTGAAGGTTTACTAGCAAGTTGTGATGAGCCTTTGGATTTTAACGGTCAACTTATCCATTTTAGCTTTAGTTTAGGGATTGCATTTTCACAGTTTGCAGACAATCCAGATGATTTAGTCATGCAAGCAGATCAAGCAATGTATAAAGCTAAAAATTTAAATCCACATTGGTTTCTTTATAAACCAGAAATTTAGGACATGTTATGCGCGCTCACACTTTTAAGATCTCCTTTGTAGCGTTACTCTGCCTAACATTGGCTGGCTGTTTAAGTTTTGGTTCTTTGAAATATCGTCAAGTCAAAATGCTTAAAAAAGAAGGTTTCATTTTAACAGAAGAAGGTTGGAGTCTGGGTCTACCTGAACGTTTACTTTTCGACTTTAACAAAGCAGATATCAAACCTGAACATCAAAGAGAAATCGTTCGTCTTGCCAATCAATTGAACAAATATGATCTGCAAAAATTAAAAGTTGTGGGTCACACTGATGATATTGGTAATCCTGAGTATAACCAGAAATTGTCTGAAGAACGCGCTCAAAGCGTTTCTTCGATTTTTATTCATCAGGGTTTCAAGCCAAATAATGTCACTGTGATTGGTCGTGGTGCAAGCCAACCTTTCGTGCCCAATACGTCTGATGAGAACCGCGCGAATAACCGCCGAGTTACGATTATTATTATTCCTTAACTTGTAATTTTTTTAAAAAGCCAACTATTTAAAGTTGGCTTTTTTAATTTATATGAGTTCAATAATATCAATCGTCGGTGGAACTCGAAATCGAAATGGAACACCAACCATTCCAGTTCCCACCGTTACAAATACATCAGCATGTTCATGTGTATAAAAACCTTTTTTGTGCCCCAAAATAGACACTTTTTTCATAATATACGTTGTAATCCAAGGAAGTTCGATTTGCCCTCCATGTGTATGACCAGCAAGCATTAATGGTCGTGTAGGTAATGCTGGCACCATATCTACTGTATCAGGGTTATGAGATAAAATGAGCCATGGTTTATCTTGTGGTAAGTCTGGCATAAATCGCATATTTGCTTTACCCGCCCATAAATCACCAATTCCAATTAATCGAAACTCATCAAAATCGATAATCTGCCCTTCTATATCAATCACATTATTCTGCTCTAATGCATCTTTTAATAATGTTTGTATAGGTGGACCAGGATACTGCTCATCATGGTTACCGGGGACAGAATATACAGGGGCATGAATTTGTTTTAGTACTGAGAGTTCCTGAATTAAGCGATTCTCAGGTTCATAAGTCCAATCACCTGCAACCACTACAATATCTGGTTTAGCGTCATTTAACTTTTTAACAATGCTTTTTAATTGACGTTCATGACCAGAAAACAATCCCACATGCATATCTGCAATTAAGGCCACTTTAACAGGTCGAATAAAATCACGATCTGGATTTAAACGGTATTGATGATGTTTAATATGAACCATATGTGGTTCAATAAATCGTGCATAAATCAATATGCTCGTTAAAAGGAAAACAAAAATACTCTCATGTAAACTATAAAATTCAGACCAACCTGCATACAAGGTAAAAAACCAGAGAGGAACTAATAAATAAGAAAGATAAAATGCTGCTAGATGTACAAAAGCTTTAAAAGGATGAATCGTTTCAGTTCTTGCTTGATGAATCCATGCCTGAGCGAATGCCCACAAGGCTAAAACAATAAAAATAATATAGAAAATTAATATAACTGTGTCCGAATTCGACATTACCACTCTCATTAATCTGACATTAGGGCATACATCGCATCTCATATTTATAATTTTTGATGAAATGCTATACTCAAGTCCAACTTTTAATCAGTAAAGATTATGACGCAATTTTCTCATCTAAATCGCAAACATACAAAAATAAGTACAACTACTTACAATAAAAGTATGCTTGCGATTTATTGCAGTATTGCGATCACAATCACAGGATGCAGCACACTACCTAAACATAAAATAGAGCCAATACAACAATCTAACATTCAACAATTAGAAATAAATCAGACAACTTTGGCTCAGATCATTCAACCTTTAGAACAACAAAATCCTGGATTGACGGGTTATCATGTTTTATTTGAACCCCTAGAAGCGTTAGCAGCACGACTACGTTTAATTGATAAGGCAGAGAAAACCTTAGATTTGCAATATTATATTTGGGACAATGACAAAGTAGGTGCTCTTGCTTTGCATGCGCTGATTCGCGCAGCAGATCGTGGTGTCAAAGTGCGATTACTTATTGATGATAATAACGCAAAAAAAACTGAAGGCATCTTCTTAGCTCTAGCACAGCATCCAAATATTGAAGTTAAATTATTCAATCCCTATCGTTTTCGCAAATACCGTGCGCTTGATATGGTTTTGGACTTAAAACGAATCAACCGCAGAATGCATAACAAAAGTTTTATTGCAGACCAACAAGTTGCCTTGATTGGTGGACGTAATATGACGAATCAATACTATAACGTGAGTGATAACTATCAGTTTTCTGATGTCGATGTGATGTTGGTAGGTAAAGCAGTAAATGACATTTCACAATCTTTTGACGAATACTGGAATCACAGTTACGCTTACGATGTAAGGGAGATTGTCAATCAAAATGCTCATCGCTTAAGCTATGAGAGCCTAAAACAGCAACTTGATGAGCATTATAAGAGAGCAACGGTACAGAATTATCTTGATCTGACTGGCAACTCACAGGCAATTGATTCAATTATCAGTCGGGATATTCCTTTAAACTGGGTAAAAGCTGAAGTTGTAAAAGACTCTCCTGACAAAATTAAATCAAAAGCCAAAAAACAAGAACATCTTAATTTCCAATTGATTAACCATTTAGAACAACCTGAAAAAAATATTGACCTCATCTCAGCTTACTTTGTCCCTGAAAAAAAGGGGGCCAAAATTCTCAATGATCTTGCAAAAGATGGAATCGAGGTTCGAGTGCTCACAAACTCATTTCAGGCAAACGATGTCGCTGTTGTTCATGCATTTTATGGAAAATATCGTCAGGATTTACTGGAACATGGTGTACAGCTATATGAGTTCCTCCCAGCCTTAAATAAAAATGATCTCGATAAACATACTGAAGAACTCGCGAAGAAAGCAAAAGTAAATATCAAAGGACTAAGCCGTTCCAGTTTACATGCCAAACTGATGGCGCTAGATGAAAAGCAAGTTTTTATTGGTTCATTTAATTTTGATCCACGCTCAGCATACCTGAACACTGAAATTGGCGTGCTTTTAGATAGCCCACCTTTAGCGCAAGCTGTTCATGCGACTATGGATCAAAACCTAAGTAAATATGCCTATAAATTAGTGTTAGATGCCAATAAAAAAATTACATGGCGACGTGAAACACCACAAGGCCCTGTCATCTACACAAAAGAACCTCGAATGAAATGGTGGCAAAAGGCAGGCATGAAAATTATTTCATGGCTGCCAATTGAAGGCTTTATGTAATTTAAAGCGAGTGTTGTTATGGCTGAGTATTTAAAACTTTGCTTTGTAACTCAAGCAGCCCTGCTCGCATTTGACGATCAACTTCTTTAGTTAAGCTATCTACCGTATGGCCTGTTACAGGAATTGCAGGTAGGGTCAATAAATGTGCGGTAACTTTTGGCATTTCTAAAACACGTTGCACATGTTCTGCAAAAGACATTTCACCAATAAATGGTGCGACTAGATCTAATTCACCTTGCTGATTGACATAGCAAATCACACAAATTTGAACTGGACGTTGCGCGTCAATCGCAGCACCCAATAAGCGCCCATGTACTTTTTTGACCTGACGACCATCTGTGGTTGTGGCTTCTGGAAAAAACAAAACTGGAATATCTTGTTTTAAAAACGCTGTAATTTGTTCTTTTATTCGGATTGAGTCACCAGAACCTCGCTTAATAAATAAGGTTCCACCGCCTTTTGCTAGATTACCCAAAATAGGCCATTTTTCGACTTCTGCTTTTGCTAAGAAGAAAATACGTGCTCCAGAGCCAAGTACAGCAACATCTAACCAAGAAATATGATTACTCACCCAAAGCGCTGGTTCTCTTGGAATAGTGCCATGAATCTGCACTTCGATATTAAAAACTTCGCATAAACGGCGGCAAAAATACTGAACATAACGCGTATTCGTTGGATTATTTGGATCCTTGTATAAACCGTGTCGATAAATGAGATAAAAACCTTCACCAATTGTTTCTAGACCTGAGGCTAATTTTTTACTATACAAGCTCAATTTAGAGATGAAATTTAATGGTGTGTTATTTGCTACTGTTGCTTCTTGAGTCATAAATCATTAAAACCGTACGCATGTATGCACATTGCATTGAACTAGCTCACTTATATCATGCCCGTATCTATTTATAAAAGTTACCACCATGAGAAAAAACGAATGTGAATATAATTATTTTCAATTTTAAAAGGTTTTTTAAATTAAATATCATAAATAAATCGAATTAATAAATTAAGAGGTCATATGATGAATCCTCAACACACAACATCTCATAATCAAGTGAATATTCCTTATGGCTATGCTTTAAGAATATTTTTGGGCTGGTCAATTTTATATATCGGCACACTCGTTGGTTTTATCAAACTTATTCACCACCATGTCATATAAATCCATGAAGCCTTTGCCCTTTGCTTGAAGTTTATTCTAGAATAAGACTTCAATACTCAGGATATGATAATAGCGTGGAATTTTTTGAGCGGCAACAAAGTGGTGAACGAGCAATTTTAGTCAGTGTTTCTGTGCAGTTACTCGATGACCTTGATGCTGAAGAGTTTCGATTGCTCGCTCAATCCGCTGGTGCTGAAATTCTTGAACATATTTCTGTACAAAGAAATAAACCAGACCCTAAATTTTTTATTGGCTCAGGTAAAGTTGATGAAATCGCAGAATTAGTTCAGCAGCTAGAAGCTGAATTAGTTATCTTTGACCACTCTCTTTCACCAGCTCAAGAACGTAATTTAGAAAGAATCCTAAAATGTCGTGTGATTGATCGTACAGGGCTTATTTTAGATATCTTCGCATTACGAGCGCGTACACACGAAGGAAAATTACAAGTTGAACTTGCCCAACTTAAGCATTTATCAACGCGCTTAATTCGAGGCTTCACAGGTAATTTAGAACAACAAAAAGGTGGGATCGGTCTACGTGGTCCTGGTGAATCACAACTTGAAACTGATCGCCGACTCATCAAAGTACGTATTACCCAACTGAAAGACAAATTGGTTAAAGTTCAACAGACGCGATTACAAGGTCGTGCCGCACGCCAAAAAGCAGCAATTCCAACGATTTCTTTGGTTGGTTATACCAATGCCGGTAAATCGACACTGTTTAATATTTTAGCCCAAAGTGATGTCTATGCAGCAGACCAACTTTTTGCAACACTAGATCCAACCTTACGTCGTCTAGAATGGGATGGTATTGGTACTGTCGTACTCGCAGATACGGTTGGATTTGTAAGAAATTTACAGCATGATTTGGTTGAATCTTTCAAAGCGACCTTAGAAGAAACACTAGAAGCAAGCTTACTTTTGCATGTAATTGACAGCAGTAGCCCCAACATGCCTGAACAAATTGAAGCAGTAGAATCTGTGCTGAAAGAAATTGGAGCCGATGCACCACTTCTTCATGTTTACAATAAAATTGATCTCAGCGGTGATACGGCAAAAATTATTTATAAAGCAGCGGATTTACCTGATCGCGTTTATGTTTCTGCGCATTCTGGGCAGGGATTGGATTTACTAAGCCAAGCTGTTCAACAATGCCTCATGGGACAGTTACAACATTTCGACTTAGTTCTCAAACCTGCTTACGGTAAACTACGCACACAACTTTATACACTCAATGTCATTCAAACTGAACAATATGATGAGCAAGGTGATTTGCATTTATCAGTTTGTATTGCTCCACAAAAATTGCATCAACTGATCAAACAAGCACATCTACCATTAGATGAAATTCTTGGAAACCAAGCAGCTTTATTTCACAGGCCTTTGGAAGAATTTGAAAAGTAAGCATCAATGTAATAATCGTTTATAAGTGAGAGTTAGAAAAAAGATGAAAGAAATTGATTGGACAGCCTGGTTTTGCACGATTCTATTAATTATTGTATTTCGTGAAGGTGCTGTTGCTATTACCACGGTCTTTCATCATCCAGAATTAGGTAATCTCGTCGGACTGATCAGCTTACTTGCAACTTTATTAATTTGGAGAAGATTTAGAAAAATATCCAATCGTCTTATAGATACCAACAACAAAATCATGAAAGAAAGTGCTTTTGCCTTTTTACCAATCTGTGCTGGCTCTTTGATCATGTTGGTACATTTAGGCAAAGAAATTCCAATCTTTTTATTTGTCTTAACCTTGAGTACTTTATTGCCATTGTGGATTTACGCCAAAATGGCGAAACGCTGGTTATAGGAGTTCATGAATATGTTAATGGTTATATATGGATTCGTGATTACCTTAATCAGTTATCTCATCGCAAAACCTTTAAACAAAAAAATTCCACAGATTCCATTAATTGTTTTTGCGATGTTTATTGTGATCGGACTACTCGCAATTTTGGGTATACCCTATGAACAGTACATGAATAATGTGAATGGTGTCTTTAATCATTTGCTTGGTTATGTGACTGTCGCTTTGGCAATTCCACTGGCTGCAATGCGTTATGATGATTTACCAATTAAATCGATGATTGGCATTTTGTGTTTTGCAAGTATCAGTGCAGTTGCATTGCCGATGGGGCTTGCATATTTATTACACATGTCAGAACCAACAATTATGGCTTTTGCAACCCGAGCTGTAACGACGCCAATTGCTCTGAATATTGCCACACTATTACACGCTCCTCTGATGATGGTATCACTGATTGTGATTTTATCTGGAGTCATTGGCGCCGCATTTTCTCCGTGGATTTTAAAACATATCCATGATGAACGGGCTTCAGGCTTAGCTTTAGGTTTGGCTGCTCATGCAATTGGTACAGCACAAGCATGGCAGCGAGGCCCTGTTACAGGTCGTTATGCTGCTTTTGGTATGGCTGTGAATGGTGTATTTACTGCTATATGGCTACCCACTTTTATTTTGTCTCTTTCTTAATTTGTCACAAAGATGTCAATTTATATTGAACTAGTTGTCAAAAATCCTACATAATGAAAGTTCAAACGTTAAAAGGATTTTTAATGATGGGAAAACAATTATTCGGTGCGTTGATTTTATCTGTAATGAGTAGTCTAAGCTTTGCAGAAGATATTACAGGTATGTGGCAAAGTATCGATGACAAAACTGGTGCACCAAAAGCTTTAGTCGAAATTCGTAAAGAAGCGAACGGTACTTATGCGGGTAAGATTGTAAAGATTACTCCACGTGCGGGTTACACACCAAAAGAAACGTGTGTAGACTGCCCAGCACCATATACCAATAAACCTATTTTAGGCTTAGACGTGATGACAGGCCTAAAACAAGGTGAGGGGCTGAACTATGTTAATGGTCGTATTCTAGATCCAAATTCTGGCAAAGTTTATAGTATGAAAGCAAAATTAAGTTCTAATGGCAAACGCTTACATTTGCGAGGCTATGTTGGCGTATCTGCATTAGGTCGTAATCAAATTTGGCTTCGCGATGAATAAATTTTAAAACGACATAATCACGCCGACCATCTATATTGGATCAAATTGATCACGGTTTAGCACTATAAAACACCTTTATTTCTTTCAGAATTAAGGGTGTTTTTTTATTAAATTTTAAAAAATTCCTTGAAATTTCAATTATTAATAAAATACACAATTGTAAAATAATAATTGAATCTAGGATTAAAAATCCGAAATAATAGAGAGACAATAATAGTGGCTGAGTAGCTTAGACATGTACACAAAACTCATTACGTTTTTCTTCTTATTTAGTCTTAGCCATCTGACTTTTGCACAAGATATCGTAGGTACTTGGCAAAGCGTTGACGATGTAACAGGAGCGCCTAAAGGACAGGTTGAAATTATCAAAGAAGCTGATGGAACTTATATTGGTAAAGTTATTAAAATTACCCCGCGAACAGGTTATACACCAAAAGAATTCTGTACGGGTTGCCCTGCTCCTTACACGAACAAACCCATCTTAGGCTTAAATGTAATTACTAAGCTGAAGTATAAAAAGGATTTGTCTTATGCAGATGGAAAAATTTTAGATCCAAACACTGGTCGTATGTATAGTCTCGCAGCAAAGTTAAGTAACAATGGACAAAGGTTACATCTACGAGGTTATGTTGGCGTATCAGTATTGGGTCGTAGTCAAATCTGGATTCGTGTGAATAACTAAAAATCTAATCAATAAAAAAGCCCTCAATTTAAGGGCTTTTTTATATTGCTATAACTGTAGTTTAATGGCTTTGTAACTTTGCGTAGTCAATCAAAACATTTGCAGCTTCTGTAATAAAGGTTTCTTCTTCAGGCAATGCTGGTCGTGCATAAGCTTTCATTTTGGCACGTGACTCAATTAATGCATCAATCGAAGCCTGATAGCTTTCCCAGTTGGCATAAGGTGCCTGACCTGTCGCTATACGACGCTGATTTTCAGCATTGAGTGTTTGCTTTTCTAAATCAATTAGCTCAGCTCGACGTTGAGCAATATCTAACTCAACTTTCTTCTGATCAGAACTTTTTTGTGCGATCAGTTTTCGAGCTTCTAAATAATTAAATTGTGAATCAGCTTTCACCCGCTGTTCAGAAGATTGGGTAAGCTTAGCAATATACGGTTGCACAGAACCTTCGCGCTTGAAAGGAGCTGTTGGAATGGTATCCCATTTCAATGCATTTTTAGCTTTACGCTCACCAAACTCTTCATTGTAAATATCAACAAGTTTGATATCAGGAATCACGCCTTTGTTCTGCGTACTTCCACCCGTGACACGATAGAATTTACGTTGAGTTAACGTTGCCTGACCATGTGCTAAGGAGTCTAATTGAACCTGAGCGGTGCCTTTTCCTGTCGTGGTACTACCTATAATAATACCGCGCTCATAATCTTGGATTGCCGCAGAATAAATCTCACTCGCAGATGCAGAGGCTAAGTTAACAAGCACTGCCATTGGCCCAGCATAAATTTGCTCTCCGCCATCAGTGTCTTCAAAGACATTCACATTGCCATTGCCATCCCGAATTTGTACGACTGGACCAGACTTAATCACCTGACCCAGCATACGAGCAACTTCTTCTAATGAACCACCTGGGTCATTACGTAAATCAACCAGAATACCTTCTACTTTCTGTGCTTTAAGAGATTCAAATGCTTTTGCTGTATCTTCTGAAACTGAACGATATTCTGTACCAGCTCGACGTGAACGATAATCGAAATAGAAAGATGGAATTTCAATCACACCGAAAAGATGTTTTTTTCCATCACGTGTAATTTCAACTGTACGTGAACGAACACCCGCATCTTCTTCCTGAATCACATCTCGAACTAAACTCACATTACGTGCTTGGCTCATGGAAGCACCCGCACCGAGTAAGCGAACCGTTACTTTAGTTCCACGCTTACCACGAATCAATCCAACAATTTCTGAACTCGACCAACCAATGACATCAATCATTTTTTCGCCGTCTTGGGCAACGCCAATGATTCGATCTCCTGATTTGATTTGACCAGATTTACTCGCTGGCCCACCTTCAACAATGGTTTCAATCTTGGTGTAATCTTCATTACCTCGTTCTGGGCGAATAGATACCCCAATGCCTTCAAGTTGCAATGTGGTCTGGCGATTTAATTCCATCGCATCAATAGGAGGGTAATAATTACTATGTGGATCGTAAGTTGCCAACATTGCATTTAATGTTTTATCTAAAACATCATCGCTCTTTACACGACCAATACGTTCAAGCTGGCGCGTATAACGTTTTGTCAGCGTTTGTACTGGTGTTAAATCTTCTGGACCAGTTAAATCCTGACCATTTGCAAGCGATGGATCAGCTTTCAAAGCCTTTTGCTTCGCTTGCTCTTCTTCTTTGCTAATCGTTAAATTAATTAGCTGAGACACCAACATTCTCTGCCAATGTGCTTGTTGCTCGGCAGAAGTCTGAAAATAAGGCGCTTTTTCGCGATCAATATCAAGGTAAACACCCTTTTGCTGTAAATTTTGTGGCTTCTTCAATTCAGCCAACATAAATTCGTAGAATTGTTTCAAGCGTTCACGATATTGGGCATGAATCGCAAAAGGTCCAGTTAGGTTTCCTGCTTTTAATGAGCTACCAAAATTTGAACCATATTTATTTTTATATTCTGAAACTTCACTGCTCAGAAATAATGAATGATCTGGATCTAAGCTATCCAAATACATATCTAAAATACGATTTGATGTCGCAGCATCTAAACGCATATTCAGATAATGCTGACGATCAACTAATGTTGCCAACTGACGTGCGACCAATGCTTGTTCTTGTGATGGCTTGATCACGGTTGAAACAACAGGAGCTTCCGTTGCCGCAAATGCCTCATTCATTGTATGAGAAAAAAATAAACCACCAGTCGCGATTGCAACTGCACACGCTATCATTTGAAGTTTCATAAAATTTTGGTACTTCCTTGGATATGGCAATTATTACATGCTAGTACAATCAATATGAACATATTTCATTCAATATTTTTACCAAACTGTAGTACAGGTTAATCATTATAAATAAATGACCAACAAGCACTTATCATCAATATCATGTAGTTTTATCATATTCTGTACTGACAAAATGTAGCAAATCATTGCACAATTTAGCTATCGCTTTTTTTTACATCAAAATTCAAATGGAATCTATATGATCGGCGCATTGATGCTAGACGTTGCTGGCACAGAACTTACTCAAGAAGATATTGAACTATTACAAGCTCCGCAAGTCGGTGGCATGATTTTATTTGCACGAAATATTGAGTCTCCTCAACAAGTTCGTGCTTTAACTGATCATATGCGCCAAGTCCGTCCAGATATTCTGATTGCTGTCGATCAAGAAGGTGGGCGTGTTCAACGTTTAAGACAAGGCTTCACCTTGTTACCTGCAATGGGGCGACTTGGTGAACATTATGTACATCATCCCGAACAAGCAATTGAGTTAGCCCAACAGTGTGGTTGGTTAATGGCAACTGAAGTTCTCGCTGTAGGTATTGATTTTAGTTTTGCTCCAGTCTTAGATCTCAATGATATTAGTGATGTGATTGGTGATCGAAGCTTTGCTAAAAATATGCAAGACATCGTTCCACTAGCTGATGCCTTTATGCGTGGAATGAAACAAGCAGGCATGGCGACAACTGGAAAACATTTCCCTGGACATGGTTCTGTAAAAGCTGATTCACATGTCGCTGCGGCGATTGATAGTCGCTCATATCAAGAAATTTACGACAAAGATATGCAAAGCTTTATCAAATTAATGCCTCAACTTGATGCTTTAATGCCTGCGCATGTGATTTATGATCAAGTCGATCCAAACCCTGCTGGCTTTTCTTCATTTTGGCTGCAAAATATCTTGCGCCAGCAGTTCAAATTTGACGGCGTTTTGTTCTCTGATGATCTCAGTATGCAAGCTGCATGTGTTGCTGGTGGTGCTGATGCACGTATTCAAGCGGCATTAAATGCGGGTTGTGATATGGGATTAGTGTGCAATGATCGAACAGCAGCATGTACAGCTTTAGATGGCATTCAAAAATTGGCTTTACCAAATCAACAACGTCTAGAGCGTATGCGCGGTAAAATTCCAAACATCCAAGTAGGCTCGACACTAAATTTAGATGAAAGTTGGCAGAACGCAAAAAAAGTCATTGAAGACTTTAAGAATTCGTTTTAACTTGCTAATAAGCAAAAGATGATTTAACACACCATCTTCAATTGATCTATTTAAAAATGAATAGGTCAATTTCCTCGCGCAAATGGGTTGTGCATGGGAACAGAATAAAATGAAAAAAATTGAGTCTAGGACAGATGACACAACAACTTTCGAAACACCGCCATATTTCTTTTACTGCACACTATACCGGCTATATTTGGTATCAAATGGGCATTTCCCATCCTGCATTAGCGACAACTAAAGGAAAAACACTAGCAGCCTTAGTCCATCCGATTGAAAGTTGGGCAGAAAAGTATGTTGGTGGAAGTATGCGAACAACCTTGAAACAACGCCATACCATGCTTGATACGCATTTAGAGCAATTGATTCAGCAATATCCAAACCTACAAGTACTTGAAATTGCATGTGGCTTATCGCCACGAGGTTGGTGGTTTAGACAGCATCACCCAGACATTTGCTATCGTGAGCTTGACTTACCTGATATGGCCGCTACAAAACAAGCAGCATTACAACAAATTGAACCACATGTTGATGATGTCCTATCCGTTGATTTATTTACAGAAGCATTTGCAAACGTATTTAAAGTCTTTGACCCTAAACGACCTCTGGTGATTATTAGTGAAGGCTTAATTAACTACTTTGAAAAGCCGTTACTTCAGCAACTTATTCAAGCAATTGCGATCTATGGGCGCGACTTCAAAGAACTTCATTATTTAACCGATCTTTATCCAGAACCCACTCAAAATAAATTAGCAACCATTATCTGGAATAGTAGTCGTTTATTGAAATTAATGTCACGCAGCGCTTTTAGCTTCCACTTTAAGACACCAGCGGAGGTAGAGAATTTTTTTCATGAAGCTGGTTTTAAGCAAGTTGAAGTGCTTCAACCTAAAGAATTCTTTGAACAAACACATTTAGAAAACAAGGAACAGCATCTCGGTGATCTTGTTTGGATGATTCAAGCCACCAATAAATAAAAGTCAAAAAAAGAGAAGTGAATTCAAAACACTTCTCTTTTAAAATTCTATTAAAGATAATTAAATTTGTTTCTGACGCTCAATAAAACGAGACAAACGATCCGCAACGTCGAAACTACCGTGTTTAAACAAGATACGTAAACCCTGTTCAGTTGCCTCAAATGTTAAACATTCTATTTTAAACTCACCTTCTTCATCAGCTAAATGTAAGGCTAAATCTCGTGGATGCTGGCTAACAAAATCAAGCTGATCCAAATGATCAAGTTTTAAATACACCCCAAAGAACGTAATATCTACAATCTTTACTGCTACTTCGGTATCTGAATGTCGATGTGATAATTTAGTGTCTGGTTTTAAAACAGGGATACGTTCTTCACCACGACGCTCAATGTTTTTCATCTGTTCGCGGTTCATTGGAATAACACCATCAAGATTGTCGATGGATTCTCCCTTTAAAAACGTAGTAAAAAGCGTCATCGTTTCTTTGCGGCGTTGTAATTGTGGAACATGGTCTGCATTGGCAATTAATGCAAATTCCATATTATTACATTGCAAAGCAAAGTCAGCATTTTCATGTGGCAAAGTAAAGCTGTCGTACTGCCCTGCTGCAACGAGAGTTTTACACTGCGCAACAGGTACATCGCTTAAACGGAGTAGTCGATTGCAATTAATCTCGTAACGCTCACGTTCAGTTGCAGTAAACTCTGCCATCTGTCTAAAGAATAAACGTTTTGCAGTTGGAGACATCCGCGTTTTATCAAGCTTGGCATGATTCACAAGATACAAAATAACTGCTTGCCCAAACTCCTCCATACGATCTTCACGCATCAAGTGTAAAGATTCCTCGAGCAACATACGCCAGCTTTTACGGGTTTTTTGCATCACACCCATCAAGACCATGCGATCAATCAGTTCAGGGCGTTGGTGTGCAAATGAAGATGCAACAACTGATCCCAACGACATGCCCATGACCGAAACTTTATCAATCCCAACAATATCAAGCCATTGACCCAACATTTTCGATAAATCTGGTAATTCAAGAATTCCTGCTGACTCGCCTGTATCCACATTTCGAATCTGCTGATTTGCGCCCATTGATGGTAAATCAATCAATATGACAGGTCCACTCTCAAAGAGTTGCTCGACACAATACTTATAAGAGTTAAAATTTTGAAATGCGCCCCCGACAATTACAATTGGCGTATTGTAGATCGTCTTAGGATCTGCAATTGCCATATATTCAATTTTCCAACCATCTATCCATGTAGTACGCGCTGGTTGTTTAAAACTGTTTTTATTGTATATGTCGAAAAAACCAAACCCTGTGTAGGTATGATTTAAATCCGAGTCCATTTGGATTATGGAATTCATATCCTTCCTCCATCCTTGTTTATTTTTTTGCTGTAATTAGTCTCATTTTTAGTGAGTTCTAGTTACAAGTTAACAAATTTATAAAATTTGTATTACATTTATCCTATACATTTTTCATTCTATACAAATGCATGATTTATACGCAATCATTTCCTTAACCACTTATCTTGTTTAGATCAATAATATTTTTCAAAATATGTAATCAGCTTGTAAATTCAATTTTAAATCAAAAGAGCTACTCAAAATTTACAATCTATAATTTTTTGAATTATCAGTTCAGCCTATTCATTGTTCAGCATTTGACTGTTACTATCATTATAAATATATGCAATCGTCAAAATGCTATGCAAGATTCTATTCAAAACTATATGCAACAGGTTGGTACTCAGGCGCGTAAAGCGTCTCGTATCTTAATGAGCGCATCAACGCATCTAAAGAACCATGCTCTGTCTGCAATTTATACTGCTTTAGAAAATAATCAAGCACAAATTTTGGCAGCCAATCAAATTGATATGCAAAATGGTCACCAACGTCAATTAGATTCTGCCCTCCTTGATCGTCTTGAACTCACTCCTGCTCGCTTTAAAGGCATGCTACAAGGGTTAAAAGATGTTATTGCACTTGTTGACCCAATCGGCGAAATTACGGATTTAGCTTACCGTCCATCGGGTATTCAACTCGGTAAAATGCGGGTTCCTTTAGGTGTAATCGGTATGATCTACGAATCGAGACCGAATGTTACCCTTGAAGCCGCATCATTAGCACTAAAGTCAGGAAATGCCATTATTCTACGCGGTGGTTCAGAAGCAATTGAATCGAATAAAGCAATTGCAATCGCAATTCAGCATGGTTTACAAATTGCTGGCTTACCTGAACATGCTGTTCAAGTGATTGACACACCTGACCGCGCAGCAGTAGGTCATTTAATCACAATGACTGAATTTGTAGACGTGATTGTCCCTCGTGGCGGTAAAAGCTTGATTGAACGTGTAACGAATGAAGCACGTATTCCTGTGATCAAGCATTTAGATGGCAATTGCCATGTTTTTGTTGAAGCACAAGCAGATTTACAAAAAGCATTACCAATTGCGCTCAACTCAAAAACACATCGTTATGGCGTATGTAATGCGATGGAAACATTACTTGTTGATGAAGAAATTGCAGAAGATTTCCTACCAAGTATTGCTGAACTATATGCAGATAAACAAGTTGAACTAAGAGGTTGTGCGGAAACACAACGTATCTTAGGTGAGTCTGTTAAAACAGCCACCGAAGAAGATTGGTACACTGAATATTTAGGTCCTATTCTTGCAATCAAAGTCGTTACAGGTATGGATGAAGCAATCGAACATATTAATAAATATGGTTCTCATCATACCGATGCGATTATTACTGAAAACTTTAGTCTAGCACGTGAGTTTCTCGCACGAGTTGATTCAAGTTCAGTGATGATCAATGCTTCAACCCGCTTTGCTGATGGCTTTGAATATGGCCTCGGTGCAGAAATAGGAATTTCAACAGACAAAATTCATGCACGCGGTCCAGTTGGTCTGGAAGGTCTAACCTCTCAGAAATGGATCGTATTTGGTGATGGTCAAATACGCCAATAAGGCATTTAGATCCAAGTAAAACGCTGCACGGTAAAGCTCATTTATTTGATCTTTATCGTGTTTTCACATATTTTCATACAAAAAACCTGATCAAAATAAACAGATTCATCCTAAGAAGTTTGTATTTACACTCTATAATCATTAGATTCAATTATAAATCAGTTGTATAGGCTAAAGTCTATCTTCGCCAATATGACAACCCATGTTAAAACATTGCACGTGATTGCTCTGCTCGACACGTTGCAGCAAGATCAAAAGTGTTCGTCATAAAATTCAAAATTTGTTAGGTGTTCAAACGTGGCTAAATCTGTACTTGTAATTAACTGTGGTTCATCTTCAATCAAATACGCGCTTATCTCAGAACGCCGTGAAGATCGTATTTATGGATTAGCAGAAAACTTAGGTTCTGCTGAAGCGCGGATCAAAGGCGTTACGATTGGTGGTGAACCACTTGAACTTTCGATTCCACATGCAGATCACGCCAAAGCACTTGAAACTCTTCTTGCACGTTTAGCGAACTACAATCCACAAGCGATCGGTCATCGTGTTGTTCATGGTGGCAATTTAACCAAAGCAGAACTATTAACACCTGAAATTGTAAGCCGCATCGAAGCTGCAACACCACTTGCACCTTTGCACAATCCTGCACATTTGATTGGGATTGAAGCAACCATGCGTTTGTTCCCTGAATTACCTCAGGTTGCTGTATTTGACACTGCATTCCATCAAACCATGCCTGAACACGCGTATCGTTATGCTCTACCACAAAATTTATATACTGAACACCATGTCCGTCGCTATGGTTTTCATGGAACAAGCCACGCTTATGTGACTGAACGTGCAAGTGAACTCGCAGGTGCAAAAAATCAAGGGGGCTGGCTCAGTGCTCACTTAGGCAATGGTAGTTCAACTTGTGCGGTTTGGAATGGTCAAAGTCTTGATACTTCTATGGGCATGACTCCATTAGAAGGTGTAGTGATGGGTACACGTAGTGGTGATGTTGACCCAAGCCTACATTTATTCCTTGCAAGTAATTTAGGCTGGAGTATCCAGAAAATTGACAGTATGTTGAATAAAGAAAGTGGCTTGCTTGGCTTATCTGGTCTGTCAAACGACATGCGCACTTTAGTTGAAGCTTCGGGTAATGGTCATGAAGGAGCAACACTGGCGATTGAAGTATTCTGCTATCGTTTAGCAAAATCATTATCTGCTTTGAGCTGTGGTTTACCGCGTTTAGATGGTTTAGTTTTCACGGGTGGAATCGGTGAAAACTCAGCTTATGTTCGTGAAAAAACCTTGGCTTATCTACCACACTTTGGTTTGCAATTTAGTGCAGAAAAAAATAATGCCTTAGCACGCGGCACTGAAGGTCGAATCGATAATGGCACAGGTCCACAAATTTGGGTTGTACCTACAGACGAAGAAGGACGCATTGCGAAAGAAACGCGTCAAGTCATTGAACAGCTCGCTTAATTCACAAAATTTAGATAAATTTTAAGGTTCTTATGAATACGATTTTACTGATTCCAACAGGTGAAGGGGTTGGTCTTACATCTGCCTGTTTAGGAATGATCTACGCTTTAGACTGTAAAGGGATTAATGCTGGTTTTCTTAAACCATTTTCTCAATTAGCAGATTCAACCGTTGATCGTACTGCAACACTTTATCGTCATTTATTTCAACATCAATCTGTTGAACCGATTGCTTATGAAAAGCTCACCCAGCTTCTTGGTTTAGGCGAAACAGATGAGCTACTCGAAGAAGCTGTTGCACTGCATCGTAAAATCTCAGCCAATCACGATGTGATTATTGTAGAAGGACTTGTTCCAAATGGACAAGATCACTTTGCCAGTGAAATTAATGCCGCACTTGCACAAGCACTCGATGCCCAAGTCGTTTTGGTCAGCACAGCAGATTTAGCAGACCCACGTAAAACAGCTGAAAAAGTTGATGCACATTTGCGTCAATTCGGAGGTGCTGCATCACCGCGCACCACAGGCATTTTATTTATGCGAACCAAAGGTCTTCCTGAAAGTACAGCAGCAATTCCTGTCACACTTGATCCAAGTTTGCGTTTAGATAAGCAAATTGCTGAATTTTCAATACAATTACAACGTTACAATCGTTTTATTGGCACAAGTGAATTACCTATCATTGGTTTAGTGCCATTCAGTAATATTCTCAGCGTACCGCGTAGCTTAGATATTGCCACTGTTGTTAATGGTACTTGGTTAAATGAGGGTGAAGCAAAACAACGCCGTATTTTACATACCAGTTTAATCGCATCGGATATTGAAGCCGAATTACATAAATTTGTTGCTGGCGAACTCATCATTAGTGCATCTCAACGTACAGATGCCCTACTTGCAGCAAGTCTTGCAAGCAGTAATGGAATTCCTTTGGCGGGTTTAGTTTTAGCTGAACAAGCCGCTCCAGCCGCGAATATTTTAGAATTCTGCCAAGGTGCTATTAAACAAGGTCTACCAATTTTACACACTTCGCTAGACACATTAGAAACAGCACAACGCCTATATCATTTTGGCAATGAAATTCCCGTAGATGATATTGAGCGTGCTGAACAAGTGACGCGTTTTGTTTCAAGCCATCTTGATAATAGTTGGCTCGATCAACATACCCAGAACAACCTGAATCCACGATTATCTCCATCTGCATTCCGCTACGAGCTAGTACAAAAATCGATTGCTGCGAAAAAACGCATTGTACTACCTGAAGGTGATGAACCTCGTACTGTACAAGCCGCAGCGATTTGCCAATCACGTGGTATTGCTGAATGTATTTTATTAGCGAAACCTGAAGCTGTTGCTGAAGTTGCTAAAGCGCGTGGTATTCAGCTTCCAGCTGATCTGCAAATTATTGATCCCGATAGTATTCGTGACCAATATATTGAACCTATGGTTGAATTACGCAAAGGTAAGCTAGATGCATTACAAGCAAAAGCACAGCTACAAGATACTGTAGTCCTCGGTACGATGATGTTGGCACTTGATCAAGTCGATGGCTTAGTATCTGGCGCAATTCATACCACTGCCAATACCGTTCGACCTGCATTTCAATTGATTAAAACAGCCCCGAACTACTCATTAGTTTCATCAATCTTCTTTATGTTGTTGCCTGATGAAGTTTATGTCTACGGCGATTGTGCAATTAATCCAGATCCAAATGCTGAACAGCTTGCTGAAATTGCGATTCAATCTGCAGACTCTGCTAAAGCCTTTGGTCTTGATCCGCGTATTGCCATGATTAGTTATTCAACAGGTACGTCAGGTGCAGGTGCCGATGTTGAAAAAGTGGCTGAAGCAACCAAGATCGCCCAACAACGTCGTCCTGATTTACTGATTGATGGGCCTCTACAATACGATGCGGCTTCAGTTGAAAGCGTTGGACGTCAAAAAGCACCTGAATCTAAAGTTGCGGGTCGTGCCAATGTATTTATTTTCCCTGATCTCAATACTGGTAACACCACCTATAAAGCAGTACAACGTGCAGCGAATGTGGTCAGTGTCGGTCCAATGCTACAAGGCTTAAACAAGCCCGTAAATGATTTGTCTCGCGGTGCTTTGGTTGATGATATTGTGTTTACCATTGCCTTAACGGCGATTCAGGCAGCGCAACAGGATTAAATCACGATCTTGATATTATAAAAAACCATCTACCAGATAAAAAGTAGATGGTTTTTTATTAGACTTGTTTTTCCATGCGGCCAGCCACACATAAGGAAAACTAAAAATTTCAACACGTCTCCTGCCTATTTAGACCTTTAGCCAAATCTAAGCTAAAACTCCCACATTCATTGCTTTTTGTCATATAATTTAGCCCGCCAGCTAATCGCCCGCTCAAGAGAAATTTGATATGACAACGATCATCAAACAAGATGACTTGATTACATCAATCAAGGATGCCCTGCAGTTTATTTCTTACTATCACCCACAAGACTTCATCCAAGCGATGAGCCGTGCTTATGATCGTGAAGAAAACAAAGCTGCAAAAGATGCTATTGCCCAAATCCTGATCAACTCACGTATGTGTGCTGAAGGTCACCGACCAATCTGTCAGGATACAGGGATCGTTAACGTTTTCCTTGAAGTCGGCTTAGATGTTAAATTTGATTTAACCATGAGCTTGGATGATGCTGTAAACGAAGGTGTACGCCAAGGTTACCTAGAAAACTCAAACGTACTCCGTGCTTCTGTTTTAGCAGACCCAGCTTTTGGTCGTAAAAATACCAAAGACAATACCCCTGCCGTGATTCACTACAAACTCGTTCCGGGTAACAAAGTAGATATTACAGTTGCTGCCAAAGGTGGCGGTTCAGAAAATAAATCTAAACTTGCGATGTTAAACCCATCTGATTCAATTGTGGATTGGGTACTTAAAACTGTTCCAACGATGGGTGCAGGCTGGTGTCCACCAGGTATGCTCGGTATTGGTATCGGTGGTACTGCTGAAAAAGCCATGATGCTTGCCAAAGAAGCACTTATGGAAGAAATCAACATGGACGAATTACTTCGTCGTGGCCCACAAAGCAAAATGGAAGAACTCCGTATCGAGATCTTCGAGAAAGTGAATGCGTTGGGTATTGGCGCACAAGGTCTGGGTGGTTTAACCACAGTTCTTGATATTAAAATCAAAGATTACCCATGCCACGCAGCAGGTAAGCCAGTGGGTATGATTCCAAACTGTGCTGCCACACGCCACGCACACTTCCAGTTGGATGGTACTGGTGTTGCACATATCCAAGCACCTAAACTTGAAGACTACCCTGCTGTAACATGGGATTCATCTCAATCTAAACGTGTCAACCTTGATACCATTACTCAAGAAGAAATGAATGCTTGGAAGCCAGGCGATACATTACTTCTCAATGGTACCATTTATACAGGTCGTGATGCTGCACATAAGCGCATGGTTGACATGCTAAATAATGGCGAAGAACTTCCAGTCGATCTAAAAGGTAAATTCATTTACTACGTTGGTCCTGTTGATCCTGTTCGTGATGAAGTCGTTGGTCCTGCAGGCCCGACAACCGCAACCCGTATGGATAAGTTCACTCGTCAAGTGTTAGAAGCAACTGGCTTGTTCGGCATGATCGGTAAAGCGGATCGTGGTCCAGCGGCTGTTGAAGCAATCAAAGACAATAAAGCAACTTACTTAATGGCTGTGGGTGGCGCTGCTTACCTCGTGTCTAAAGCAGTTCGTGAAGCTGAAGTTGTTGCATTTGCTGACCTAGGTATGGAAGCCATCTACAAGTTTGTGGTTGAAGATATGCCTGTTTCTGTTGCAGTTGATGTGAATGGTACGTCTATCCACGCGACTGCGCCAAAAATCTGGCAAGCCAAGATTGGCAAGATTCCAGTAGTTGATGCTGCCGCTCAATAATACTCATACAATAATCTTAGCCGAATCATCGTATTCGGCTATTTTTTTGCCTAAAGCATCTGTTAAATTATAAAAAACAATAAGGATAACAAGATGAATAAAACAATATCGATCCTAATAATGAGTCTTTGCTGTGTCATGGCAACAGAAAATACATTTGCCAGTCCTGCTCAAAAAAAATCTGTAAAAGAACTAATTAGACTCAGTGATTTAGAAAACCTTTTACATTCGTCTCTAGATGAGATGCAGCCTGCATTAGACTCTAAAGCCGAAAGTATGCTTTTAAAAATTTTGGGTAAAGAGAGACTGACAACCAATCAAGAACATCTAGCACTTGTAGAACTCAGTCAATTATTAAAAGACAAAAGTTCAAAAATGTTTATGCGGCCTGAAACATTACAAACAATTGAGCAAATTTATACAGAAACACTGAGTGAAGAGGAAGTACAAGCTTATTTAAAATTTTTGCGAACGCCAGAAGGAAAATCAATCAACCAAAAAAATTTAACAATTAGCAGCAATGTTTTTCAATACATGAATAATTTAAATCAAAAGACCTTAAATGATCCTGAGCAAAATTTAAAACTCAAAGAGCAGCTTTTAAGCATCATCAAACCCTTAATTCAAGATGAATAAACGCTGCTCAATATTGACTACCACGTCAATGGATTCCAAAGTTTAAATGGCTTAACCAATAAGACCTCAGATTTTTCATCATACTTAGCTGGCTTTAACTCTTGAGGCTTAGACCGAATTTTACCTGAGGCATCTTGTGCCACAAAGTTATAGCTTGATGATTTTAGGCGAGTAAAGGCAATTTCCTGATGTGCGACTTTATCGGGCATGATCATAAATGGTCCCGTATGTTCGCTGCGAGAAATCTTATTTTCTTCATCATATTTAATAAAATAAGTTTGTGATGCATCAACCGTGAAATCTAAATACTTTGGTTTTTGGAAATGCATACCAGCCAATGGGCGGCTCACACTCAAACGATAGGTACCTGCTGGTAGTTCCACCCAATAATAGTGATTATGCAATAGGCTTGGGATTCGATGCCCATTAATAAATAAGTTTGCTGCTGCAATTTCTTGACGATTCCAACGTGTATCTGGACGATACAAATAAACCACCGCGGCTTGTTCATTTTGTGGTTTGATCGGTGTGTAAAATTGACCTAATTTTTGATTGACCCATCCACCAACAGTAAAACCTCCCACATGATACTGATCAAGCAGACCTGGCTCTTTTGTTGTATCTACTGGAGGTAAAGTTGCTGTGAGTGTTGTCGTATTTTCTTCAACTGTCTTATGACTTTGACAACCAGCCAATACCCCTGCACAACATAATGACAATATTAAATAACGCATGATATCCCTCAAGGCGTTTTCTTGGATTTATTTTTAACAGCGCAAAACTATGCGGATTTTCCAATTTTTAAGATTAACACCTCATTAATTAATTGCAAATAAAAAAAGCATGAAAAGTCTAAGCTTTCATGCTTTTTAGATGAATGAGAATTAAGCAGATTTTGAATCAATAACTTTCAAATCTTTCTTTTCAACTAATTCCGGTGTTGTCACTTGTGGTAAACGTTCAGCTTTAAATGTTGGCTTAGCTGTACCATTAATTACAGCTTCATCCACAATAACCGTCCCCACATCACTACGACTTGGTAAGTCATACATGGTTTCTAGCAAAACGTTTTCTAAAATTGAGCGTAAGCCACGCGCACCCGTATTTCGTTCAAGTGCTTTCTTCGCTACAGCACGCAATGCAGATTCATCAAAAACAAGATCAACATTTTCCATCGTGAAAAGATACTGATATTGGCGAGTTAATGCATTTTTAGGCTCTGTCAGAATTTGCATTAATGCTTCTTCATCCAGTTCTTCTAAAGTTGCAATCACAGGCAAACGACCAATAAACTCAGGAATCAAACCAAATTTGACTAAATCAGTTGCTTCGACTTGACGGAACAACTCAGAGACTTTTTTACTGTCGTCCTTATTCTTCACATCAGCCGTGAATCCAATACCGCCTTTCTCTTGACGTTGTTGTACAATTTTCTCTAAACCAGAGAATGCACCACCACAAATAAATAAAATATTTGAGGTATCAATTTGAATGAATTCTTGTTGCGGATGCTTACGACCACCTTGTGGCGGAATAGAAGCAACGGTGCCTTCAATCATTTTCAATAATGCTTGTTGTACACCTTCACCCGATACGTCACGAGTAATTGATGGATTCTCCGATTTACGGGTAATCTTATCAATCTCATCAATATAGATAATACCTTTCTGCGCTTTTTCTACATCGTAGTCCGCTTTCTGCAATAACTTTTGTACGATATTTTCAACATCTTCACCCACATAACCCGCTTCTGTGAGTGTCGTTGCATCTGCCATGGCAAAAGGAACATCCAATAAGCGTGCAAGTGTTTGCGCAAGCAAGGTCTTACCTGAACCTGTTGGTCCAATCAACAAGATATTACTTTTCGCAATCTCAATATCTTGATGTGCATGATGCGACTGACCAACTTTCAAACGCTTATAATGATTATAGACCGCAACAGATAGTGTTTTCTTTGCAACATCTTGTCCAATGACATATTGATCCAACGCAGCACGTATCTCATGTGGTTTAGGCAAAGCTTTAGTCGCCCAGTCACCTGCTTCAACTTGTTGACTGGTTTGCACTAAATCTAAGCAGACATCCACACACTCATTACAAATATATGCGTCCTCACCTGCAATCAATTTTCCAACTTCAGATTGTGTCTTACCACAAAATGAACAATGCTTTTGTCCTTGAGGATGTTCGGACATATTTACTCCACAACTTAAATCTTAAAAACTAGGGACGTTTGCTTAATACTTGGTCAACTAAACCATATTCTTTAGCTGCTTGTGCAGTCATAAAATTGTCACGATCTGTGTCACGTGCAATTCTTTCATAATCTTGACCACTATGCTCAGCCATCAGACGGTTTAGACGCTCTTTGATATAAAGAATTTCACGTGCATGAATTTCGATATCAGACGCTTGACCACGGAAACCACCGAGTGGTTGGTGAATCATCACGCGTGCATTTTCAAGACAGTAACGTTTTCCTTTAGCACCCGCATTCAATAAGAATGCACCCATTGAAGCCGCTTGTCCCATGCAATATGTAACAACATCTGGCTTAATAAACTGCATAGTGTCATAAATTGCCATACCAGCAGTTACTGAGCCACCCGGTGAGTTGATATAAAGATGGATATCTTTCTCTGGATTCTCAGCTTCCAGAAACAACATCTGCGCAACGATAAGATTCGCCATGTTATCTTCCACTTCACCAGTCAAGAAGATCACACGCTCACGTAACAAACGTGAAAAAATATCAAATGAACGCTCACCACGTGATGACTGCTCAACGACTACAGGAACTAAAGCATTTTCAATTGTTGGAACATACATATGTTTATTTATTCCTAAATTATTGTGACTCGATCATGCCAACAATATGAGGGATAATCGCCGAAATTGCAAAAGGTTCAACCCTAAATATTCGACTATTTAGACTAAAAGCTGGCAATTTTTCGATAAATTAACACTTTCATAACACGGATAAAAAAAGGCGCATTAAGCGCCTTTCTTCTGAACTTTTAAAAGATTAGCCACGACGAGCTTGTTGTTCTTTTAATAAGTCTTCGTAGCTTACAGCCACATCATTTACTTTAGCAGCAGCCAAGATGTGATCAACAACTTGGTCTTCTAGCACAACTGCTTCGATTTGAGCACGTTGTTGTTTGTCATTTTTGAAGTATTCAACCACTTCTGTTGGATCTTCATAAGAAGAAGCCATGTCATCGATGTAAGCTTCAACACGTGCTTGATCAACTTCAAGTTTAGCATCAGCTAATACTTTGCTAACCAATACACCAAGCTTCACTGATTTTTCAGCTTGTTCTTTGAACAACTCATCCGGAAGCATGCTGCTGTCAAATGCGCCAGCGCCCTGACCACCAAACTGTTGCGTGAACTGCTGAATCATTTGTTGACGTTGACGGTCAATTTCTTGAGCAACCATAGAAGCTGGAACTTCAATTTCGTTTGCAGCGACAAGTGCATCAAATGCAGCTTGTTTAACTTGGTTACGAAGACCGTTGCGAACTTCACGTTCCATATTTTTACGAACGTCAGCTTTTAACTTGTCCAAGCCTTCTTCTTCAGTTAAACCAAAGATTTTTAAGAATTCAGCATCAATTTCTGGAAGTTTTTGTTTTTCAACAAGTTTTACAGTGATTTTGAACTGAGCTGCTTTACCCGCTAAGTTTTCAGCTTGGTAATCTTCAGGGAAAGTAACATCAATCACTTTCTCTTCGCCTTTCTTCATTCCGATGATGCCATCTTCAAAACCAGGAATCATACGACCAGAACCAAGAACAAGTTTAAAGTCTTCAGCAGCACCACCTTCAAACTTCTCGCCATCAACTGTACCTTCGAAGTCGAAAGTCACTTGCATGTCTTTTTTCGCCATGCCCTTGGTTTCAACCCATGAAGCACGTTGCTTTTGCAAGTTTTCAATCATTAAATCAACATCAGCATCGTTGATTTCTGATGATTTACGATCAATCTCTAAGTCAGCAAAAGCTTTCACTTCTACTTCTGGATACACTTCTACAGTCGCTTCATAAACTAAAGCGTCATCTTTGTTTTCAACTTTTTCAATGTTCGGCATGCCTACAGCATTGATTTTTTCTTGTTGAATTGCTTCGAATACTGTATCGCGAATAAGGTCATTCACAACTTCTTGATAGATGCTCGCACCATATTCACGGCGAACAACATTTAAAGGCACTTTACCTGGACGGAAGCCGTTGATCTTCACAGTTTTGGCAGTGCGTTTTAAGCGAGCTTCAAATTGCTCGTTAACACGGCTCGTCGGTACAGAAACATTTAAACGACGGGCAACGCCCGAAACCGCTTCAGTCGTTACTTGCATGGCTTCCTCGATATTTAGTTAGTAGTAACAATTTTTAAAGTGCCACATTATATGACAACTTTGCTGATATACAAAATTCGACAAGCATTCTAGCAGTAAAAGTTGATCTGAACATATCAGCAAGTCATCCACGATTTATTATTTTTCATAATTTATGAACACACTCGGTTGTTTTTGGGTAATTTCGTGAAGAATTCTATTAGATCAATATGCTTAATTTTCACCCAATCAATTACAACACAATCTTACATTTCGCTACACTATTCTATTTCTTTTTCCAAATTTATATGATCCAAGCATCGTTAAATCCAATCGAGAAAAATTGCATATAAGAATAAGAATAATTATTATTTGCATGAATTTTAAGGTTTACATGGATACGATATGTCTTCTTTTATCAGAACACGTAAGAAGTTTGTTTCATCTGCGATTGCATCATCTCTTTCTATGATTGCAACTGCAGCAATCGCGCAAGATAAAGAAAATGTGGTTCAACTCCCAACGATTCATGCAGAAGCAACTGCTGAACAATTAAAAGTTGATGTATCTGCAAACAAAAAATATGTTGCACCATTAAAAGACACACCAAAGACAGTGTCTGTCTTATCTCAAAAGTTATTGAAAGAAACAAATTCAAATACTTTATTAGAAGCACTTCGTAATGAGCCTGGTATCACACTAGGTGCTGGTGAAGGCGGCATTCCGTATACAGATATTCCTTATATTCGTGGTTATAACGGACAAAGCGCGATCTATGTAGATGGTGTGCGCAACTCAACAACTCAAACACGTGATATGTTTGCGATTGAACAAGTCGAAGTAACTAAAGGCTCAAGCTCTGCTCTAACTGGCGGAAGTGGTGTTGGTGGCAGTATCAACATGATTCCAAAAGTTGCGCATGAAGGTGATGAATATCAAGGAAGTGTTGCAGGCGGCACAGATAACTATAAGCATATCGTACTTGACGCAAACAAAGACTTTGGTAATGGAATCGCGGGTCGTGTTATTGCGATGGGTCATGAAAATGAGAAACCAGGACAGCACAATGGTGCAGAATATGCTCGTGTTGGTATTGCGCCTAGTCTAGCTTTCGGTTTAGGAACTGAAAACCGTGCGACCTTAAGTTACTACTTTATCAAAAGTAATGATGAGCCAGATTCAGGCATTCCATTTAACAACCCTAACAATCCACCTCCAGGCTCGATCAAAGCTGATGGTCGCCCAACAAATGTAAAACAAGGTTCTTACTATGGCTGGAAGGATCGTGATTTTGATAAGCGTGAAAACCACATTGGCTCATTGAAGCTTGAACATGATTTTAATGATGACTTAACAGTTTCAAACACTACAACATATAGCCATTCTAAAGCAAGCTATATGTATACAAATCCAGATGATTCACAAAGCAATATCTACAAAGGTAAAGTCTACCGTCGTGCAACACAGACCATTCGTGACACCGATGCATTTACCGACCAACTTTCTTTAGCTGGGAAATTCAAAACTGGAGCATTAGCACATAGCTTCAATGTTGGTGCTGAATATAATCGAGAAGAAACCAATCGCGGTAACTATAATATTAGTTATCCTGGATATACAGGTACAACGACTGCTGGTTTCAATGATAAATGTAATGATAACAATGGCTGGTGCACGGATCTCAATAATCCAAGTCCGAATGATCCATGGTTAGGCACACTCACACCAAATACTAAACAGACTACTATGACCAACGAAACAGTATCTGTATATGCATTAGACAGTATTGAGTTCAATAAATATTGGTTATTAAGTCTTGGCGTACGCTGGGATCAATTTGATACAGAATTAAAATATAACAAAAATGTAACAGCTCGTGGTGCGACAACGCCAGCAGGTACTGTGTATTCAAATGATACAGACTACTTCTCTTATCAAGCAGGTGTAGTATTCCGCCCAACAGAGCATGGTAGTATCTATGCAAGTTTCGCAACTGCTGCCAACCCTGTAGGTATCGATCCTGATCTTGATTCACTTAGTGCTTCAAATAAAGACTTAGAACCAGAAAAAGCTCGTACATTTGAGATCGGAACGAAATGGAGCCTTTGGAACAACCGTGCCAATGCGACAGCTGCAATCTTCCGTACTGAGAAGCAAAATACACGTATTAATATAGATGCGAATACAGTAACTAATGCTGGTGAAAGTAAAGTTGATGGTTTTGAACTTGCTTTGACAGGTCACATTACTGATAAATGGGAAATGGCACTTGGCTATAGCTACTTAGATAGCGAATTAACCAAAGCAGCTTATAACTTAGTTGCTCAAGAAGGTCGTCCTCTTCCATTCGTTGCTAAACAGAGTGCTAACTTATGGAGCACATACCAAGTACTTCCAAAATTAACACTTGGTGCAGGCGTTCAATATCGCGATCAAGTTTTTGCGAATACCAATCCAAACACTGCAACCACTTCAACGAAAATTTTACCAACGTTTACTATCTACAATGCGATGGCAAAGTATGATGTAAACAAGAACGTAAACTTACAGTTGAATGTAAACAACATTTCAGATAAGCGCTATTTTACAAGTGCTCATGCTTCACACTATGCAAACGAAGGTGATGGCCGCAACGCAGTTCTTGCGATCAACTTTAAGTACTAAATCCCTTAAAAAAATTAGGGTATTTACTTAAACTCATCTAAAATAGCCTCTCTATGAGGCTATTTTTTATAACAATCAATTTAAAGGGATATGCTCAGTGATCCATCACATTCCGAATGTTTTGACAAAAGAACAAGTCGCCGAATTCCGTAAATTAATGGAAGCAGCAGATTGGGTCGGTGGAAAAATTACAGCAGGCACACTCTCAGCATCCGTAAAACGTAATCAACAACTTTCAGAGAGTGACCCTTTAACCCACCAACTTAGTGCACTTGTGATGGATGCAATTTGGAAAAATCCAACTTTCCAAGCAGCTGCACTCCCCAAGCAAATGATTCCACCTTTGTTTAATCGCTACGATGAACACGAAAGTTTTGGTTTTCATGTCGATAATTCAATTCGTTTAGTGAGAGGGACTCATCAACAACTTCGTACAGATTTATCGTGTACTTTATTTTTGAGTGAACCTGAAGAATATGATGGTGGTGATCTCGTTATTGAAGATACTTATGGCTACCATGAAGTGAAATTACCAGCAGGTGATGTCGTACTCTACCCTTCAACAAGCTTGCATGAAGTCAGTAGTATTACGCATGGCACCCGTTTTGCTTCTTTCTTTTGGGTACAAAGTTTGATTAGAGATGATCAAAAGCGTCATATGCTGTTTAATTTGGATGAAAGTATTCGTCAACTTCGCATAGATCATGGTGATGCATATCCAGAAGTAATGAAACTCACCAATATTTATCACAATCTCATTCGTATGTGGTCAGAACTCTGACCACTTCATTTTTTCGCCATGCTGAATAAATTCCATAATTTTTATTAAAAAATAGACTTATTTAGAAAAAATATCCCACTCAACTATCAATTCTTGCAAAAAACAGGAAAACATTTTCCACAATTAAGAGCTAGAATGCTGTTATAGACCTTTGCAGCCAGCTTATTTTCACCTAGACTGATTCAAATTAGGTGATTAAGATAACTGCAAAACCCAATACTTTTGCTTTGAACGGTAGATGATGAAAACAAGTGATGATTTTAGCCATCCGTCTGATATAAAAAACCTCACTGCTCTCCTGATGCTGCGCCTCGCGCGCGTATAAATTTTTACCTAGATTTTAGGTACTCAATACATATTCTCTTTAAATTGATTCTTATAGACACCATATATATTCGTAGCACGTTGCATTTATTTTGAAGCAGCAACCATGCTACAACAAGGAGTTATCTCATGATGTTGGCTGACCCAAGCAAAAAATACCGCCGTATGTATCAACGAGTGGATTTACCAGATCGTCAATGGCCGAATAACGAAATCAACCAAGCACCGATTTGGATGAGTACCGACCTTCGTGATGGTAACCAAGCGATTTTTGAACCAATGAATATGGATCAAAAATTAAAGATGTTCCACATGTTAGTCAAAATCGGCTTTAAACATATTGAAATTGGTTTCCCTTCAGCATCTCAAATTGACTTTGACTTTACTCGCAAGTTAATTGAAGAAGATTTGATTCCAGAAGATGTGTATATCGAAGTTTTGGTTCAAGCTCGAGATCATTTAATTGCGCGTACCTTTGAGTCTTTGGTTGGTGCAAAACGTGCGATTGTGCATATCTACAATTCAAACTCACCAACATTCCGTCAAAAAGTGTTGAATGTAGATGCAAACGGCGCAAAGCAACTTGCCATTAATGCAGCAAATAAAGTCAAAGAATACGCAGCACAATATCCTGAAACAGAATGGATTTTCCAATATAGCCCTGAATGTTTCTCAGCAACAGAATTAGAAGTTGCCAAAGATGTTTGTGATGCGGTCACGGAAATTTGGGAAGCGTCTCCAACCAATAAAGTGATCTTAAACTTGCCTGCAACGGTTGAAGTTTCAACACCAAATGTCTATGCCGATCAAATCGAATGGATGCACCGTAACTTGGCGCGTCGTGATGGCGTGATTATCTCAGTTCACTGTCACAATGACCGTGGTTGTGGTATCGCTGCTTCTGAATTGGCGATCATGGCGGGTGCTGATCGTGTTGAAGGTTGCGTGTTTGGTAATGGTGAACGTACAGGTAACGTCGATGTTGCTGCGATTGCCTTGAACATGTATACCCAAGGTGTTGCACCAAACTTAGACTTCTCTAATATCAATGAAATCATTGCAACTGTTGAAGAATGTACAGGTTTACCTGTGCACCCACGTCATCCATATGCAGGTGATTTAGTCTTTACCGCATTCTCTGGTTCACACCAAGATGCGATTAAAAAAGGCTTCGAATTCCAGAAAAACGAAGAGATCTGGGATATGCCGTACTTACCAATCGACCCTAAAGATTTAGGTCGTGATTATGATGCGGTGATTCGTGTCAACAGCCAATCTGGTAAAGGTGGTATTGCGTATTTATTGGAATCAAATTACAACGTTGCTTTACCACGCCGAGTACAAATCGAGTTCAGCCAAATCGTACAGCAACATACTGATGAAAACGGTACAGAAATCAGTGCACATGAAATCTGGACCTTATTTCAAAATACCTATGTGGATGTGAAAAATAGCCATTACCAAACCAAACATTATCAGTTGTCTGATATCAATGGCACACAAATCATTGAATTAGATATTGAAATTAACGGTGAAGTACAACGTTTACGCGGTGAAGGTAACGGTCCAATTTCGGCGATGCTCGATGCGTTACAATTGCCAATTGATGTTGTAAATTATGAAGAACGTAGTATCAGTTCTGGTGCAAATGCTAAAGCACTTGCCTTAATTGAACTTCAGGTCAAAGGCACAGGTAAGAGCGCATTTGGTGCAGGGATTCATGACAACATTGTCACCTCATCCATTGAAGCGATTATTGCATGTACCAATCGTTTAATTGAACAAGGCGTACTTACAACTGAGCAAGTTGCTGCTGCGGCAGTTTAAGCAAAGCTAAGTTGTAATATCAGAAAAAATGACTTTTGAAAGGATACCTGAATTGGTATCCTTTTATTATTGATCAAAGATTTATACAAGGCGAATCATTCCAGTGTCTTTTCCATCGGATTCAGTGGGTTTAGTCACACCACAAAAATTTCAATTTGAGCAACCATTAGAGCTTGAATGTGGGCGTATCCTGCCACGTTTTGATTTGATGGTTGAAACCTATGGAACACTTAATGCAGATAAATCCAATGCAATCTTAATTTGCCATGCATTATCTGGGCATCATCATGCTGCGGGTTATCATCATGCAGATGATAAAAAAGCAGGTTGGTGGGATAGCTGTATTGGTCCCGGAAAAGCGATTGATACCAATCATTTTTTTATTGTTTCCTTAAATAATATTGGTGGTTGTAATGGTTCAACAGGCCCAACATCGCCAAACCCTGAAAACGAAAATCGTCCTTATGGTCCAGATTTTCCATTAGTCACTGTTCGTGACTGGGTGAAGACCCAAGCCATGCTATCTGATCGCCTCGGAATTGATGTTTGGTTTGCCGTGATTGGTGGTTCGTTAGGTGGCATGCAAGCACTACAATGGTCATTGGACTATGCTGATCGTTTAAAAAAATGTGTCATTATTGCCAGTGCACCAAAATTATCGGCACAAAATATTGCCTTTAATGAAGTTGCTCGCCAATCGATTCTCTCTGATCCAGATTTCCATCATGGGCGTTACTTGGAACATGACAGTTATCCAAAACGTGGGTTAATTTTGGCGCGTATGGTCGGTCATATTACGTATTTGTCTGAAGAAGCCATGAAACAGAAATTTGGTCGTGATTTGAAATCTGGCAAATTTATGTACGGCTTTGATGTCGAATTCCAAGTTGAAAGTTATTTACGTTATCAAGGCGAACAATTTAGTCGCAATTTTGATGCAAATACTTACTTGATTATGACCAAGGCCTTGGATTATTTTGATCCATCTCGTGAGTATGAACATTCCTTGACTAAAGCAATGAGCAAGCCTAAATGCAAATTCTTGGTGATTTCATTTACGACTGACTGGCGTTTTAGCCCAAGTCGTTCACAAGAATTAGTTGATGCTCTAATTGATAATCATAAGCCCGTCAGTTACTTAGATATTGATGCAGAACAAGGTCATGATTCGTTCTTGTTCCCTATCCCACTCTATGTGAAAACATTAAGAGCCTTTTTAGGTGGAGAACAACAGTTGCACGCTACACCGCAGGAGCAGCACTAATGCGAATAGACCAACGACTCGCTGAAAAATGGATCAGCCCGAACTCTAGCGTATTAGACTTAGGCTGTGGTGATGGTGAATTACTGGCGCATATGAGCAAACAGCACAATATTCGTGCTTATGGCTTAGAAATCGATCAAGAAAAGATTGCAATTGCCATCAGTCGAGGGTTAAATATTATCCAACAGGATTTAAACTTGGGTTTAAGCCGTTTTGCCGACCAGTCGTTTGACTCTGTGGTTATGGCACAAGCTTTGCAAGCTGTAGATGCGCCCGATGTATTACTTCGTGATATGGTGCGTGTCGGAAAACAGGCAATTATTACTTTTCCAAACTTTGCGTATTGGAAGACTCGTTCTTTTCTTGCATTGAAAGGGAAAATGCCTGTTTCGGAAGCTTTACCCTATATGTGGTATAACACCCCGAATATTCATTTATGTACTTTCCGTGACTTTGAAGCCCTATGTGCTGAGAATCGGATTAAAATTATTAATCGACTTGCCGTCAATGGTGACCAACAAGGTAGTATGCTCAGTAAGCATATGCCGAACCTATTTGGTGAAGTCGCAATTTATCGAGTGAGCGCTCTATGAAAAAGACATTTATCAGCACATTTTTATTTGGTCTGATCAGTATACAAGCGCACGCTGACTATGTTGCTCAACCACAATCAGTTGCAACACAGGCAGCGCGATATTCAGTGATGGGTATCAGTGAATTACAAAGCGCAGCAAAATCTGGTCAAGCTGGGGCACAGTTTTACTTAGCAACCCGTTACCAGTTTGGTAAAGAAGTGGCTAAAGATGAAAAACAAGCTTTCACTTTATTCAAGGCAGCAGCAGATCAAGGTTTATCTGCGGCGCAATTGAATGTCGGTCGTATGTATGCAGATGGCATCGGTACGAAGAAAGATGAAGCTTTGGCGCGTAAATATTTCGAGAAAGCGGCGAGTAATGGCGATAACCGTGCTAGCTTTAATCTCGCGATGATGGAAGAGCAAAAGAAAAACTATGTTGGTGCTTACCAATGGTATGAGCTTTCAACACGTGACGGTATGCTGGATACTAAAGTCATTAGTCTTTCTGAAGGTAAGAAAACAGCGTTGGCTGCAAACTTAACTCAGGACCAGATTCGTACTGCACGTGACCGTGCTGATAAATGGATTCAAGCGCAATAATCTTTTTAGATTTATTGAATGATATAAAAACCGACTTGTGATAGTCGGTTTTTGTTTTTTTAGAATACATTCCATAATTGGATTAAAACCAATACTTTTGCATCGCTTTTAAAAATTCTTGTGTTATTAAGTCATCAGACTTTAGGTTAATGATGGCATCAATACTACAATTTAGACATAAAGCGGTATTAGCATCATCACACCAATCTTGAATGTTTTTATAATCAAAAATATCCAGGCAATAAAAACAACCACAAAATGCGCTATCTCTTAAAATATGACGATGATAGCTTGAAGATTTATGAGCTTTAACGACGTCAGCTTGATCAAAATTATTCATTACTCTAACTAGAATGGTAGAGATTATTACTTATACCTATTATGAAATAGCACATACACAAGATATGCTCAAATTTTTCTAAATTCTAAACCTATCATCAAGAATACGATAAGATACACCTAATTCTCGTTAACAGCATTATAAATATGTCTACTCCATCATGGCTTAATCAAGGCAGCCTTGTGCTTGCAAGCAATAACAAAGGTAAAATTGCTGAATTTGATCATCTTTTTCAGCAACTCAATCTGCCTGTTGAAATTATTCCCCAAGGAAAACTCAACATTGAAGATGCCATCGAAGATGGTTTGAGTTTTGTGGAAAATGCCATTATCAAGGCACGCCATGCATCTAAGCTATCAGGTAAACCTGCGATTGCGGATGACTCTGGTTTATGTGTTCCAATCTTAGGTGGTGCACCAGGGATTTACTCTGCACGCTATGCAGGCGAACATGGTAATGATGCTGCCAACAACCAAAAACTATTGGCTGATCTTGCACCTTTGCGTAAAGATGGCGAAGCAATTGAAGGTATGTTCGTGTGTGTATTGGCTTTAGTTACACATGCCGAAGATCCATTGCCACAAATCTTTCAAGGCATTTGGAAAGGTGAAATCCTAGAAGCAGCGCGCGGTGAGAATGGGTTTGGCTATGATCCATTATTCTGGCTACCAGAACTCAATCTTTCAAGTGCTGAACTTAGCAAAGCTGACAAAAATAAAATCAGTCATCGTGGTCAAGCAATGCAGCTGTTTAAAGCAAGTTTGATTTAAAGATCATTTGCCCTAGCTAAAACCTAGGGCAAATTATTTAAATCTAGATTGAATAAAAATACTGAATAATGAGTAAAAAACTTACCTCAACGAAGCATTAATTACAAACCAAAAAGTAAAAAATTTTCCATCAATCTACTTAATCTCATAATTTTTTGTCGCAAAATTGCAATATAAGTGTCACATCTTTGTCATGCCAAACTGTTGAGATATAACCAAAGTTATATAGGAATAGAATTATGGCTGGTTTATCAATTTGGCACGTCGTTATTTTTGCAATTGTCGTGATTTTACTATTCGGTACATCAAAGCTTAAAAATTTAGGCAAAGATGTTGGTGGTGCTGTTAAAGATTTCAAAAAGTCTATTAAAGAAGATGAAGTTACTGCGCCACTCAATGAGCCTCGTACCATTGATGCTCAAGTTAAAAATGCTGAAAGCTCAGTAAAAAGCTAAGCGAGCGGAATTATGCTGAACTTGGGAATGACTGAGATTTTTTGCTTTGCAGTTATTGCATTATTGGTTCTCGGTCCTGATAAATTACCTGAAGCTGCTCGATTTGTAGCAAAATGGTATGGGAAAATTAAAAAATTTATCAACAATATTCAGAATGAAATTGATCGAGAGCTCCGTCTTTCTGAGTTCCGCGAAGAAATGCAAAAAGAAATTGAAAAGATTACTGAGCTTGAACGTCGGCTACAAAAACAATTAGATGAATTAAAAACTCAAAATCATGAGGTAGAGACTGCGCCATCAGTAACTAAACCTCAAAATTCGATTCGCTATGTGCCATATCACTCAAGTTCTATTATTCCTTTTTGTGTTCAATACCAAAAATCATCTGTGATTGGTATGGAAGCATACCCATCGTTGAATCAGTTTGATAACGAATTAAAGATTGCCGTATGAGCCAATTACCATCAACTTCAGTCAGTACTGAAGAAACCCTACAACAAATGCCGGTCATGCAGCATTTAATCGTACTTCGCCAATATCTTTTTAAGATTGTTGGCGTAACAATTTTTCTGTTTTTTTGTTTATTACCTTTTAGAAATCAAACCTATCAATGGCTGTCTGAACCATTGAGACAACAATTACCCGCAACATCAACCATGATTGCGACGGATGTCACGGCGACATTTATGGCCCCCTTTAAGCTCAACCTGTTTGTCGCTTTTATGCTGGCAATGCCCTATATCATTTATCAAATTTGGTCATTTATAAAACCTGCACTATATGAAAAAGAACGCCACTTAGCCATTCCCCTATTGTTGGGCAGTATTGTGTTGTTCTATTTAGGAGTGGCTTTTGCCTACTTCATTACCTTGCCAGCCATTCTGCATTTCTTTATTAGTGTGTCTCCTGAAACTGTTGCACCTATGACAGATATTAATAGTTATCTGAGCTTCTGCTTAAAACTATTCTTGGTTTTTGGTTTTACCTTTGAAATTCCAATTATTACTCTAGTGCTGATTTTGATTGGTGCCGTGAGTACAGAAAGCCTCATTGAAAAACGCCGTTTTATTGTTGTTGGATGCTTTTTCGTGGCGATGTTTGTTACCCCACCTGATGCTTTATCCATGATTATGCTGGCTGTTCCGATGTGGATGCTATTTGAAATCGGTTTACTTTTTGGAAAAATATTAGAAAAGCGTAAAGCAGTTTCAGAATAATAATATCTCTGTTGAATCCCTGAATAATCTCAGGGATTTTTTTATTTTAAAATTATATTTTTCATATATTTATAAAAATTAAATTGTCTTCAAACTGCCTTAAAAGTGTCAAAAAAATGTCATCTATCAAACATAAAATCAATGTAGATTTATTTACCATTTATTAAAGATATGGATTTATTATGACAACCAATACAAATCAGCCAAGTCGTCGTGATATTTTAAAGTGGTTCGCGGGTGTTCCGTTTTTACCACTCGGGGCAATGGGCACAGCAGCAGCTTTAGCAGGTTGCAATGATAATAACGATACTACCGTTACCCCAACCGTACCTGCTGCAAAATTTAAAAATGCAAAATTTACACCTATGGCGGCACCTTCAACTGTACCAGAGATGGCTACAACTTCAGTTAAATCTGCTTTGACGATTACGTGGGATGACAATACAACCACCGAGTACAAACTGGGTTATCAGGAGTTTTTCCGTACAGGTGCGGAAGTTGATAACATTGATGGTGGAAAAATCATTGCAGGTAGTTATTATGATATTAATAATCAACCGATTAAAGATACTTCTGTAATCGGTCAAGAACGCCAGTTTTTCTCTGACTCTCCTGATGGTTCATCTTTAATCCACATCAATGGCGCTTCTGTATCTGGTGTGGCTAACCCTGTATTCCACGTTGTTCAATTTGAATACACGACTAAAAATCTGGCAAATCAAAATATGTACGGCAAGTTGCCATCACCAATTGCGGTGCTTACGCTGGATCAGGATCAAAAGACGGGTCATCTGGCATTGAAGAAATACCACAATGTCGATATGTCTAAAGTTCATGGTCTATGGATCACCTGTGGTGCTAGCCTTTCTCCGTGGAATACTCACCTTTCAAGTGAAGAATATGAGCCTGATGCATTTGACCAAATCGGTTCAGATCTGGCAATGCTCAAAGCATATAGTAAAAATCTATATGGCAATGAAAATACTGCAAATGCCTATAACTATGGTCATTTGCCAGAAATCATCCTTGATGGCAAAGGGCGTGCAAAAGCAGTTAAACACTACTGCTTAGGTCGTATTTCACATGAACTGATTCAAGTCATGCCAGATAACCGCACTGTAATCATGGGTGACGATTACACTAACGGTGGTTTCTTCATGTTTATTGCAGACAAAGAAAAAGACTTATCTGCTGGAACATTATATGTTGCGAAATACACATCAGAATTGAATGAGACCTCTACCGCCGCAATCAAATGGATCAAGTTAGGTCATACTGATAGTAAGACCATCGAAGACCTCGTGAATGTTCGAGGAATCAAATCTGAAAACATTATGGAAAGCTTGAAAACAGCACCAGCTGATTTAACAGGTTATACCAAGATTGTGTTAGATGGAAAATCGCTGTGGGTTAAACTGAAAGAAGCCAACAATGGCTTTAGCAAAGCTGAGATTGAGCTTGCTGCTGCATTCCTAGAAACACATCGATATGCTGCCCTAAAAGGCGGTAGTATGGCTTTCACAAAAATGGAAGGTACTACCGTAAATATTAAAGATAAAGTTGCTTACTCTGCACTTGCCAATATTCAAGAATCAATGATTGGTGGAAATGCAGCTTGGGTTGAATCACATAATGTTAAGTTTAAGAGCACGCTAAAAGCAGGTGGTGTCCTTGGACATGACCTCAAAGGTAGCCAAGTTGATCATCTTAATAATGTGATCAATAGTGAATGGACACCTTACCAAAGCCATATGGTTCTTATGGGTAAAGATATTACTGTGGATAGCTTAGGTAACACGGCAGATCCAAATAATATTGCAAGCCCAGACAATTTAAAATTCTCTGAAACTTTACGCACATTATTCATTGGTGAAGACAGTGGTAACCATACCAATAACTTCCTATGGGCATATAATGTTGATACTAAGTCTTTAGATCGTATCCTCTCTACTCCAGCAGGTGCAGAGTCAACAGGTTTACATGCGGTGGATTCGGTCAACGGTTGGACTTATATCATGAGCAATTTCCAGCATCCAGGCGACAGCTCAAAGATTCCAGCAGATGTAAAAACAGCAGTGCTAAAAAACTATAACAATGGCTTTAGCGCGTGCGTGGGCTATATCACGGCGGATATTTTGCCATCAGTTGAGAAAAAGGCTGCAACTACAAAGTAAGCCAGATTATTCAATGCAGATGCCGACCTTATGTCGGCATTTGTTATTTCAGCAAGTCAATCTTCATTTCCACAATATTTCCCTGATCTCCACCCTGTTGGGACTTTTCCAGCCACAGCCATTGCTCAGCTGTCAGCCTTAAAAAATTTGAACAGCGTGTGCCATAAATTGGGCTTTGAATAAAAGTTGAAGATAATAATTCCTCCATCTCCACACTAATCCCTGTATCTGGTAACAAATCTGGAATAATTTTTCGTTCATCTTCCAAAATATCCCAGACTGAATATTGCAAATCAGATTCTGTCATCGTTGATTGTTGCAACATTGGTAAAAATTCTTGCGTAAAGCGTTTACGTAAATGTTTGGTTTTCTCCCAATCTTCTGACATTAAACCGTTGGAAACAACATAAACACCATTCGCTAAGACTTGTGGTGCTTCCCCCCGATTACTCATATAAACCGCTTGCTCTCGATCACCAACAAACAAATTAAAACCAGCGTAGTCCTGTTGTTGCTGTTCTAATTGTTGTGCAAAACGAAAGGGGGCTAAATCACTTTCTAAAAAAGACTGGATTAAATGCCCACGTGAAGTTGAATATTGGTTCTTATCTCGTCCATTGCGAAAATTAGTCACGATTGCCCAACGCCCAGACTCAGTGACCCCCATCCATGCCCCACCTGACTGTAAATCTTGCCCAGCAATTATCGAACTGTGATCCCATCGATGTAAAACAGTACTTGGTCGATGATAAAATTCATCACGATTTGAAATTAAACACAACGGCATATCATCAAGAACATGCCATGCAAAAGCGACAATACACATTGATTCTGTTTTCACTCATTTAGCGTCTGTTGACTTTCACATTGAATGTACAACATTTTTCACATCATTCCGCTACAATCTGCTCAAAACTTAATTTCAAATTCTAAATTGAGGAACAGCAATGCTGACCTATCCAAATATTGATCCAGTGGCACTGAGTTTAGGGCCAGTCAAGGTACACTGGTACGGATTGATGTATCTCTTGGCATTTTTATGCGCTTGGGGCTTAGCCTCTTATCGTGCTAAACAACGTGATGGTTGGACTGCCGATATGGTCTCCGATCTGGTGTTTTATGGCGCTCTAGGCGTCGTACTTGGTGGTCGTATTGGCTATGTCTTGTTTTATGAGTTTGGCAAATTCTTAGAAAACCCGCTTTGGTTATTCCAAGTCTGGACAGGTGGAATGAGCTTTCACGGCGGTTTCTTGGGTGTCATGATCGCAATGCTATTCTGGTGTAAGAAATATCAGAAAACATGGTTTCAAACCTTGGACTTTATTGCACCCTGTGTACCGACAGGTTTGATGTTTGGTCGTATCGGTAATTTTATTGGTGGTGAATTGTATGGTCGTCAAGTTCAAGACCTTAGCTATCCATTTGGTATGATTTTTCCAACTGATCCTTTAGGTTTAGTTCGCCATCCGTCGCAAATTTATCAAGCGCTCTGTGAAGGTCTGATTCTATTTATCATACTTTGGTGGTTTAGTGCTAAACCACGTCCTCGTATGGCGGTTTCAGCATTATTCCTAATGGGCTACGGAGTTGCACGTTTCTTTATGGAGTTCTTCCGTCAGCCCGATGCAGATCAAGGTTTTATTCTATTCGGTTGGATGACTAAAGGTCAGATTCTCACTGTACCAATGTTACTGATTGGACTGTGGATGATGTGGTATGCCTATCAGAAAAAAATCTACGATTGGCAAATTAAAAAATAAAATAATGGGAGCAGATGCTCCCATTTTTAGATCTAAACTTTTCCTAACAACGCTTTTACGACATCACCTAAACGTTTGCCCTGCGCTTCACAAAGGATTTTTTCATCCTGACTTAGGCTCTGGTCATGGCGAGGCCCACTGACATGACTTGCACCATAGGGTGTGCCGCCTGTTTTGGTATTGGATAATGCAGGAATTGAGTTGGGTAAGCCCAGTATCACCATGCCATGATGAAATAATGGCGGCAACATGCTCAGCAAAGTACTTTCCTGCCCACCATGCATCGAGCCAGAAGAGGTAAACACACATGCTGGTTTATTGTGCAATGCGCCATTCAGCCATAAACTGGTGGTTTGATCCCAGAAATACTTCATCTCACTGGCCATGTTGCCAAAACGTGTTGGTGAACCAAGTGCCAAACCTGAGCAATACGTCAAATCATCTAAAGTACAATAAACATCCCCCTCTACAGGAATGCTTGGTTCTGCTTGGGTAACAACAGTTGCGAGATTAGGAACGGTTCGAATACGAGCTGTGATACCAGAAGACTCAATTCCATCGGCAATTAGATGAGCCATTTCTCGAGTTGAACCATATTTACTGTAATAAAGAACAAGAACGTAAGGTTGCATCACTTTAATAAATTTTGTTAAAAAGAACACTATACGACATTTTTCCTCTTTTTAGCTGTAGTCAATGCTGTGCTAACACAGGATTTTATTAAAAATAACTAGGATAGAACCCATGATCTTAAATCGTTATCTAAAAAATCTGCCTTTTTTAGAAAAAACATGGTTTCAATTTATTGTATTTGTGTTACGGCGTTTCGAAGCTGATCGCTGTAGAGAACAAGCTGGAGGACTCACCTACACCACCTTGTTTGCAGTTGTTCCAATGCTGACCGTTTTCTTAGTCATTATCTCATCAATTAAAGCTTTAGAGCCTGCTCGACAACAACTACAGCAATTGATTTACAGTAATTTTTTACCAAAAAGTACCATTGCCTTTGACAAAGCATTGAACGCATTTACAGATAAATCCAGTAATCTCACAATTATTGGGGTGCTATTTCTGTTTGTGACCACCGTACTTATGCTCACCTCAATCGAAAATGTCTTTAATCGTATTTGGCGTGTCAAAGAAACTCGAACAGGTCTTGTTGGTTTTATGCGTTATTGGACAATCATCTCTTTAGGTCCAATCATTCTAGGCAGTGCTTTTGTACTTTCATCTACTGTCGCCTCAATGAATATTCTGAGCAATAATTTTGCGGGCTATCAATTAGATGGCTCCTTCCTTTTATGGCTTATTTCATTCCTACTTACAATTGTTGGCTTTTTCATTCTTTACTGGACCATTCCTAATCGTAGCGTCCCTATTCTTTCCGCTGTTATTGCTGCATGTTTTAGCGCAACAGTATTTGAAATTTTAAAAAATTTCTTTGGCTGGATTATGAGTAATTTCACCAGTTATGAAATTGTGTATGGTGCTTTTGCTGCTGTTCCAATCTTCCTTCTGTGGATTTATTTGTCTTGGAACATTATCTTATTAGGCGTAGAAATCAGTTATGCACTGACTGCTTTTCATTCAGATAAAGAACAAAAGCGTCATCCTATCTTAATGTTATTAGACATATTGGAGTTATTTTATAAAAAGCAACAAATTGGAGAAAGTGTCAGTGAACAAGAACTTGTTGGGATTATTGGACGTGGTGAATTAGGACGTTTACCTGCATATATCTTACAGTTAGAAAAACAGAATTTAGTCAAACGTACAGACAACGATGAGTATGTATTGGCTAGAAATCTTGCGCAAGTCGATTTCTGGAGTTTCTTTACCGCACTTCCATATCCGTTACCTCTACGCCCCGATGTTCTCAATGTGCATCAGGATGATGAATGGATGGAACGACTTGGCCCAGCCCTCATCGAGAGTAATGATTATTTAGCTGCAAAACTTTCGATTCCTCTTTCGACGATCTTTGAACAGAAGTAAAAGAAAAGACCTCAACTGAGGTCTTTCTTTTACTATCTCGCTTATACGAAATTAGGTAGACGCTATTTATTAACAGCACGTGTTTTTAATCATTATGCTTGAACAAATGTATCCCAATCATATTCTCCTGATTGGGTTATTAGTTTCATAGTTAATTGATCATTTGGGTGTAATGCCCCGACGCCAGCAGGCGTACCCGTCATAATAACATCACCCGCTTCCAAACTAAATGACTGATTAATTTCAACCAATAATGCACCAATATCAAAAATCATGTCTTGGCTAAAACCATGTTGGCGTTCAACGCCATTAATCATTAAAACAAGCTCTAACTGTTGTAAATCGCCAATTTCATCCGCTTCAACCCAGTCTGCCAAGATACATGCACCGTCAAAAGCTTTTGCTCGCTCCCAAGGCTGCCCTTTCGCTTTTAAGTCATTCTGCAAATCACGTAAAGTTAAATCCAACCCTAAAGTCACAGCACCAATCGCTTCTAAAGCTTTGCTTGGATTGGTTTCCTGCGACAATGGGTGTGCGATCTGCAAACAAATTTCACATTCAAAATGACATTCACCCAAAGCCTGATTCCAACGGGCACCTTGGGCTAAGCTACTCAAACTACTTGGTGGTTTGATAAATAAAATTGGGCGATCAGGAATTGCATTACCTAGTTCTTTCGCATGTTCAGCATAATTTCTGCCTACACAAACAATTTTTGACGGACGTGTGCTCATAAAAGCTCCTTGTTCCTTAAATCGCGAATGAAGTTATTTTTTAAAACTATTTTCAAATTTGGTTTGATCTGCTGGATCATTGAATGAACGCTTTGGAACAATAATGACGGTATGATTCTTCAGCTCTAACATATACGTGAGCTTTCCAACTGCAAAAGATTGCACCTCAGCATACTGCGCTATTTGCTTTTTACCTGTTGAATAAAGTTCAAAATGATCTTGATAAAGGTCAATTCCCTGCTCACTTTTTCCAAATTGGTAGCGAACAAATTGACGTTTAAACAACATCGGTAACAACCAATAGCGCATCAATCCTTGCATAATCAGAAAAAAAGCACCTAATGCAACGTAATAACGACCAACGTCTGAGAAACCTAAATAGATTCCCCAACCAATAATTGCAATACTAATAACAGGTGTTAGAAAACGACTAAAGGTCTTTTTACCAAAAGTGACAAGAGCAAAACCATCTTGTGATTCTTCTAAATTAAGATAATAGCGCACAGATACAGTTGGACGTTGTTCAGACATTTTTGATTTCAATTTGTTTCATCATGGATGGGCGTAAATATTACACCAGTTTAGGGGCTAAGACGTTGTTTTACACAATATGGCTATTCTTTACACACAAAAAAATTTATAACTATTTTCCAATTTACTGGCATTGATCAAGATTGAAATGCTGAATTTCTAACTCAGTCACTTATAAAAAATCAAAGGAATGTGATGTCTTATTTTACCCGCCTGCTATGTACAGGTATTTTATTCGGGATCAGTCAAATTGGTTTTACTCAAATCATGACATGGACAGACAATATCCCAAGCGCTTTACAACCTTTTCAAAATAACCCCCAGCTTTTGGCAAACTACACGCAAAATAATATTTTCATTTATGCGCATCCAACAACTAAAACTAACCTCCCCACTCTCAAATCCAATTCACAACCAAACGCCAGTTTTACATCCGCAGCACTTATTGTTCCTACCAATGTACAACAGGTTACTAAGACCCTGACTGACTTTAATCACTATGTCGGTCTATTTCCAACACTTAAATCGGCCAAAATACTAGAACAATCTGGCAATACTGTAAAAATGAAATATCGTGTCTCCATTCCAACGCCTATTCCAGTGCTCAATTTTAATGAAGACGTTACCTTACAGCATCAGATTAAATCGAACAGTATTTCCAGTTTAGTGATTGATTCTCCTATTCCATACGGTTTAGGAAAGTTTGAATGGTTTGCCTTAGATGATCATCGAACTTTAATTACGCTCACCCAGTGGGGAGATTTAAATCAACCTAAAGGTTTTATTTTTAAAAAAATTCTGAATGCGATTCCAGAGGTCAAATTAGGGATTCCAAGCTCAACCAATGCTTTTATCCTAGAATCACTTCGAACACGCTTTATTAAACAGAATATCGTTGCCTTAAATTCAGGACAAATACCAAGCCCTCAATTAAATGAAGCTCAATTGGCTAAGATTGCACAACTGAGTCAGACTGCACAGCAGCCTGTAAGCTACCTACATGCACCGACTAGTATTTTGTACACCCATGGACGTGAAGCCATGCGCTTCACCACCACCTATCAGTTTTATCAACAGCCAACACAGCGATTAAATAAATGGTTAAACCCTTTAGCCTATCAAGAATTATTTCCAAGACAAATCAAGAAAATCATCACCTCTCCAATCCAAAATCAGGGTCAAGATGCGGATATTCAAGTGAATGTGGGTTTAGGTGTGATTAATATTCCTTTTGCATTTAAGCTGCATTTCAACTATCCAAATACTGTTGAAAATAACTTTTATGCCAATGGTGGTGATTTACGATTGATTAAAGGAAAAATGATTGCCTCAGAGCTTAATCAAGGTACTTTATTTAAAATCACTAGCTCAATGAAAATTGATGAAAAAGCACCCTTTTTATTAAGGGCTATGCGAAGTTTACCCTATCATGATGTACTCCCCGCAGTTGGTGGTAATACTGTGTTTGTTCAGAAAATTAAAACAAAAATGTAAGGCACAAAAAAACCGCATTTAAGCGGTTTTTTTCAATCTTTATCTTTCGATAAATTCAAATTGGTGCGCTCAGAGAGATTCGAACTCCCGACCCCTTAGTTCGTAGCCAAGTGCTCTATCCAGCTGAGCTATGAGCGCATATTTGATGGAGCGCATTATACGCATTTTTTCCCTATCGATAAGTGTTTTTTAATAAAATAGAAATCAAATGGTGATAGATTGATCGTTACAAGTTTATAACACAATAGTTATTATATTTAAAAACAGCATAAGCAACTGATTTTATTATTAATAAAAAAATGAAGCGCCTTAATTTGAACATCAAATAGATATTTTATCGTTTAACTATTCCAACTTAAAGGCACAAAAAAACCGCAATTAAGCGGTTTCTTCTATTAAGTTGGTGCGCTCAGAGAGATTCGAACTCCCGACCCCTTAGTTCGTAGCCAAGTGCTCTATCCAGCTGAGCTATGAGCGCATTACTTATGTGCCTATTCAGGCGTGTGTTACATTAATCTTTACTTGGTGCGCTCAGAGAGATTCGAACTCCCGACCCCTTAGTTCGTAGCCAAGTGCTCTATCCAGCTGAGCTATGAGCGCTTTAAGTAAAGTGGCGGTGAGAGAGGGATTCGAACCCTCGATACAGTTACCCGTATGCATCCTTAGCAGGGATGTGGTTTCAGCCACTCACCCATCTCACCGTAACACGAGCGCAATAATACAAACTAAAACCGCATTACACAAGGGATGTTCCTGTTTTTTTCTGCTTTTTCAGTTCAATCAAATACTTTTTAATCAATTTCCGCATATTTTCAGCATTTTTTAACTCAACGCTTGTTAATATAGTGTTCTCTCCTTTATTCAGATTGGACAATAAACAGAATCTTGCAATCTTTGACGTGCAGTTAAAGTTTGAATGACTTATGCTAAACCGATCTGCCAGATGTGAAATGAAACGATATGACTACAAATTGGGTTGATCCCGAAGCAAAAGCAGAAGCGCAACGTTACGATAATCCTATTCCTAGCCGAACTCTTATTCTAACTACATTAGAACAATTAAAAACTGCACAGTCTCATGCAGAACTGGTTGATCACTTTAATATCCCAGATCAAAAAAGTATTGATGCATTGAATCATCGTTTAAGTGCAATGGTTCGCGACGGTCAGTTAATGAAAGATGGTTTTAAATACCAACCTGCAACCGATTTACCAAACCATGAAGCAACGGTCTATATCAACAGTAAAGGTCTAGGTACGGCCAATATCGCAGGTCAGGATGATGTACTCTTACCTGAACGTGAATTACGTCTAGTCTTTAATGGTGATCGCGTTAAAGTACGCCAAACTTCTGTTGACCGTAAAGGTAAAGCTTGGGGCTTTATTACCGAAGTCGTTCAACGTCGTGTCAAACAAATTATTGGTAAAGTCGCTGAACATGAAGGTGAATACTTTATTCAGCCAAGCAATCCAAATCAGCACCAACCAATTACCTTAGAAAAAGAATTGATTGAACATGCCAATGCCAAAGTTGGCGATATGCTACGTGTTGCGATTGATGATTACCCGACTCGTGAAGAATTAGCGACAGGTCATGTTGTACAGTCTATGGCGGACAAAGCTGACACTGAAATTATTATTCCGCAAACCATTTTAGAATTTGGTTTGCCTTATGAATTTCCAGAAGCCGTCATTAAAGAAGCTGAGAGTTTTAAAGAACCTTCAGAACAAGATCGCAAAGGTCGTGTTGATTTACGCGATTTACCACTCGTCACGATTGATGGCGAAGATGCCCGTGACTTTGACGATGCCGTGTATGCAGAGAAGCGTGCAGGCGGTGGTTACCGTGTTGTCGTGGCAATTGCAGACGTGAGCCATTATGTCCGTTTAGGCTCACCTTTAAATGAAGAAGCTGAAGAACGTGGTACATCGGTTTATTTCCCACACTTTGTTTTGCCAATGCTGCCAGAAGCATTATCGAATGGATTGTGTTCTCTCAATCCACATGTTGACCGTCTGTGTATGGTCTGCGATTTAAAGTTGTCTCGTGCAGGTAAAGTCACAGGTTATGAGTTCTACCCTGCGGTGATGCATTCCAAAGCACGTTTGACCTATAATCAGGTGGCTGCTTATTTTGACGGCGCAACCGATGCCATTCCACAAGATAAAAGCGTTCATAAATCGTTAAATACCCTATTCCAGCTGTATCAGACACTAAAAGAACTACGTGCCAAACGTCATGCGATGGAATTTGAAACCATTGAAACCTACATGACCTTTGATGAGTTGGGCGGCATTAAAGAAATCTTGCCACGTACTCGTAATGATGCGCATAAACTGATTGAAGAATGCATGTTATTGGCGAACGTTGCCGCAGCTGAATACTCATTAGAACATGATATTCCAATGTTGTATCGTGTACATGAAGCGCCAGAATTCTCACGTATTCAAAAAGTCCGTGATTTCGTCAAATTACTCGGTTTGCCATTTCCAGAGCAACCAACCCAAGCTGATTACCAAGCCGTGATTGAAGCGACCAAAGATCGTTTAGATGCGCCAAGTATTCATGCAGTGTTATTACGCTCAATGATGCAAGCCTATTATGGTGCGAATAATGCAGGACATTATGGTCTTGCTTATGAAGCTTATACGCATTTCACTTCACCAATTCGTCGTTACCCAGATTTATTGTTACACCGCGCAATTAAAGCCTATCTCGATAAGAAAGCTTATCCATTGTCTGGTGCGGCTTTAGATGATGCAGGTGAGCATTTTTCACAAACTGAACGTCGAGCCGATGAAGCTTCACGCAGCGTCACCACATGGTTGAAATGCCATTATATGCAACAGCATTTAGGCGATGAGTTTGTTGGTATCATTAGTGCGGTGACTGAGTTTGGTCTATTTGTGACGCTGAAAGACCTCTATGTCGATGGCATGATTCATGTCAGTCAGCTCGGTGAAGACTTCTTCCTGTATGATCAAGCCAGCCAAAGTTTGATTGGTCAGAATCGTGGACAGTCATTTAGCCTCGGTGATGAAGTCAAAATTCAAGTGGCGGGCGTAAATCTGGAAGAACGTAAGATTGACTTCCAATTGGTTCAACAACTGACGCATTTGGGACGTACAATTCGTCAAAAAGCGCCAAGAACCAATACTTCAAATCGTGCTTCAACCACTGAAGAGGTATTTGGCAAACCACAATCGACAACAGCTAAAGTTAGTGAAGATGGCGAAAAGCCTGTGCGTAAGAAAAAGGATAAGAGCAAATCAAGTTCTAATTCTTATACCAAAAAAACAGGTAAAAAATCTTCTGCGAAGTCTGAAAGCAAAGAAAAGCCAAAGAAGAAAGTGAAAAAGAAAAAGTCGAATGCCAAGACCAAGAGTGAATAACATTTAATTAGAGAGCTTCGGCTCTCTAATTTTTTGGTCTTGATATATGTGCGTTAGAAATGAATAAAATTTATAGAACAACAAAATACTCATCTAATAAATAATCAATCAGCCTTGATTTATAGAGGCTTAAGCCCTACATCTATAATTATGTTTAAAGATGAATATGGCAAAAATACAATGACACTCCAACAACCGACACTCCCCCTTCCTCAATTTCATCAAATTCAACTTGCCGATTTAAAACAACAGATCGAACAAACGATTCAAAACGGTCAGAACTTCTTAAATCAACTCAATAAAGTTCCGCAAGGCTCTGAAGCCCAACGAGCAACCTTGGCAGAAGTTGATCAACTTGAAAATAACATGAGCGAATCGTGGGGCATTTTGTCACATCTCAATGCAGTCATGAACAATGCCGAAACCCGTGAAGTGTATCAAGCCCTGTTACCAAGTTTAAGTGAATACTATACGCAGCTTGGACAACACACAGTGCTGTATCAAACCTATCAGCAGATTCATGATAGTAATGTATTTCAAACATTGAGCGAAGCACAACAAAGCGCGATTAAACTGGCGCTACGTGACTTTAAACTGTCGGGTGTTGCACTCCAAGGCGAAGCGAAAAAACGTTATGCAGAAATCTCGGCACGTTTGTCTCAGTTATCTTCAGACTTCTCAAATCACGTCTTAGATGCCACCCAAGCCTACTTTAAACCGCTAACAGAAGCGCAACTTAAAGGCTTACCGCAAAGCAGTGTTGAATTATTAAAACAATACGGACAACAACGTGAGCTGGAGCAAGCCGTTGCCACACTGGATTTCCCTGCTTATTTTGCGATTATGACCTATGCCGATGATCGTGAATTAAGAGAAGAACTCTACAAAGCTTATGTGACCCGTGCATCTGAGCAGTCCGACAAGACTGAATTTGACAATACACCTGTGATGGAGGAAATCCTGAGCTTACGTCAGGAGATGGCGCAACTGCTTGGCTTTAATAACTTCGCTGAATATTCCCTTGCCAGCAAAATGGCACCCGATGTTGAAACTGTTCATCAATTCTTAGTGGATTTGGCAGAGCATGCGCGTACGCCTGCACTGGCTGAAATTGCTGAACTCAAAAGCATTGCACAACAAGATGGAATTGAGGAACTCAAACCTTGGGATGCAACCTATTATTCTGAGAAGTTGAAACAGCAGCAATTCAATCTTTCTCAAGAAGCGCTTAAACCGTATTTCCCTGCGCCAAAAGTGGTGGACGGTTTATTCAAGATCGTGCAACGTCTTTATGGAATTCAAATCGTCGAACGCCAAGCCCCTGTTTGGCAAAATGATGTACGTTATTTTGAAATTGAAGATCAAGGTCAAGTGGTCGGTGGTTTCTATTTTGACTTATATGCCCGTAACGGCAAACGCGGTGGCGCATGGATGAGTGGTTTCCGTTCTCGTGTGCAAACGGCCAATGGTCTACAAAAACCAATTTGCTATATGGTGTGTAACTTTACCCCACCGATTGGCGATCAACCTGCGCTACTCACCCACGATGAAGTCATTACTTTATTCCATGAGTTTGGTCATGGCTTACACCATATGTTGACCGAAGTAGATAACATCTCTGTTGCAGGCACACACGGCGTGGCTTGGGATGCGGTGGAGTTACCAAGTCAGTTTATGGAATTCTGGGCATGGGATAATGAAAGTTTAGATGTACTCAGTGAACACACCGAAACTAAGCAAACTTTGCCACAAGAATTGCTGTCTGCGTTACTCAATGCGCGTTTCTTCCAATCAGGCATGCAAACATTACGTCAGATTGAATTTGCATTGTTTGACCTAAGCATTCACCGTCAGGCACCTGCCTTAAACAGTCAGCAAATCCAAGCGACACTGGACGATATTCGCGATAAATTTGCCGTGGTTCCTGCGGTACCTTATAACCGTTTTCAACATAGTTTCAGCCATATTTTTGCAGGCGGTTATGCGGCAGGCTATTACTCTTATAAATGGGCAGAAGTTTTAGCGAGTGATGCCTTCGATCGCTTCGAAAGCGAAGGTATTTTTAACACTGAGACAGGCAAAGAGTTTAGAAAGTTTATTCTAGCAGTTGGCGGAAAAGATACTGCACTTGATTCATTTCGCAATTTCCGAAAAAGAGAACCAAAAATAGATGCATTATTACGCCATCAAGGTTGGACGAACACCAATAAAACCGCTTAAACTACGTCATTATTGTTCACAGGGTGGTAATTAACTGACATGAAAAGACAGTTCATCGCGGGTGCAAAATGCCCTAAATGTGGCGCCTTAGATCGTGTGGTTAAGATCATCACTGTGGATGACGAGTGGATTGAATGTATCGAATGTGCTTATAGCGAAAAACGCCCGACCCACGTGGAAGAGCAACAAACCGCTGAGCCAGATGAAATTGGGGTGATACAATTCAAACCTCGTCATTTTGACTAGAAGGTTAAAAATGATGTCCACATACCAAACTCAAAATTCCAAATTATTATGGATGATAATTGGTGGAATTAGCGTTGTTGTGGTTTTGTTTCTTGCAATTCAATGGTTTTTATCACAAAAAAATCAGAAATCGACAAGCACAGCTACACAACCAATTGCCGAAAAAACAATTATATCCAAAGCAGAAACAACTGTTAGTCCAAATATAAATACGGCGAGCAGTGAAGTTGCTGCACCAATACAATTAGTCGAAGAGTCAATTGTCAAATCACCACTTCCGAGCAATGACAGTTTAGCCAAAGAAGAGATTGCAAAGCTAGATGATATTCAACAGCAACTACAAGACCAACAGCGTGACTTGAAACAACAAAATAATGATGTTGATACTTTACTTAAGCTCAAAGAAGATCAAATTAAACTTTTGGAGGCTCAAATCTCCGCACAACATAAATCTTAAAACAACAAAAGGTTTAATCCAGTTTAAAAGCACATTTCTTTCATCCGTTGAGAAGCATAGAATAACTTTAGTCTCAAAGCCTCGCGTCTAATATGAATTCACTTCAAACTAATCGTAACCTTTTACTTGCGATTGGTTGCCTAACAACCTCGGCCCTTCTCTTTTCGATCATGGGTATCTGTATTCGTTATGCATCACATACGGTTGATAACTATACAATTGTATTTTTCCGCAACGTGGTTGGACTCATCCTGTTTCTGCCTTTTATTTTTAAACAAGGTATTGGCTTTGTAAAAACAGAAAAACTATGGATGCATAGTTGGCGTAGTATTGTTGGACTTGCAGCTATGTATGGTTTCTTTTACGCAATTGCGCATTTAAAGCTATCAAATGCAATGGTATTTACCTACTCTTCCCCAATTTTTATTCCAGTTATTGCATGGTTATTTCTAAAAGAAAAAATCACCATTGCTATGCTTTGTGCCGCGGGACTCGGCTTTATTGGGGTGTTCTGTGTGGCTAAACCCGATCAAGGTCTACTGAACTGGATTTCGGTGATTGGTATCGCCTCTAGCTTACTTGCATCAATGGCTTTTGTAACCGTTCGAGCACTCACTCAAACCGAACCACCTGAACGCATCGTATTTTATTTCTGCTTGATAGGATCAGCACTTTCTGTGATTCCAATGTTTTGGATGTGGCGAACCTATCATGTAAAAGAATTATTATTTTTGATTGGCGCAGGGATACTTGCGAATGTCAGCCAAATTTTTATGTCTCATGCTTATCGACTTGCGCCAGCAGGACAAATTGCACCTGTGAATTATATAGCCATTATTTTTGCAGGTGTATGGGGCTTCTTACTTTGGGATGAAGTACCTGATTTATACAGCGTGATTGGATTTTGTATTATTTTGCTGGCAATTTTATTATGCAGTCCATTGAGTCAACGTCAAAAGAAAATGATTCAACACTAAAATATTTGATCTTTAAAAATAACTTATCAACATTAATAATGTCTAAAGCATTTTAAATCTTAAAAAATAAAAAAGCACCCGAAGGTGCTTTTTTATTTCAACACTTAGTGTTTATACCAACCAAACATTTGGAAGATATATGGTGCATAAGTCACCAACACTAAAGATGAGAACAATACGATAATCGGTAATAACCAACGCTCATAACGATAATAGAAACTTGTGTATTTCTCTTTTGCTTCCTTATCAGCGGCTGATACTTCTTCATCCCCAACTGAGAGTCGCGTCAACAAATGGTTTAATGCAACAGGTGGTGTTACATAACCAAATTCGAATGCAACCAATACGATCATCCAGAAGTGAATCGGATGAATACCGTTCTCATAAGCAACTGGCGCTACTGTCGCAGCAACTAAGATTACCGCACCAAATGGATCTGTAGTCATACCAATAATTGCAAGTAAAATTGCAATAAAGGCAAGAGAAATATAGATATTATCCAAGTGAGTTGGTAATAACTCAACCACTTCAGCACGCTCGATTAAACCACCAACGCTCGCAGATAATGCCATCAGTAGAATCAAGGCACCGATATGACCCACTGTTTCTGAAGTTGCAAAACGTAATGCCCCACCAAAACCAAAACTCTTACCACCATGAGGATCATGGCTTTTTAAGAAGTCTGATTTCTGTTCATGTTCAAGAACTAATGCCTCATGCTTTGCATCAATAACTGGAGCTGGTGCAAGTTTTGCTGCAAACAATTTGTCAAACAAAATCATTGCAATCAACACCAATGGTAAAATCATTGGCGCTGTAAATTCATTCATTGATGTATCTAACGCAAGTTTATAGAACATCACAACTGCAAAACCAATGATTACATAAGGAATCACAGGTACACATGCACGTAGCATTCCAGGTACAGCAACTTTTGGTGAAGCAACACGGAACTTTTCTTCAGCAAGAATCAATGAAACGCCAAGGAAAATAAATGCAGTTAACCAGAAAACATAGATACCATGATCAAATAATTCTGTAGACGTTACATGGCGGCTATCTAGCATTGAAATCAAAATTACAAGTAAGCATGGACGAATCACCACACCTAAAGAACCCGACATTGCCGATACAGCTAATGCATATTGACGGCGCGCACCAGAGTTCCAAACCTCTTTATAAATGATTGCACCTGCGGCAATAACGAAAATACCAGAAGCGCCTGTATATGCTGTTGGAATTGCCGCTGCAATTAAGATTAACCAAGTTAAAGTTTCAGGTGCTAGATTCCACGGACGCAGGATATTTAAGAATAAATCCATCACACGCGTTTGGGTCAGTAACATACCTGCCCAAATAAACAATGCAAGGTTTAAGAAAATACCAGAGAACTCAACAATAATTCCCAAGTAGATCCCTTGCCCCATTGGATAATCCATGAAGAAAGTAAAGATTATCCCCGTGATCAGTGACATCTGTGCATACAATGGTACGCTCAGCACCGCCAAACCAAAATTACCTTTAGGTTGCGCTGTTTTAGGAATTAAAAATAATTGCACTAAGCTGATTACGGTTAAAGAGACAAAGAGTGCTATCCATAACCATGAAATCGCCAATGTCTTCGTAGTCAATTCTACGCCAGAATTCAGCAACGAGTTATATTGACTAATTGTCGATAAACTCAGTAGAGCATTACCTACAACCATATATGCTGAATAGACACGATAGTCCATCTTCGTTTTAGGTGCACGTAAACCAATGTGGTGATAGCGTAAAGAAGCTGTGATAGATGTAAACAACACCATAATCAGTAAAAGTACAGTCTGGTTTTCAGAACCTAACTTAAAAATACCGAAGAATGTGGTTTCAACTTGACGATAAGTACGAATACTTGGATGAGCTTCCAAGTGCTTCATTGCTTTATCATAGAACTGATATTTTTCTTCACACTGTTGTTGTGCAGCTAATAAAGAAGCGCGTACATCTGATTCAGATGCTGTACCAAACATACTTGCAAACTCATCAGCAGCATTTGCTTTCATCTGCTCTTGAACTTGCGCTTCAATATTAGGATGTCGATCACAAGATGGTTTTTCAGGTTCAGCTCGTAAAAACGAATACTGCATTCCTATTTTTTCATCACCATACAAACGCTCCCCCATACGGAGCATTTGACCGTGAATCATCTCGCCAGTACCAATAAGCAAAGTCATTAGCAACAAAGCAAGAATGATGAATGTTGATATCCAATCATTCCAGATATAACCCAGTCGGGCTAATCCAGACTTTTTCTCTTGATCATTTTGCATGTATATTCCAGTTTATTGTTATCAACACCCATCCAAAGATGTTGAATCATGCGATGTCCATGGTTGATAGATAAGTGAATTTACCCTCTTCGTAACCAATCCCTTTTAACCGCCTAAATTTGCAGCAATCTTTCCCAAAAAAGAATGACTACAATCATTTTTTTGTTGGTTTTTTTTATCAACTTATATGTTCTCTCTCTCTATCCTTCTTAACAATGAATAACCTAACCCACAGAACAAACCACCAATCGCACCAATCAAATGAGCTTCTGTCAAAACAGGACTACCAATTAACTGTGCAGTACCCGTCTGGCCAAAAGTATTTTCCCATATTAATTTTGCTGAGATCAGCAACAAGACCAATAAGGCAAATTTTCTTTCTTTGGGATATTTCAGATACACGAGACCAACAGCAACATATAATCCATGCAACACGCCAGAAAGACCAGCATATGCATCGATATAAGGTAAGTAGAAATAAAAGGTAAGACTAATAAACGGAGGAAGGATTAAAAGCAGAACACATAAGTGCCAATTACGAGCATGAGGAAAAATAAAAGGTAAACATGCAAATGCCAGCATATTTAAGAAAAAATGCATCCATCCAACATGAACCCAATGTGCAGTCCATAAACGCCAAAACTCAGCGAATAAACTAGGTTTCCAATAAATGAAGTGATCTGCAAATACTTGCAAGCACGCTGATATAGAAACACATACAGCGATTAAAATAACTTTCGGTATCCATACGTGATCTTTCATCCATTACCACCCCATGAAAAAACTGACCTTTTACCAGTTTAAATGTTTCACTTGTAAAAGGTCGTTTAATTCAAGTTTACTCTGCTGGTGCTGATGCGCCATCTCCATCATCAAATAAAGCATCCAATTCAGATGAACTTTCTTTCTTATCGTCCCAGAAAGAAGTCAAACCTTCATCACCAGAACGTACACCTGTATTTTCAGTCCAATAACGATCAGCTATACCACGGACCATCAAACCAGCCATCTTATCGATCAATCTAAATTGAGGATTTACTGGTTTATCTTCACCTGTTGCAGCAGCATAAGAACGGAAAGCATCACGCAGTTTGGCATCATCACCACTTGCTTGTGCAGCAACTGCATATAATGCATGTGATAAACGAACACCTTTTTTCTCACCAATTTGCATTGATTCTTTCATGGTTGCATAAGGTTCAGGTTTACCGTCACCCGCACCTGGTAATAAAGTCCAAATCACTGCGCGCGTCGCCATCGGCGCGCCCCAGAATTTTTCATTATCCAAACAGGTCATGCCACGCTCAACAATACCCGCAATATCTTTCGGGACATTAACCGCACCACCAGAGTTAATATCATTGGTCATCGCTTGCAGACCACTTACCATCCCTAAAAGGTAAACTGTCTGATCTAAATCATTGCGCATTGTTGGGCATGAATCACCCAATTTATATTTATATTTTGATTCCCAACGATTTGCAAAAAGTTGATAACCTGCATATTGACGTTCAGCAGCAATCCCCGCCCAACGTTTTTGTTCAATACGAGCATCTTGAGCTTCAGAAACTTGACCTGCTTTCGAAGCACGCAAATAGCGGAGTTCCGCTTCTAAGGCTTTATTTTCAGCACAAATACCTGCTGAGGTATACAATAACACCGCCATACGTGTTGGATCAGCACCCATATCCTTGGTTGACATCACCGCTGGAGTTAAGGCATTACCTGAATTACACACCATTTCGGCGTCATCCATCGCCAAAATTGGTGGAACAATATGATTTTCACTAAAACTTAATGCGACATTAGCCCCTGTTTTAATGATTTGTGAACACCCTGATAATATTGATGTTGTGAGTAACGCAACCGCCACACCCTGTCCCATTTTTTGGAATTTAGACATTCTTCCTGTCCTCTAATTAATTTGTTTTTCCTTTTAGACGTACCTTATCAGATGCAATACTTGAATTAAAGAGTAATTGCTCTAATTTAACATGCCCATTCTGACACAATTCACAGATAAGCGAATTGACAGAGAGTTGAAAATACAAAAATTTTAGGCAAAAAAAAGTAGCATTGCGACGGTTCAGCACATGCTACTTATTAACTGGTAAAAACTTGAAACTCTTTATCTTTTAGTTTTGTTGAAAGTAATCCTTGAGTAATGTTCCCGCTCTTCCTATAACAATTGCAAAAACAATTGCAATCACAAGAAACGACCATGTTGGAATTTCCATTACTTTGGACCTCCACCACACTTTACGTTGGTGTTTGTACTTTAACGAAAATGAATACAAGTTGATGGTCAGATTGTCTGACAATTTATATTTTCACGAAATTTCAGAATATTTAATCTAACAATTTAAATGAACGCAAAGTAAAACCAACATAAAAAATTGAAAATAAACATATAATTAATTATATACAGTTGTAGAATTGTCCAACAATTAAAGCATTTTTATTAATAATTTTAACTTTTTCCACTGCGAAATTGACAATTGATCCCACCAAATCGTTAAAGGTTGGTACTGAGTATCAGAAAAATAAATCGTAATATAAGCTTGGTGATCAATAATTTTAGTGATTGTTCGACCTTGGATTGCGATAGAAGTATCCACAAACTCAAATGACCAATGCTGATGATCCAAATACTCAAAACGCTTTATTAAAGGACGCCGTAACAATAGAACCCAAAATAAAACCATCACAACAAGACTAAGCAGCCAAAATGAAAGAGTTAGCAATTGGTAGGCTAAAATTAGAACAGTGACAAAAACAAAAAGTTGCAATACAAGCGAAAATCGACTGTATTGCAACTCAAAAACACGATTAGCCATGAACATAATGTTTTAATTTTCGAATAAAATCTTTTAACTCAGCACGAGGTGGCTCACCCACTTCCATAAACCAATCCAATAAATCTGGATCTTCTTGATCAACCAACTCTGCAAATAGCGCCTTTTCATCAGCATCGGCGGTTAAATAATAGTTTTTAACATAAGGATCGAAATACACATCAATTTCTTTTAAACCACGACGTGCGCGATAAACGACCTTACGTTCTTCCAAACTTATTTCATCAGACATTATTTGTTCCACTATGCAACAATTTTATAGTCATAGTGTACTCGATCCCCCATTAACTTCGCAGCGTTTTTTCTCAAGTGACCAAATACATCAATCAAATTGAGCATTGATCACATTGTTCACTATTTTCAATTTCTTGTATCGTGATGATGATCGTTTATATCCAATGACTAGGGAAAAAATAACAAATGCAATCAGGTGCAATTCGTCCAATTCCAAATATGCTCCCACGTAAGCTATTTACTTCTGATCATGAAGCATTTCGTGAAACTGTACGTAAATTTTATGAAAAAGAAGTTGTGCCAAATATTGAAAAATATGAGAAACAACAACATGTTGACCGTGACTTATGGAACAAAGCAGGTGAACTAGGTTTACTCTGTACCACAATGCCAGAACAATATGGTGGCTCTGGGGTTGATCGTTTGTACAGTATGATTCTCATTGAAGAACAAGCTTATGCAATGGACTCAAGTACAGGTTTCTCATTACACTCAGACATCGTTGCCAATTATGTCAATAACTTTGGTAATGAGGAACAAAAACAACATTGGTTGCCAAAAATGGCAACAGGTGAAACAGTTACAGCGATTGCCATGACTGAACCAGGTACAGGTTCAGATCTTCAAGCAGTTCGTACTACAGCTGTGCTTGATGGCGATGAGTATGTCATTAATGGTTCAAAAATTTTCATTACCAATGGCTACCTTTGTGACATGGCAATTGTCGTCTGTAAAACAGGCAACAATGAAAAAGGCTCAGCAAATTTATCATTAATCATCGTTGAAGCTGATCGTGCTGGTTTTAGTAAAGGTAAACCTTTAAATAAAATTGGTATGAAAGGTCAGGACACCTGTGAACTGTTCTTTGATAACGTCCGTGTACCGAAAGAAAACTTACTGGGCATGGAAGGTATGGGTTTTATCATGTTGATGAAAGAACTGGCTTGGGAACGTATGTTGGTTGCGATTATTTGCCAAGCAGGTGCAGAAGCAGCATTTGCGCATACTGTTCAATACACCAAAGATCGTAAAGCATTTGGCAAAGCCATTAGTACCTTCCAAAATACACGGTTTAAATTAGCTGAATTACGTACTGAAATTGATTTCTGCCGTACTTATTTAGATCGTTGTATGGAATTACAACTCGAAGAAAGCTTAGGTGTGGATGCCGCAGCAGCAGCCAAATACAAAATTTCAGATATGTTCTCAAAAGTTGTAGATGATTGCTTACAGTTACATGGTGGCTATGGTTATATGTTGGAGTATCCAATTGCACGTGCCTACATCGATAACCGTGCTAACCGTATTTATGCGGGAACAAATGAAATTATGAAAGAATTAATTTCTCGTACACTTTAAACATAAATTGGAAAGTTAAAGGGATCGTGTTTAATTACACGATCTTTTTTATTTATTTAGTTTCAGATTTTTCAGTTGTTTGAGCTGGCGTAGGCGTTGGATTCATTCGTGCCATTAGTTGCTTTACCGTTGGATTATCAATATGTTGCTGCATAGTGACATTCAAAGCAGTACGTGCATTTTGCGTAGTGAAATGTGCAACTTCACTCCCTATCTCACTGGCTTTTTTAGCCCATGCTTTCCCTTCTGTAGATTGATAAAAGGTTAATGCGGCTTGTAATTCCTTTTGACTAAATGTTTCAACATAGCGTTGAATAATGAATTGCTTACGCTGTTCACTATTTAAATTTTTGATCAAATCTACGTAAAAATTTTCAGGTATATCTTTAGGCAAACGCATTCGGATTTGCTCTAAAATCATTTTATCAGTGTTTTGTAAACCTTGTTCGGTTCCATCTACAGATACCAATTTTTGAGCAATAACTTCTTTCTGTTTTACATCATCAGCAAAAACAAATGTACTGAATAATAATGTCCCCAAGATTAATAGCTTTTTCACTCAGTCATCCCTGTTTTAAATGTTATTGCGCTCAATATACGCGATATTTTTTATATTTAAATAGCCACTCAAATAAAAACCCTATGCAACTGCATAGGGTTTAAAAACATTCAAGCAAAACTTATGAGACTAATTTTGGCTTACGATTTGTTTGATCGCCACGCTTATGAAATTCTAAAACCCCGTCATTAAACTTGGCATCTTTCAGTTCTTTACGATCAGCTAGGTAATTATTGGTGATCTTCCACGGTGCTTGTTTACCTTGTTTAGGCATTACATCAGCTGCACGTGCAATATAACCAGAAGACATTTTACCCATGATTGTATCATTTTCACGCTGTAAAGGATCAGCATGTGCAATCACTTCATCAAAACCATTTTTATCCATATGATTGATTAAGCGACAGATATAATCAGCTGCAATATCAACCTTTAATGTCCATGAAGCATTGATATAACCAATGATCATCGCCATGTTAGGGACATCACTCATCATCACGCCTTGATACAGCATATGTTGAGATGTGTTCATTGGCTTACCGTCAATTGAACCTTGCACCCCACCTAGAATCTGAATTTCTAAACCAGTTGCCGAGATCACAATATCCGCTTCTAAATGTTTTCCAGATTTTAATTGGATACCATTCGCAGTGAACTTCTCAATTTGATCCGTTTCAACGCTTGCCTTACCTTCACGTAATGCCTTGAACAAATCACCGTCTGGCACAACACATAAACGTTGATCCCATGGATTATAGCTTGGCGTAAAGTGTTTCATATCCACTTTACCTTTAAGCTGTAATTCAATTCCTTTCAACAATAAACGACGTACAGTTTTCGGATATTTTTGAGCTAATGCATAAATAGCACGTTGCATACCAATATTACGTGCACGAGTAAATTTATACGCCGTTTCCTCAGACATAAATTTACGTGTTTTCTCATAAATAAAGTCAATTGAAGGAATCGTAGCAATATAAGTTGGTGAACGTTGTAACATCGTCACGTGCCCTGCCCCACCTTTCACCATTGAAGGTACAAGCGTAATTGCAGTTGCACCACTACCAATAATCACCACTTTCTTACCCGTATAATCTAAATTTTCTGGCCAATGTTGTGGGTGAATAAACTGACCTTTGAAATCTTCTTGTTTCGGGAATTTAGGTGCATAACCCTGATCATAGTTATAGTAACCGGTACAACCGATGACAAAATTTGCAGACCAATTTTGTTTTTTCTTATTGTTATCTTCGATCTCAACTAACCATTTTTTCTTTGTAGAATCATAGTTTGCTGAAATAACACGATGGCCAAAGCGAATTTTATCTTTTAACTGATTTTCACTGATCACATCGCTTAAATAGCCCTTGATTTCAGCGCCACTTGCCAATACTTTATCTTTTGCCCATGGCTTGAAGTTAAAACCAAAAGTTGACATGTCCGAATCAGAACGAATACCAGGGTAACGGAATAAATCCCAAGTCCCACCAAAGCTCTCACGACGCTCTAAAATCTCAAAGTTACGTTGTGGACAGTTTTTAGAAAGATGCACAGCCAACCCAATTCCAGAGATACCTGCACCAATAATTAATACATCAACTTGCTTTTCCATTTTTTTTATACCCTGTATAAACCATGACTTTATTAAAGCACAAATTTGACAATACACAATGTCAAGTTTATTCATTCATCGGCTTTTTCATATCAGTTCGGGACATTTTTAAGAAACATAAGGGAAAAATCTTGAGATTTTTACTTGGGTTTACGTTTAAACTATGTTGTATTGAATACGAAAAATTAAGCATAAATCTTTATAAAATTTTTTAATTGAAGATTTTTTAGAAAAATAAATGTTATAAAACACATTAAAAAAAGTTCATCAATCCCTTAGAAAATCCATTAATTTGTTTATTCGCTTGAAGTATCAATACTTTTAAAAAAGACAACTCTACTTTTTAGTTGTTCAACTTCATTCTTGATTTCACTTAGATCATTGTCACTGAGATTATATGAAGTTGTTATTTCTCCGTTTAATGCTAGCCCCACACCATTAGAAAATGCAGACAGAATAGCACCAGATAAATGATAGAAATTATCAGCATCTGGTAAATAATTCGGCTTAAAAAGATAGCTTTCATCATCAGATAAATTATTTATCCAATCATATTCTGATACAACATACCAAATATTGGATAATTTTTTACACTTATTGAATCTGGACTTAGAGCTGCTGCTTCGGCTGTAATGAATCCTAATACCTATCTATCATACAAATTTCCATTGTATCCAAATATAAAATTAGCATGCCGCCTTTTCAATCCATTAATAAAACAATATTTTTCAGAATCCATGATCTTCTTACTTATAGTAGTAATACTCGTATTGACTTATCTAATTGTATCTTGATGATTTTATTTTAAACATTATTAAACAATAAAAAAGGTCGGTTATTACACCGACCTTTTTTGGAACAACTGACTGTTCTACACGTAGAAGTATTATTTTACTTCACGGTCAACGAGTTCAACGTAAGCCATCGGTGCAGCATCACCTGCACGGAAGCCCGCTTTAAGAACACGAAGATAACCGCCGTTACGTTCTTTGTAACGAGGGCCAAGAACGGTAAATAATTTACCAACAGTTGCTGCTGAACGAGTACGAGCAAACGCTAAACGACGGTTTGCAACAGTATCGTTTTTAGCCAAAGTGATTAAAGGCTCAGCAACACGACGAAGTTCTTTCGCCTTAGGCAAAGTTGTCTTAATTAACTCGTGCTCTACTAAAGCATTTGTTAAGTTTTGAAACAACGCCTTACGGTGGCTGCTTGTACGGCCTAATTTCACACCACTATTACGATGACGCATGGTGATAGTCCTACTTAATTAACGGCTACGATAGGCAAATCGGTCATCCATACGGAGGCTAGCTGGTGGCCAGTTCTCTAAACGCATGCCGAGTTGTAAACCTTTCGATGCCAAAACATCTTTGATCTCTGTTAACGATTTTTTACCTAAGTTAGGAGTTTTTAACAACTCAACTTCAGTACGTTGAACAAGATCACCAATGTAGTAAATATTTTCTGCCTTCAAACAGTTAGCAGAACGAACAGTAAGCTCGAGATCATCTACTGGACGAAGCAAAATTGGGTCAACTTCTTCGCGAGGTTCTTGAGCGACAGGAGTTTGATCTTTCTGAAGATCAACAAAAATTGCAATTTGTTGTTGCAAGATCGTTGCCGCTTTGCGGATAGCTTCTTCTGGATCAACAGTTCCGTTAGTCTCAAGATCGATCACTAACTTATCAAGATCGGTACGCTGTTCTACACGAGCATTTTCTACTGTGTAAGAAACACGCTTGATTGGGCTATAAGAAGCATCTAACTGTAAACGACCTACTGGGCGTGTTTCACCTTCTGGGAAACGAGAGTCAGATGTCTCATAACCACGACCTTGAGCTACTTTAAGGCGCATTTTCAATGAACCAGAAGAACTCAAAGTACCAATTAAATGATCAGGGTTAACCACTTCAACATTATGAGGTAAACGAAGGTCAGCTGCTGTTACGTCACCTGCACCTTGCTTCTCTAATGTTAAATATGCTTCATTTTGATCGAACAGCTTAATAGACAATCCTTTTAGGTTCAGCAAGAGCTCGACGATGTCCTGCTGCAAGCCTTCTAAAGTACTGTACTCGTGCTCGACGCCTTCTATCTCAACTTCAACCACAGCAGCGCCAGGTAAAGAAGACAATAGAATGCGACGTAAAGCATTACCTAGAGTATGGCCAAAACCACGCTCTAAAGGCTCAAGAATCACTTTTGCCGAGGTCCCGCTCACCGCTTCGACCTTGATCGCTTGCGGAGTTAGAAACTCGTTTGCAGTACGCGTCATTTATTGCTACCTCAAGGATTATTTAGAATACAATTCTACAATCAAGCTTTCGTTGATTTCAGCAGGTAAATCAGAGCGATCTGGTGCAGCTTTAAACGTACCTTCCAACTTAGAATGATCAACTTCCATCCAAGCAGGGATACCACGTTGAGCAGCTAATTCAATCGCGTTTTTGATACGCAATTGTTGTTTAGCACCTTCATGCACTGCAATTACATCACCCGCTTTTACTTGAATAGACGCAATATTTACACGACGACCATTTAAAGTAATAGAACGGTGAGATACCAACTGACGAGCTTCTGAACGTGTAGAACCAAAACCCATGCGATAAACTACGTTATCAAGACGGCTTTCAAGCAATTTCAACAAGTTTTCACCAGTTGCGCCTTTAACACGAGCTGCTTCTTTATAGTAGTTACTAAATTGACGCTCTAACACACCGTACATACGACGTACTTTTTGTTTTTCACGTAATTGTAGTGAATACTCAGATTGCTTACCACCACGAGCCTGACCATGTTGACCAGGTGCTTTATTGTGTTTTTTGGTTTTTACATCAAACGGTTTAACGCCTGATTTAAGTTGCAGGTCTGTCCCTTCGCGGCGAGAGAGTTTGCATTTTGGACCAATATAACGAGCCATGAATGTTTCTCCTTACACGCGACGTTTTTTAGGTGGACGGCAACCGTTGTGAGGAATTGGTGTCACATCGGTAATGCTGTTAATCTTATAACCCACTGCGCCTAATGCACGAACCGCAGACTCACGACCTGGACCAGGACCTTTTACAAGGACATCTAGGTTTTTCAAACCGTAATCCAAAGCTGCTTTACCAGCAACTTCAGCAGCTACCTGAGCAGCGAACGGAGTTGATTTACGTGAACCACGGAAGCCTTGTCCACCTGAGGTAGCCCAAGCCAATGCATTACCTTGACGATCGGTAATCGTTACAATGGTGTTATTAAAAGACGCGTGAATGTGTGCAACACCTTCAGAGACGGTACGAGTGACCTTCTTGCGTGTGCGAGTATCTTTAGCCATCTTTTAGCTTCCAGAAATCTTACTTTTTAATCGGTTTGCGCGGACCTTTACGGGTACGTGCGTTAGTTTTGGTGCGTTGTCCACGAACAGGCAAGCTGCGACGATGACGAAGACCGCGGTAGCAGCCTAAATCCATTAAACGTTTAATGTTCATGGAAATTTCGCGACGTAAATCACCTTCGGTCGGAACCTTAGCAACTTCTGCACGAATCGCATCAAGCTGAGCATCATCTAATTCACGGATTTTTGTAGTCTCAGTAATACCTACAGTTGCTAAGATGTTCTTAGCAGTGTGGCGACCGATACCAAAAATATACGTGAGAGAGATAACAGCATGCTTGTTATCCGGAATGTTTACACCGGCAATACGAGCCATTCAATTTTCTCCAAAAAGGCAGTCAAGATAATCAACCGCCCCACAAAAATCTTGAGGGGCGGATAATAACCTAATTAGCCTACTGAAATCAACAGGTCTTAATTAAATTAACCTTGACGCTGCTTATGACGAGGTTCTGCGCTACAAATCACGCGAATAACCCCATTACGACGGATAACTTTGCAGCTACCACAAATTTTCTTTACAGAAGCTTGTACTTTCATGATGAAACCTCTAAGTGCGCTTATCCCTTAGGATGAGCAGTCGTTTTTCTCATTAACGTTTGATTATCATATTGATGCGAAGTAAGGTGCGCTTGAAGTTGCGCCATAAAGTCCATTACTACTACAACTACAATCAGTAAAGATGTTCCACCCAAATGGAATGGAATACTAAACGAACTTTGTAGCACCATAGGCATTAAACACACTACAGTAATGTAAATTGCACCAATAAAAGTCAAACGGTTAAGAATATGATCTAAATAACGAGCCGTTTGCTCACCTGGGCGGATACCAGGCACATATGCTCCGCTGCGTTTTAAGTTCTCTGCAACTTCTTTCGGGCTAAATACTAGCGCTGTATAGAAATAACAGAAGAAAATAATTAACGCACCAAACAGCATTAAATACAACGGCTGTCCAGGCGATAACACCAATGCCAGATCTTGTAGGCTACGCTTCACAATCCCTGCATTTGGATCAGCACTACCTAACCATTGCCCCAAACTCGCTGGAAATAATAACAGTGAGCTTGCAAAAATCGCTGGAATCACACCGGCCATATTAATTTTTAATGGCAAATGCGTTTGCTGTGCAGTAAAAACACGACGACCTTGTTGCTTTTGTGCATAGTTCACTGGAATACGACGTTGTGCTTTTTCAATAAACACAATCGCAGCTAAAACGGCTAATGAGAGTAAGCCAAATACAGCCAAACCAATTAAACTTCCTTGACCATTATCTACAGACGTAAACGACTGTATTACAAGATTTGGCAAGCCTGCCACAATACCTGCAAAAATGATCATCGAGATACCATTACCAACACCACGTTCGGTAATTTGCTCTCCTAACCACATCAGAAACATTGTTCCCGCAACTAACGAAGTAACTGCAGGAACATAGAATGCTAAGCCTGATGTCAAAGTAATACCTTGACTGATCAAACCAGCACACATCCCTACACCTTGCACGAGTGCAAGGAATAAGGTGCCATAACGTGTATATTGATTGATCTTTCGTTTGCCTTGCTCGCCTTCTTTTTTCAAAGCTTCTAACGAAGGAACAACCGTAGACATTAACTGCACGATAATCGATGCAGAAATGTACGGCATAATCCCCAACGCTAGAATCGACATGCGTTCTAATGCACCGCCAGAGAACATATTAAATAAGCCTAAGAAGGTACCTTCATTCGCCTTAAAAAACTGTGCTAGCGCTATATTATCAATACCTGGCAACGGAATATGCGCTCCTAGTCGAAAGACCAATAACGCGCCAATCAAAAACATTAATCGACGAATAATTTCACGATATTTCACATGAAATGGTTGGCCTTTCATCATGTTTACATGACCTGAAGAACTAGGAGTCATAGACACTCGAGATTACTCCTCGACTTTACCGCCAGCAGCTTCAACAGCAGCTTTAGCGCCTTTAGTCAACACAACACCTTGAACAGTGAATGCGCGAGTGATTTCACCAGAAAGAACGATGCGAGCACGAATTTGATCACAACGAACAACGTTCGCAGCTTTTAAAGTTTCAAGGCTAATTACATCACCTTCAACTTTATTCAATTCAGACAAACGTACTTCAGCAGTTTTCAAAGCGATTTGGCTAGTGAAACCGAATTTTGGTAAACGACGATATAACGCTGTTTGACCGCCTTCAAAGCCTGGACGAGTACCACCACTTTTACGTGAGTTTTGACCCTTGATACCACGACCACCAGTCTTACCAACGCCAGAGCCGATACCACGACCTAGACGACGATTTTCACGCTTAGCACCTTCAGCAGGTGCAAGTTCATTTAAACGCAGAGTCATGGCTTATTCCTCTACACTAACCATATAGTAAACTTTGTTGATCATACCACGGTTAGAAGGCGTATCTTGCACTTCTACAGTATGACCAATACGACGCAGACCTAGACCTTGTAAGCAAAGTTTATGATTTTTTAAACGATGCGAAGAAGATTTAGTCTGGGTAACTTTAATCGTTTTCATGATTGATTACCCTTGAATTTGTTCTACTGAAAGACCACGTTTCGCAGCGACTTTCTCAGGAGAAGTCATATCACGCAAACCTTTGAAAGTTGCGTTTACTACGTTAGCAGCATTTGTAGAACCATAACATTTAGCAAGTACGTTATGTACACCTGCAGCTTCGAGAACAGCACGCATCGCGCCACCAGCAATTACGCCAGTACCTTCTGAAGCAGGTTGCATGTATACACGGCTTGCACCATGACGAGCATTCACAGGGTGTTGTAAAGTAGTCCCCGCAAGGTCTACAGTAATCATGTTACGACGTGCAGCTTCAAGTGCTTTAGAAATAGCAGCTGGAACTTCACGCGCTTTACCACGACCAAAACCTACACGACCATTACCATCACCCACAACAGTTAATGCTGTGAAAGAGAAGATACGACCACCCTTAACAACTTTGGCTACACGATCAACGGCAACCAGCTTTTCAACGAGACCTTCGTTTTGTTCAACTTTCGCCATGATTAGAACTCCAAGCCGCCTTCACGAGCAGCATCAGCCAAGGCTTTGATACGACCATGATATTTAAAACCAGAACGGTCAAATGCAACTTTAGTAACGCCAGCTGCTTTCGCACGTTCTGCGATTAAAGCACCAACCTTAGTTGCTGCATCGATATTACCAGTCGCACCACTACGCAAAGATGCATCTAAAGTTGAAGCTTGCGCTAAAACTTTGCCACCATCTGCTGAAATAACTTGAGCATAGATGTGACGCGGAGTGCGGTTTACACACAAACGAGTCGCACCCAATGCACGAATGTGCAAGCGTGTGCTTTTTGCACGACGCAAACGGGTTTGTTTCTTTTCGTTCATAAGAACCTCGCGCCTTATTTCTTCTTAGCTTCTTTACGAAGAATAACTTCATCCGAATAACGAACACCTTTACCTTTATATGGTTCAGGAGAACGGTATGCACGGATTTCCGCTGCTACTTGACCTAACAACTGCTTGTTTGCTGATTTCAAAATGATTTCAGTTGCAGTTGGAGTTTCCGCTGTTACACCTTCTGGTAAAGCGTAGTCAATTGGGTGTGAATAACCTAAAGCAAGGTTAACGACAGTGCCTTTAACTGCTGCTTTGTAACCAACACCAACTAGCTGTAACTTACGTTCGAAGCCTTCGCTAACACCTTTTACAAGGTTGTTCAATACAGCGCGAGCAGTACCAGCTTGCATCCAAGCATCTTTCGACTCTTTAACTGGAGCAAGTTGAAGTTTACCTTCTTCCTGTTTTAGCTCGACCAGCGCATGCAGGTTGAAAGACAATGTACCTTTAGTGCCTTTCACTTCGACCTGCCGGCCGTTCTGAGTAACTGTTACACCATTAGGTACAGCTACTGGGGCTTTAGCCACACGAGACATGAGGAATCACCTATTAAGAAACAAAAGCAATAACTTCACCACCAACGCCCGCAGCACGTGCAGCGCGATCAGTCATGATGCCTTTGCTTGTAGAAACAATTGCAATACCTAAACCTTGCTTAACGCTTGGAAGTGCATCTTTACCGCGATACTGACGTAGACCAGGACGGCTTACGCGCTTCACAGTTTCGATAACTGGTTTGCCTTCGAAATATTTTAACGTAATAGTCAAAGTAGCTTTTGCATCTTCTTGAGCAACTTCTACATTTGAAATATAACCTTCTTGTTGAAGAACGTTTGCAATAGCAACCTTCAACTTAGAAGAAGGCATAGAAACAACTTGTTTCTTTGCCATTTGAGCGTTACGAACACGCGTTAACATGTCGGCAACGGTATCTTGCATACTCATTATAGTCGCTCCTTACCAGCTTGCTTTAACAACGCCTGGTACATCACCCTGCATTACTGTATCGCGTAATTTGTTACGGCTTAAACCGAACTTACGGAAGTAACCATGAGGACGACCAGTTAAACCACAGCGGTTACGAAGACGTACTGGAGATGCATTACGTGGTAATGCTTGTAACTTCATCATCGCTTCGAAACGCTCTTCATCAGATGCATTTACGTTTGCAATCGTTGCTTTTAATTCAGCACGTTTTGCAGCGTATTTAGCAACTGTCTTTTCGCGTTTCAATTCGCGATTAATCATACCTTTCTTAGCCATATCGACCTCTTATTTGAACGGGAAGCCGAATGCACGCATAAGCGCACGGCCTTCGTCATCGCTACGAGCAGTGGTCGTAATAGTGATATCTAAACCACGGATACGATCAATTTTGTCAAAATCGATTTCAGGGAAAACGATCTGCTCTTTTAAACCCATAGAGTAGTTACCACGACCATCAAATGATTTCGAAGAGAAACCACGGAAGTCACGGATACGAGGGATAGCGATCGAGATCAAGCGATCCAAGAATTCGTACATTTGGTCGCCACGTAAAGTAACTTTACAACCAATTGGCCAACCATCACGGATTTTAAAACCAGCGATTGATTTACGTGCAAGTGTCACAACTGGTTTTTGACCAGCAATCAGTTGCATATCAGCAACAGCGCCATCTAATAATTTCTTATCAGTTGCAGCTGCGCCTACACCCATATTCAGAGTGATTTTCGTGATGCGAGGAATATCCATCACATTCTTAACGCCAAGTTCTTCTTGTAACTTCGCTTTAAGTTCGTCGTTATAACGTGCTTTAAGTCTGGCCATCGCCTATTCAACCTATTACTTCGCTACCGCCACTGATTCACCATTTGATTTATAAACACGAGTTTTCGCGCCATCAATCACTTGGTAACCAATACGGTCAGCCTTTTGGGTTGTAGCATTAAAAATTGCCACGTTTGAAATATGAAGCGTTGCCTCTTGAGTAACGATACCGCCTTCAGCGCCAGTTACACGGTTTGGCTTTTGATGCTTCTTCACTAAGTTAAGACCTTCGACCTTAACTCGATCTTCAGAAACAGACAAAACAACACCTTGTTTGCCTTTTTCTTTACCTGCGATCACAATTACTTGATCGCCTTTTTTAATCTTAGCCATGATTGCCTCTTATAAAACTTCAGGAGCCAATGAAATGATTTTCATGAACTGTTCAGTACGAAGTTCACGAGTCACTGGTCCGAAGATACGAGTCGCAATCGGAGCTTTGTTGTTGTTCAAAATAACAGCTGCGTTATCGTCGAAACGAATAACAGAACCATCTGGACGACGGATGCCGAATTTTGTACGTACAACTACAGCATTCATCACGTCACCTTTTTTAACACGTGCGCGCGGAATTGCTTCTTTTACAGTAACTTTAATAATATCGCCAACTGAAGCATAACGACGGTGTGAACCACCAAGTACTTTAATACATTGTACGCGGCGTGCACCACTGTTGTCTGCTACGTCGAGCATACTTTCGGTTTGAATCATTGCCCTACTCCAAAACCGAGCATCACCGGTCGCAATTTCGAAAGGCTCAAAGAGTACTCGAAATTGTCCGATGATGCAACAAGAACGTCTAATTACTCAGCAGCTGCTTCAACGACTTCCACTAAAGTCCAAGCTTTAGTTTTAGAAATTGGGCGGCTTTCTTTGATGGTCACTAAGTCGCCAGTTTTAGCAACATTGTTCTCATCATGAGCGTGTAATTTAGTTGAACGGCGGATTGATTTGCCGTACAACGGGTGTTGAACGCGGCGTTCAATAAGCACAACAATAGACTTGTCCATTTTGTCACTTACAACTTTGCCGGTTAACGTGCGGACTGTTTTTTCACTCATTGTCCGTTCCCCTGTTTTTCGGTAAGGAGTGTCTTGATACGAGCAATTGTCTTACGAGCAATTTGCACTTCATGCGATTTGCCTAATTGACCAGTTGCTTTCGCCATACGAAGACGGAATTGGTTAAGCTGTTGCTCATCAAGCAAAGCTTTCAACTCTTCTACCGACTTTTCACGTAGATCTTTAATTTTCATTACATCACCGTCCGAGTCACGATAGTGGTTTTAAACGGGAGTTTAGCAGCGGCTAAAGCAAAAGCTTCACGCGCTAACTCATCGCTAACACCTTCAATTTCGTACAGGATCTTACCTGGCTGGATCTGACAAACCCAGTATTCCACACTACCCTTACCTTTACCCATACGAACTTCTAATGGTTTTTCGGTAATTGGTTTGTCTGGGAATACGCGGATGAAGATTTTACCACCACGTTTAATACGACGGCTAATGGTACGACGTGCAGCTTCAATCTGACGCGCAGTCATACGACCACGTTCAGTTGCTTTAATTGCAATCGAACCAAATGATACTGTACTACCACGATGCGCTAGACCAGTGTTACGGCCTTTGTGCACTTTACGGAATTTGGTACGTTTAGGTTGCAACATGGATTATTCTCCCTTGTCAGCAGCACGGTCACCGCGACGACCACGACGCTCTTGACCTTCACCACGACCACGACCGCGTTTAGCTGGACGCTCTTCAGCAGGAGCAGGGTTCATGACTTGTTTCATGCCACCTAAAATCTCGCCACGGAAAATCCAAACTTTAACACCGATCGTACCGTATGTTGTTTCTGCACGCATAGTAGCATAGTCGATGTCAGCACGAAGTGTATGCAAAGGTACACGACCTTCACGATACCACTCAGTACGAGCGATCTCTGCACCACCTAAACGGCCAGAAACTTCAACTTTGATACCTTTAGCGCCAGCACGCATTGTGTTTTGAACCGCACGCTTCATAGCACGACGGAACATAACACGCTTTTCTAATTGAGAAGCAATTGCTTCAGCAACTAAACGTGCATCCAAGTCAGGGCGATCAATTTCATTGATGCTAACTTGAGCTGGAACACCCATAATGTTGGTGAGTTCGCGCTGTAATTTCTCAATATCTTCGCCTTTCTTACCGATCACGATACCAGGACGAGCAGTGCTAATTGTTACTTTAGCAGCACCTGTAGGACGTTCGATAAGAATATTGCTTACCATCGCATTCTTAAGTTTTTTAAGCAAAAACTCACGAACTTGAAGATCTTTAAGCAAGTATTCAGCGTATTGTTTCGGACTCGCATACCAGTTAGCGTTATGACGTTTCACAACACCTAGGCGGATACCGATTGGATGAACCTTCTGACCCATATCAAACCCCTACCTTAACGGTGATGTGACAAGTACGCTTAGTAATACGATCTGCACGGCCTTTAGCACGTGGCATAATACGTTTAAGGCTCATGCCTTCATCAACGTAAATCGTAGTTACTTTAAGGTCATCAACATCTAAGCTGTTGTTATGTTCAGCATTCGCGATTGCAGATTCAAGTGCTTTTTTAACGAGCACAGCTGCTTTCTTGTTGCTGAAGTTCAAAATGTCTATCGCACGTGCAACCGACTTACCACGGATCAAATCAGCAACTAAACGTGCTTTTTGTGCCGAGATAGCGGCACCGCGTAATTTAGCAGTTACTTCCATCATAGCACCTATTAACGTTTAGACTTCTTATCAACACCGTGACCACGATAGGTACGAGTTGGTGCGAATTCACCCAATTTATGACCAACCATGTGTTCAGTAACAATTACTGGAACGTGGTTACGGCCATTGTGAACAGAAATTGTTAAACCAACAAAGTCTGGAAGGATCATTGAACGACGTGACCATGTTTTGATCGGCTTACGGTTGTTAGCAGCAATCGCAGCTTCAACCTTAGCGAACAAATGCGCGTCGACGAATGGACCTTTTTTTAATGAACGAGGCATTATTCAGATTCCCTTACTTGACGCGACGGTCGCGAATAATCATCTTAGTCGTACGCTTATTGGTACGTGTCTTGTACCCTTTAGCTTTTTGACCCCATGGACTTACAGGTTGAATACCTTTACTACGTCCTTCACCACCACCGTGCGGGTGATCTACCGGGTTCATCGCCATACCACGAACGGTAGGACGAATACCACGCCAGCGCGCAGCACCAGCTTTACCCAATGAACGAAGGTTGCTTTCTTGGTTAGAAACTTCACCAATTACAGCACGACATTCAACGTGTACTTTACGCATTTCACCAGAACGTAAACGAACGATAGCGTAAGAACCATCACGACCCAACAACTGAACTGAAGTACCAGCCGAACGTGCTAATTGAGCACCTTTACCGATTTTAAGTTCAAGGTTGTGAAGCGTAGAACCGATTGGCATATTGCGAAGTGGCAAGCAGTTACCTGGACGAATTGGAGCATCGTTACCAGATTGTACTTTATCACCAGCACGTAAGCCTTTAGGTGCAATGATGTAACGACGTTCACCATCAGCATATTTCAATAAAGCAATATGAGCTGTACGGTTAGGATCGTATTCGATGCGCTCTACAGTCGCTGGAATACCATCTTTGTTACGTTTAAAGTCAACAATACGGTAGTTTTGCTTATGACCACCACCCACGTGACGTGTAGTGATGTGACCATTATTATTACGACCACCAGTACGTTTTTTAGCTTCTACCAACGGTGCATAAGGAGCGCCTTTGTGAAGATGGTCATGAACCACTTTCTCTACAAAGCGACGTCCTGGAGACGTTGGCTTACATTTTTGAATTGGCATAATTCTCGTCCTTATTCCGCTGCGTTTTCAGCGGTATCGCCCAAGTCAGCCATTTCTACATCTTGGCCAGCTTTCAGGGTGACGTATGCTTTTTTCACATCAGAACGACGTCCTAATGTTTTACCAAAGCGTTTTGTTTTACCTTTAGTGATCGTTGTATTAACTTTTACAACTTCAACACCAAAGAGCTGCTCAACTGCTTTTTTGATTTCAAGTTTGTTTGCATTTAATGCAACTTTGAACACTTGAACACCAGCAGTATCACCTAAAACTTGTGCTTTTTCTGAGAATACTGGTCCTAATAGGACTTGATAGATACGTTCGTTGTTCATCCGAGTTCTACCTCAATTTTCTTAGCAGCAGCTACAGACATTACAACTTTATCAAATGCAATCAAGCTAACAGGATCAATAGCAGTAGCATCAACCACATCAACGTGTGGAAGGTTGCGAGCTGCAAGATACAAGTTCTCATCTACAGCATCTGTAATGATCAATGCACGAGTTGCATTCAAGTCTGTAAGTTTTGCAAGCAAGTCTTTAGTTTTTGGAGCTGCAACAGCAAACTCTTCAACCAATACAAGACGATCTTGGCGAACAAGTTCAGCTAAGATACATTGCATTGCACCGCGATACATCTTACGGTTTACTTTTTGAGACCAATCTTGTGGGCGAGCAGCAAAAGTTTTACCACCACCAACCCAGATCGGGCTACGAATAGAACCCGCACGAGCGCGACCAGTACCTTTTTGACGGAATGGTTTTTTACCACCGCCAGAAACGTCTGCACGTGATTTCTGAGCCTTCGAACCTTGACGACCACCAGCTAAGTAAGCTGTAACAACTTGGTGTACAAGCGCTTCGTTAAACTCACGTCCGAAAGCAACTTCAGACAATTCAACAGCAGAGCCGGAAACAGTTTTTAAATTCACAGTATTTCCCCTCAGGCCTTGATGGTAGGACGTACAATAACGTCACCATTCGTTGCACCAGGAACAGCACCCTTAACAACTAAAACAGAACGTTCAGCGTCAATAGATACAATTTCAAGACCTTGAACTGTTACGCGTTCATCACCTAAGTGACCAGCCATTTTCTTGCCTTTGAACACGCGACCAGGAGTCTGGTTTTGACCTGTAGAACCTAATACACGGTGAGATACAGAGTTACCATGAGTAGCATCTTGCGTACGGAAATTCCAACGCTTAACACCACCTTGGAAGCCTTTACCTTTTGATTGACCAGTTACGTCAACAATTTGACCAACTGTGAACAAATCAACACCGATAGAAGCACCAACTTCACGGCCTTCAAGCTCAGCTTCAGTAACACGGAACTCTTTAACTAAACGACCAGCAGCAACACCCGCTTTCGCGAAGTGACCTTTCTGAGCGTTAGTTACGCGCGATTCGCGACGTTCACCAGTAGTTACTTGGATTGCTTGATAACCATCAGTTTCAAGTGTTTTGATTTGCGTAATGCGGTTTGGATCGACTTCGATCACTGTTACTGGAACAGAAACACCTGCTTCAGTAAAGATGCGAGTCATACCACATTTGCGACCGACTAAACCAATAGCCATGTGCATAAACCTCTAAAAAAGCGGCCTAATTAACTTAGAGTTAATTAACCGAAAGCCTTAACCCAAAGCGATCTGAACATCAACACCAGCAGCAAGATCTAACTTCATCAATGCATCAACAGTTTTATCTGTAGGTTGAACGATGTCGATCAAACGTTTATAAGTGCGGATTTCGTACTGATCACGAGCGTCTTTGTTGACGTGTGGTGAAGTAAGAACGTTGAAGCGTTCGATGCGAGTAGGCATCGGGATTGGACCACACACTTGTGCGCCAGTACGCTTAGCGGTTTCTACGATCTCTTGAGCAGATTGATCAATCAGGCGATGATCAAAAGACTTCAAACGGATACGAATTCTCTGGTTAGACATACCAGTAAACTCCAAGCCAAATATATAAAGAATCACCCATGACGCACCTCACCTTATTGGCAAGTGTCAAGGGCAGTGAAAATCACTAAGGTCATGATCGATGCCACGACTGTAATGCGTTAACTACTTTCTTCGTAGTGAACGCCCTCCATTTGAGGGTCGCCCATTATAACGATTGTTTAAGTCTTATGCAATTCTTCTTTTATTTTTTTAGTTTTATAGTTGATTAAGCATTCACCACATACTCTATTGCTCGATTTAGTAATTGATTACCCTGTTCAAACTTACTTTTAATCGTTTTTTTTAATTCTGCGATTGGCTGAACATATTCACCATTAAATGCCGCACTATCTTCTTCATTTTCAATCAACAATTGCAAAGCATGTGGTGTCATTTCAGGATGAAATTGAAACCCCAGTACATTGCGCCCAATTTGATACATTTGATTTTGACAAACATTATTCTGCGCTAAACGGACTCCTCCACGGGGTATTTCGAAGGTTTCACTATGCCACTGCATAATGTTAATTTTTTCTGGTATTTGAAAGTAATTTTCGGGTACGTGTGAAACACGACCCACGTCCATCCAACCTAACTCTTGATGTTGATTTCGACTCACAGATGCACCGAGTGCATTGGCAATCAGTTGCCCCCCTAAACATAAACCAATCGCAGGCTTACCCGCAGAGAGATAACGTCTTAACCATCTTTTTTCCAATTTTAACCAAGGATAATTTGCTTCGTCATTCACACTCATGGTTCCCCCCATAATGATCAGCAAATCAACTTCATCAATATTAGGTAGGGCCTCCAATTCAAGAGATAAATCAACGGGTAAAGCAAAGAACTCTGTGGCGGTAATTTTTGCTTGATGTGCCTTTAAATATTCATAGCAACTGCCAAAACCTTCACCAGCAATGTGCTGAAAATAATGCACTCTTAAATGCGACTTCATGCGCGTAAACCTATTGTAGTTAGAATGATAATTAGTCTTAGCAAAAATAAAGCCAGTTTTGACTAAAAGCTTTGATTCGTAACGATTCTGTACAAAATATGCAAATCACTAGCAGGATTCGATATTTTCTCTTAACCTAAATCATTCTATTGATTTAATTTTGCCCCATGACTAAACAAAATAGCTTACAAACCACACTCATTCATGCACCACGCCAAGCTCCCCAATACATAGAAACGATTCAACCTCCCCTATTTCGCGCATCAACGATTATTTTTAAAACAACAGCGCACCTTTTTGATCGCCACTGGACTGACCCTTATGATTATAGTTATGGCACACACGGTACACCGACGACGTTTACATTAGGAGATAATATTGCTCGAATTGAAGGTGGAAATTATTGTTTACTTGCACCCAGTGGCTTATCTGCAATCAATTTAGTAAATAGTACTTTTTTAAGCTCAGGGGATGAAGTTTGGGTTGCAGACAATATTTATGGCCCAAATCTGGAACACTTAAAGAATCTGCAAGACCGTTACGGCATTCACGTCAAAATCTACAACCCAATTGATGCAAATAGCTTTCAACCAACTGAAAAAGCTAAATTAATTTGGCTAGAGGCGGCAGGTTCTGTCACCTTAGAATTTCCCGACCTCAAAAATCTGGTTAAAAAAGCTCAGCAAGCGAATGTTCTCACTGCATTGGATAATACATGGGGTGCAGGGCTAGCTTTTAATGCATTTGATTTTTCAGATGAGCATTTGTCTGTGGACATCACTATACATGCACTCACCAAATACCCAAGCGGTGGTGGCGATATTTTAATGGGTTCAGTGGTTACACGAGATCCGCAATTACATCATAAACTGTACCGTATGCATGCAACCCAAGGGATCTGTGTTTCAGGCGATGATACCGCACAAATTCAACGTAGCTTGGCTCATATGCCACTTCGTTATGAACAACAATCTAACAGTGCAATAGCAGTGCTTGATTGGCTAAAGCAACAATCTCAATTTTGCCAAGTTTTACATCCAAGTGATGCCAACTCAGCAGGCCATTTATTTTGGCAGCAAGTCTGTGAAACAGGAAAAAGTGCAGGTTTAGTCAGTGTCATTTTCAAACCTGAATATGATCTCGCAGCGATTCGAAAATTCTGCGATAGCTTAAACTTATTTAAGTTGGGATTCAGTTGGGGTGGCCCTGTCAGCCTTGTTATGCTTTATGATTTAAAACAGATGCGAGAACTAGAAAATACACATTTACAACAAGGTTTATTGGTTCGCTTCTGCATAGGACTAGAACATCCAAACGATTTAATCCAAGATATTCAAAACGCACTAAAACAACTCGAATGAAATAAAGCATAGGTGAAGAATGAATACACCCATTATTATTGCAAAAAAAACCTCAGATACAACGCAAGATATTGTTTTACATTCTCAATTTGCAAACCGCCACGGTTTAATTGCAGGTGCGACAGGCACAGGTAAAACAGTGACTCTGAAGGTATTAGCCGAAAGTTTCTCACGGCTGGGCGTACCTGTCTTTTTGGCAGATGCTAAAGGTGATGTCTCTAGTTTGGCTAAAGCAGGAAGTAGCAACCCCAAATTTGATGAGCGTTTAAAAAACTTACAACTTGAACCCATTCCATTTGCTGCTTCCCCTGTTATTTTTTGGGATTTATTTGGGCAACAAGGTCATCCTATTCGTACCACAATTTCAGAAATTGGTCCGTTACTTTTGGCACAAATGCTCAATCTGAATGACACACAAGAAGGCGTTCTTTCGGCCGTTTTCCGCGTTGCAGATGATCAAGGGCTTTTATTAATTGATTTCAAAGACCTTAAAGCAATGCTGACCTATGTCAGCGAAAATGCAGCCGAATTAAAAGCTGAATATGGCAACCTTTCTCCAGCTAGTCTTGGGGCGATTCAACGTAATTTATTGGCTTTAGGTGATCAAGGTGGAGAGCAATTTTTTGGTGAGCCTAGCCTGAATATTCTCGATTTTATTCAGACCGATACCAATGGTCATGGCTATATCAATATCTTAGCTGCCGACAAGTTGATGAATACCCCGAAGCTTTATGCCACATTCCTGTTATGGATGCTTTCTGAGCTATTTGAGCAGCTTCCAGAAGTTGGCGATATGGATAAGCCGAAACTGGTGTTCTTCTTCGATGAGGCTCATTTGTTATTTGATAATGCCAGTCCAGCCTTGCAACAGAAAATCGAACAGGTAGTTCGCCTGATTCGCTCTAAAGGTGTGGGAATTTATTTTATTACCCAAAACCCACTGGATTTACCGGAAAGTGTCTTAGGGCAATTAGGCAACCGTGTGCAACATGCCTTACGTGCATTTACTCCAAAAGATCAAAAGGCGGTCAAAACCGCAGCGGATACCTTTCGAGCCAATCCAGCATTCAAAGTTGATCAAGCGATTACAGAACTTGCTGTAGGTGAAGCATTAATTAGTTGTCTAGATGAGCAAGGGACACCGCAAATTGTAGAGCGCGGTTGGGTCATGCCACCTTACTCTTCATTTACGCCAATCACGCCAGAAGAACGCCAAATTATTATTTCGCAAAGTATTGTTGCAGATGTTTATGATCAAGCTGTGGATCGTGATAGTGCTTATGAAATGCTGCAAAAGAAAGTGCTACAACAGTCTCAACAAAAACAGGCAGATGAATTAGAAAAGCAGCAAAGCAAAGAACAAGATGCTTTAGCCAAACAACAGGCGAAAGAACAAGAACGCTTTGCAAAAGAGCAACAAAAAGCCGCAGAGAAAGCACAACGAGATCGAGAGAAACTCACCCAAGATATTGTGGGAACTTTTGCAAAAAGTGCGGCTCGTAGCTTGGGCGGCTCTACAGGTCAAAAGATCGTTCGCGGTTTACTTGGTTCATTATTTGGCAAATAAAAATCTTTATTATTTTAAAAATCAGAGGATAATCATTTATCCCCTATTTTTTTATGGTTTTAGTCAAAACAGATCTTGCAAATAAATTTTATAAGGTATATTTTAAATATATCTTATAAATGATAGCCAAGAGAGATCACCCATGACTCCGCAGCAAATTGACCTTGTAAAAGCAACTGTACCTGTACTCCGTGAAAATGGTGTGGCACTCACTGGTTACTTTTACAACCGTATGTTAGGTAATAACCCCGAATTAAAAGAAACCTTCAATATGGGGCATCAACGTAGTGGTGCACAAGCACAAGCACTTGCGGGTGCTGTACTAGCTTATGCGGAAAATATTGAAGATCCTTCTGTACTTTTACCTGTGGTCGAATTGATTGCACACAAACATGTGAGCTTGAATATTCAATCACCTGATTACAGTATTGTGGGTGAGAACCTACTACACTCTATCAGTGAAGTACTGAATATTTCGATGGAAGATCCATTGATTGGTGCATGGGCGGCCGCTTATGGTCAATTAGCTGACTTATTTATTAGCACTGAAAAAGCGATCTATGATCAACATCAACAAACCAAAGGCAGTTGGTTAGGTTGGCGTAATTTCAAAATTGCCAAAAAAGTCGTTGAAAGCGATGAAATTACTTCATTCTATCTCGCACCTGTGGATGGTGGTGAATTACCTAAATATGAAGCGGGTCAATACATTTCAGTTCGCGTGTTTGTACCTGAACTCAATTTAAGACAACCACGTCAATACACACTATCAACAAGTCCTCAAGCAGATTACTTACGTATTTCAGTCAAACGTGAGGATGAAAAAGGTGAGTTAGCAGGTGGTTGGGTATCAAGCACCTTACATGGCTTGGCTGAGGGTTCAGAAATTGAGGTATCTGCACCTACAGGCAACTTCTACCTGATTGATAGCAAAAAACGTAATGTGTTTATCAGTGGTGGTGTTGGCTTAACTCCAATGATTGCTATGCTGAATCAATTAGTGACAGAAGATATGCCTCAGCCTGTCAGCTTTATTCATGCCTGCCGTAGCAGTCAGGTGCATGCCATGAAACAGCATATTCATGAGTTAAAGGCAAAATATCCACGCCTGAGCACATTTACTGCCTATGAATTCCCACATGAAAGTGATGTGCTAGGTGAAGATTATGACGTTGCTGGCCGTCTGGATTTAGCAGCGATGGATGCCGCTTTACTGCCAATCAATGCAGACTATTATCTGTGTGGTCCAATGCCATTTATGGCGGAACAGCATAAGGCACTGGTTGCCCGTGGTATTCCTGCCGAAAACATTCATAGCGAAGCATTCGGTACGGGTGGCGTAAAACTCAGCTAATCGGTGCTGCGTTTTGCATAGGGCTAGTCTATGTTAGACTAGCCCTTTCTGTTTAAAGCAATAGATTGAGTGAAAACCCATGCAACTCAATAAGTTTACTGATTATGCACTCAGAATCTTAATGTATGTCGCTCGTCCGAGTGATGTACCGTATACGATTGCAGATATTGCACGGGACTTGCATGTATCCCAAAATCATTTAGTGAAAATCGTTCACTTCATGGGAAAACAGCATTGGATTGTAACGATTCGCGGCAAAGGCGGTGGACTTCGTTTAAATCCAGAAGCCAAAAGTTTAAAACTAGGTGAAATTGTTCGTATCCTACAAGGCAATCATCAAATCGTAGAATGTAATACGCCACCTTGTGTTTTACGCTCTCATTGCGGACTGAAAAGTATTTTGGATCAAGCTTTAGAATGTTTTTATCAAAGCCTAGATCAATATACACTTGGAGAAGTGCTGCAATATGGCATTCTTCCCTCTTCTACAAATTCAAATATTGATTTTTTACAACTCGTTCAAAAAGCCTAAACATCAAGATTCGCACGAATCTCTCACATCCTTTATAATAGTCGTTGCTATTTCAATTCAAAAAGTAAGCTTCTATGCGTCGTAGTGAAAAATCGAAAGACACCAAAGCCAAACTCGCACCTAAACAAAAAATCAGTTATGAAAAAAAGACTGATCCTGCAGTAACCGCATATGCAGTGCAGTCTTTGACTTGGTTACGCCAAGCTGAATTTTTGATGAGTGCACCTAAACTGGATTTGTGCGTAGAAGATACAGGTTATGAAATCGCATTTGCAGGTCGTTCCAATGCAGGAAAATCGAGTGCAATTAATGCTTTAACCAATCAAAAGCAACTCGCACGCGCTTCAAAAAGACCTGGGCGCACGCAAATGATTAACTTTTTTAGCTTAGGTAATCCAGATCAACGTTTGGTCGATTTACCAGGTTATGGTTATGCGGCTGTACCTGAAGCCATGAAAATCGTATGGCAGAAAGAACTTGAGAACTATCTAATCCATCGTAAAAGCTTACAAGGCTTAGTACTGTTAATGGACATCCGCCATCCATTACAACATTTTGACTTAATGATGCTGGAATGGGCACATTCACGCCATTTGTTTGTGCATATCCTGCTTACTAAAGCCGATAAATTAAACCGTGGCCCTGCCAATAAAGTACTATTAGAAATTAAGCAGCAGTTGAAGAAAATGAAACTTGATTTCTCGATTCAATTATTCTCTTCACTCAATCGAATTGGTTTAGAAGAATTGGCAAGCGTCATGGGTGGCCGTTTACATTTCACACTTGATCAACCAGCAGAATTTGACCTTGATCAGATCCCAGAAGCTTCAGAAGTAGACGTCGAAGAATAAATAATGCATTTTATACAACTTGATGCATTAAATAATTTCTAATTGTCCCGAATTGCTAAACACAAACACTAGGTAGTTTTCATATACTGCTTAGTGTTGGTTCATTGCACTATCGATTAGGACTAAACGATGAAATTACTATCAATTATGAAGAACAAAGTGCTTGGTTCTTCGATTGACTATAAAATTCTCCCACGCAAAGTGAAGTTTGACTGGAAAAAAACACCAGTGGATTGGATTCCAAACCAGCCTTATGCCAGTTATTTTATTAATGAAATTAACAATATTTTGCCTGCTGGTGAGTTTTGGTTCTGCCGCTTATACAACAAAGTTCTTCCAGAAATTACTGATGAAAAATTAAAACAAGACGTTCAAGCATTTATTCGCCAAGAAGCGATGCATGCGGTTGCACATACGTCTGCGAACAAAGAATATCTTAGCCAACGTAATATTGATATTCAGCGTAATCTCGATATTATGGATTTCTTATTTAACAAAGCTTTAGCTGATAAGCCTTTTGGTAAAGAAGTTCCTAAAATACTTGACCATCAATGGGATTTGTTCCGTCTAGGCATCATTGCAACAGTTGAACACATGACTTGTGTATTGGGTAAATACGCACTGTATAACAAACGTTGGGAAGAGCTCGGTGCCGATCCTGAAATGATTGATCTGATTAAATGGCATGGTTCTGAAGAAATCGAACATCGTACCGTTGCCTTTGATCTATATCGTCATTTAGGTGGTGGTTATATTGCACGTTATTACATGAGTGTCGCTGTAATCGTAGGTGTACTTGGTTTATGGGTTGATGGCGCGGCACATATCATGGGTCAAGATCCTCGTTTTACCGACAAAAAACCAAGCTTATTTAGACCATGGGTTTGGATGGAATGGTACAAAATTGGTCGTCAAGATAATCAGGTTTTACCAAATCCAATTTGGTTAGTCGCTCAACAAATCGACTATCTCATGCCTTGGTATGATCCTGTGAAAGAAGGTAATACTCAAGATGCGGTGAATTATTTAAATAATTCACCAGCAGCAAAACGCGCTTTACAACAAGCTGCATAAGCATTTCAATAAAAAAGCAGGAGTCTTCTCCTGCTTTTTTTATTTCTTAAATCGCATCAACTTGATTCAACTTCTGCTTGCTTAGCATAACGATCAACAACAACGCTGATCATCATATCACCCTGTACATTCACCACTGTTCGTACAGTATCTAATACTCGATCAATCGGTAATAAAATCGCAATCGCTTCCGCAGGCAAACCAACTGATTGTAAAACCATAATCATGGTCACCATACCTGCGCTGGGAATACCTGGTGCTCCCAATGAAGCAATCATGGCAGTTAAACATACGATAATTTGCTGTGTTAAGCTCAAGTCCAAGCCTATCAAATTTGCAATAAACAAAGCAGCGGCTGCCTCATAAAGTGCAGTACCATCCATATTTAATTGTGTTCCTAAAGGAATCACAAATCCTGCCGTCTGTGGTCGCACACCTAAATTTTCTTGTGCACATTTCATACTGAGTGGCATCGTCGCGGAACTTGAACTAGTCGCAAATGCAGTGACCAAAGCTGTGCGTGCACCTTTAAAGAAAGTGATTGGATTCATTTTTCCAAAAATCCAAAGTAATGTCGGCAAAACAACAGCACCGTGAAAAATCGTTGTTCCTGTGACAACCATTGCGAATTCCACTAAACGACTTAACACGGAAAGATCTTCGCTCGCGATCAATTTAGCAAGCAATGCAAAAATACCGATTGGCGCTAGCTTCATCACCCAACCCACAAGCATCATCATCATGACAAAGAATTGTTGGCAGGTATTGCGAACCAAACTAAAGCTTTCACCCCCTTTGACTAATGCGACTCCAAGGAATAACGCAAAGACCACAACTGCAAGTACATTACCCTCACTAAATGCTTTAAAAGGATTGATCAAGGTATTTTGGATAAAACTGGTCAGAAAACTTGAAGGCGTCAGCGTATCTGGCGTCTGATGGTTTTGCATGGCTTCTTGGAAGATTTGAATATCTACGCCTTTACCTACTTCAAATAGATGTGCACAACTAATCCCTAAAATCAAAGCTAAGGTTGTCGTCGTGAGACAGCTTAATGCTGTAATTTTCCAAACTCGCCCAAATTGTCCACCAGCCTGTAAATTTGAAACACCTACAACGATCGAACTAAAAATAAGTGGGATGAGCAACATTTTTAGTAAACCAATAAAAATACTGCTTAAAATCCCCAGCCCATACAAACTATGTTCAGCAAAACTAGTCTGCGGATACAAAGTCAAGAAGAACCCATATATAACACCCAGTACGGCTGCGATTAGAATTTGTGTATTTAAATTCATTCTGATTAATAAAATATTTTAGCTTGTGGGTACTATGGCACGCTCATATTGAAGAATCGAGCAATTTTTTGTCACAACCTTATGACAAAAAAAGCCATCTAAACGATGGCTTTAATTTGAATTTTTCAAATCTAACTTACTGGGTTTCAATTTCTCTTAAGCGAATTAGCCCCTCTTGCACAGTGCTACATACCAGCTGACCATTCTGCCACATGCGTCCAAAATTCAGACCACGTGAACTGGCACTAATCGTTGCTTCCATATCGTAAAGCATCCAATCATCAGCACGTAACGGGCGATGGAAGTAAATGGTATGATCAATACTTGCACATTGTAAATTTGGCGAAATCCAAGATAACCCGTGTGGACGCAGTGCTGTAGTCATCAAAGTAAAGTCTGAATAAAACGCAACGATGGCTTGATGTAATGAAACGTCATCAACATTTTCTGCAATACGATCATGGGTACGAATGTAGTGCGCATAATATGGTGCTTCAGGCTGCGGCTGAAAAGGATTAACTGGTCGAGTTGGTCTAATTTCCACATGACGTTCGCGCATAAAACTCGTACGTGCATTTTCTGGAACGAAATTGAGCATACTTTCTTTTAATTCTTTCTCAGACTTCAGCTCTTCAGGACTCGGATACTCTGGTTCTTTATGTTGATAATTTAAGCCTTCTTCTGGATTGGCAAAAGATACCATCGCCGAGAAAATTGTACGTCCATGTTGGATCGCACGCACTTGTCGACTTGCAAAACTTTTACCATCTCGCAATGGATCAACTTCATAAATGATCGGTGCATCGACATCACCACCATATAAAAAATAAGCATGCAACGAATGTGCTGGACGGTTTGTGGTATATGACGCCGCTCTTAATGCTTGTCCAAGAACTTGCCCACCGAATACTCGTTTCCCAACCAAATTGCGACTGTTGCCTCGGAAAATATGTTCTTCCAACTTTTCCAAAGTCAAAAGTTCAACCAGTTCTTGAGTTAACGCATTCATGTAATAGCCTTCCAACATCAATGAGGAGAGATCAACTAATCCATTCAGGATTGATCATTTCGATTGTGCCACAAATTCCAATAAATATGCTCAGGATAAAATGATTCATCCGTCACATTAATCTTTATTTATAACCGCTAAAAATACGATTTTTAACGATAAAATCTACCAAATACGCTATATTTTGTCAGAAAATAACATATCGTTTCATGGCAGAATATCGCAGAATGTCGTGTTGACGTTTGTGTTCATCGAGCTATGCCGTACGCTGTGGTTTACGGCACTATAACAACGCCTCATGCTCAAGGTTATCATTTAGGAGTCTGTAATGTCCAAGACTGGATTTGGTCAAATGTATCGCCAACTGTCGAGTAAGTTACTTGACCTTGTGGTCACTCCACATGTTCTTGGTGAAGTTCCTACAGAATCAACAACAACTGAGCAAAGCACACCAGATTCAAATAAAGTGATTTGTTATGTACTACAAAATTATTCACGTAGTAATGCTTTGGTAGTTGATGGTGAAACGCGTCGCCTTCATCTAAAGCCGGCTTTGGATGCCATGAGTTTTGGAACTTATCATGAAAAAAACTCGATTCTATTTTTACATCAGAATGAAAATAACTTTTTTAATACTCAAACATATCCCCCACGCCTTCTACAGTTGATCGAAGCATTAGAACAAAATCAAGAAGTAGATGTTCAATTAGTTCCCGTTACAGTACTTTGGGGACGCTCACCTGATAAAGAAGATTCATGGTTTAAATTATTATTTTCTGATACTTGGGCAACACCAGGTACTGTTAAGCAACTCATGAATATTGGCTTACATGGGCGTGATTCATATTTAGAATTCCATGAACCTCAATCTCTACGTGAATTGGTAGATTATGCCAAGAGACATCATCCAAACATCTCTCCTGCCACGTATATCGCAAGTTCACTAGATGGCTACCTAGACCAGCAACGCGAAGTGGTACTTGGGCCTGACTTGTCAGACCGCCGCAACGTGATGCAGTCTATCATTAAGGCACCCGATGTACAGGATGCCATTCGCCGTGAAAGCATTCAGCATAAAATCAGCATGCTTGAGGCAGAACGCCGCGCAATTGGCTATGTCAATGAAATCGTTTCTGATTATTCAGCGTCAGCAGTACGCTTCGCAGATATGGCTTTAACACGATTATGGACACAACTATATGATGGCGTTGAAGTTCATAATTTCAGTACAGTTCGCGAACTTGCGAAAGACTATGAAATTATTTACACACCATGCCACCGTAGCCATATCGACTATTTATTATTGTCCTATGTGATTTATAAACGTGGCTTGATGATTCCATATATTGCTGCGGGTGATAACCTGAACTTACCTTTTGTAGGTCAGTTATTGCGTGGAGGCGGTGCATTTTTCATACGCCGCTCATTCCGCGGAAATGCACTGTATACTTCTGTATTTAAAGAATATTTATACACCATTCTATCGCGCAATACGCCTATCGAGTACTTCATTGAAGGCGGTCGTTCACGTACTGGTCGCTTGCTACCACCGAAGACAGGTATGCTTGCAATGACCGTACATGGTCATTTACGCGGTCGTGCTAAGCCAATCGTATTCTTACCGACATATATTGGTTATGAGCGCTTGATGGAAGGCTCAACTTATGTAGGTGAAATGCAAGGTAAGCCAAAAGAAGCAGAATCAATTTTCGGTATCGTCAAAACTTTACGTAAAATTGAAAGAATTTTTGGCAAGGTACACGTTAACTTTGGTGAACCTGTTTTCCTCGATGATATTTTAAAGCAGCATAATGCAGACAAAATTCAGATCGAAAAAAATGATGCGCCAATTCCAGCTGAAGTATCGAATGTTGTTTCAAGCTCAGCTAATGTTATTTTAGAAAATATTAACCGCGCGGTGGTCATCAACCCTGTTTCATTATTATCTTTGATCTTATTAGCAACACCAAAGCATACATTAGATGAAGAGATCTGTGCGAAACAGCTTGATATTTATCGTGATTTAGCGACTCAACAACCATATGATGAACGCACGCAAGTCACTTCTTTATCAGGTAAAGAAATCATTGCTTATGGTCTAAAGCTCAAACTGATCAAACGTGTGCAGCATGTTCTAGGTGATATTATTGCCATAGAAGACAATCAAGCTGTTTTATTAACCTATTTCCGTAACAACATCTTGCATGCTTTTGTCTTACCATCACTGGTTGCATCATTGGTTGAACATAACGGTAAGATTAATAAAACAGATTTAAGTAATGTGATTCGTACATTGTATCCATTCTTAAAAGCTGAATTATTCATGAAGTGGAAAGCTTCTGAATTGCAACAGCATATTGATAACTATATCAACGCACTTGTTCAAATTGGTCTAATTTTCCAAGATCATGATGGGAACTTATTTAGCCCAACACCAAACAGTGAAGAGCATCAGAAACTTTTGACTTTAGGCATGCCAGTTAAACAAAGCTTAGAGCGTTATTACATGACGCTTGCACTGATCACCCAACGTGGTTCTGGCAACATTTCAACCAAACAAGTCGAAGAGTTAAGTCACTTATTAGGTCAACGCCTATCTGTACTATATGAATTTAACTCACCTGAGTTCTTTGATAAGTCTTTATTCCAGAGCTTTATTAAGGTTCTAACACAACAAAATTACATTCGTAATAATGAACATGGTTTCATTGAATATGATGATAATTTCAGTGAAATGGCCGCAGGTGCACAGTTGGTACTGGATGAAACGACCTTGCAAATGTTGCAACACATCACAACATTTACAGATAAAGAACTTGCAACCGCTTTAGAAGCAATGGCTTCTCAACAGGCAAAACGTCGTTTAAAACGCAAGAAAGCTTAATGTTTCGGTATTCACTTCTGATGGGTTAGTCAAAAAAATTGGCTAACCCAATTTATTTGCGGCATTCTAAATATTTCGGATCATCTAGACATCTGAGTCGTTTGATTAGCTCGACAAAATAGGCATCGTAGTAACCTGAATCCACATAACGATTACGAATCTTAGCAACCAGCGCCTCATAGCCCTGCTTTTCATAACCCGAAATATCAGCCCAATAATACGCTGGTAAATGATTTTCCCATTGCATTGCTTGTGCAGCTAAAACATTACTATTTTTTACAAACCAAGTTCGGATTTGGTGTCCAAAACCATTGGGATACGCTTGAGGTCGAATCACAATATTAATTGCGAAATACGCGACTGGAAAATTGACAACTTGGGTCGATTCACCAAACTCTTTTTTCAAGTTATAAGGTAATACGCCATACGCTGGTGCAGCCAATATATCGATCTTCTTTTGCTTGAAAGAATCAACTGCCGTAGCAAAATCCACATAAACAGGTTTTGCCGATACACTTTGTACCAATGCCAATTGAGGCGGATTATTTTCCAAAATACCAATGGTCTTATTCTTTAATTGTGAAACTTTCCTGATCTGCTGAGTATTCATGGTCATATATGCCGTGCCAATTGGAATCATGCCTAGCACTTCATAATTTTGATCTAGCATACGTTTTTCGACATTTGGATTGGTCAATAACTGCAACAACATACGTGCAACACGATTGTTTGAAATCAAACCAATTCCACTGGTACTTCCCATAAAATGGTTGTAACGATAGGTATGAAAATTAGATGCCACTAAACCTGAACATTTATTTTGGTCAAATGCCTGAATCGCATTTTTTTCATCCTTAAAAGTATCAAATTTCAACTGAGTTTTATGTTGAAGTGCATAGAGACGAATATCTTGTAAACGACGACTAATATCGCCCTGAGTACTCAATGGATCAAACACACACCATGTTTGTGCGCCCGCCCAACTTGTTGTTGCTACCAACACCAGCATCATCGTAAAAATTATTTTTCTCATATCCACCCCTTAATGCCTCATCACAAACCATGTGCACAACTCAGGCAGTTCCTTTACGGAATCTGTTGGTATTTTATCATCAAAATCTATACCAACTATTCAAATTGTCTTGCAGTTTAATCTAGGGTTTGTTGAGAATTACCGAGAGTTAATTAAACTAGCGCACAATTGAATCATGGCTTCAAAACTCGTATCTGTTTTACAACTACGCATCGCTATACGTTTAAATTCTTTTAACTTACAGAAATAGTTTTCAATGAGATGACGCCATTTATACATAATCGTATCAAATGCTCTCATTACTTTTCGATTAGATTTGGGTGGGATCACCACTTTCACTTTACGTTCATTTAGTTCTTGAATCAGCCAATCTGCATCAAATGCTTTATCCGCTAGTAATGCTTGAAAATCAACATCTTCAATTAAAGGTTTGGTTTCTACTAAATCGTGATATTGACCAGGCATTAATCGAAACTTAATGAGGTTGCCTAGACTATCCACTAAGGCAAGAATTTTACAGGTCATTCCACCTCGAGATTTACCTATAGACTGTTTGAAAGTCCCCCTTTTGCACCTTGCCCATGTCGATGAACTTTAACAATCGTTCCATCAATCATGGCGTATTCCAAATCAACATCTTCATTTACAGATGCAAAAATAGTTTCAAATACACCAGCTTTCACCCAGTCACGGTATCTTTTAAAGACGGTATTCCATTTACCAAAATGAGGAGGTAGATCACGCCATGGACTGCCTGTACGGGCAATCCAGAGGACTGCTTCTAAGAATAATCGATTATCTTTTCCACTACGACCTCGATCGGTCACTTTACCTAGGCAAAAAGGTTCCATTTTTGCCCATTGGGCATCAGTAAGTATGTATCTATCCATAGTACTATTATAAATTAATCAGTTGCCTTTGTTAATTCTCAACAAGCCCTAATTATTTTTCATTATCATGTACCGACAACAGCGTCTGATAGTCATTAAAGCAAATCTGATGTTCAAATTTAAATCCCGTTTGTGGCAATCGAGTTGCATAAATTCGCTTCCCAGTTACTTGCTCAGACATAAGTTGCAACTGAGGCAAGTTTAAATATTGTTGAAACCAACTTAATATTTCATGCATGGGTAAAGGATTGTTATTACTAATAATATAACTTGATTCCACAATATCTATGACAGCTAATAACGCTAAAAACTTGGCTAAATCATCGATATGAATTCGATTACTAAAATGTATCGTTGGATAAGTCAGTGTTTGTTCAGCAAGCTTTTTTAAACGAGCAATTGAGGTCCCATAAATTCCTGCTGGTCGGACAATAATGCTCTGATGAGGATAATGTGATTGCCACAACAACTCCATCTTCCGAAGCAGATGTCCCTGCTCATCGATGGGTTGAATGAATGATTCATCATCGATTCGCTCCCCTGCATTTTCACCATAGACTCGTGTCGAAGAAACGATGATGATACGTCGAACAGGATGATTTTTGAGAGCATTAGCAATTGGTTCAACGCTATCAACATAGGTTTGTTGATATGCTTCTATGCCGCTCTGCGAAGGTGCAAGAATGACATAAACCAAATCAATTGGATCAAGCTGAGTCAAATCTAAATAATGTATATCTTGGATATAGTGTCTTGCATAACAATCCATTTTTGGACTACGGCTAATTGTGCTAATGTGGTGACCTTGCTCAAATAAGTGTTTAGCAACGCGCTGAGATGTTTTACCATAACCAATAAATAAAATATGCATATACACCCTTGAATAGAGATGACTTCAGTCCAGCAATTACAAGGTGTTGGTGCCGCCGCAGCAACCCTATTAAAAAAGCTTCATATTTTTAGCACGGATGATTTGCTGTTTCATCTTCCTCGTGACTATGAAGATCGTAGCACCATTATTCCAATGAATCAGCTGGTTGTTGGACGAAGTTATTTGCTCGAAGGTGAGGTTCGATCCGTAGATTTTCCTCCAGGCAAAAAGAAATCACTTGCAGCCTTATTACAAGATGATTTTGGCAAGGTTACTTTACGGTTTTATCACATTTATAAGGGATTAACTGATCGCATCAAAATGGGACAACAGCTTCGAATATTCGGTGAAGTTCGTGTTGGAGCACGCGGTCTTGAAATGTATCATCCAGAAATACAAGTCATCCAACAGCATACGCCGTTACCCAAAACCCAACTCACGGCAATTTATCCTAGCACTGAAGGTCTGACACAGCCTAAATTACGTGAATATATTCGTCAAGCGTTACAACATCATAGCGATGACTTGGCTGAGTTATTACCGACTAAATACAGCAACGGCTATGAACTTAAACAAGCATTAGAATATATTCATGAGCCACCTGTTGATGCCAACATGCAACAACTCAATCAAGGTTCGCATCCTGCCCAACAACGATTAATTTTTGAAGAGCTAGTCGCCCATCAAATTAGCCTATTAACACGCCGTGCCTATATCCGCCAAATTGCTGCACCTCGTTTTGATAGCAGTAAGGTCTTGGCTAAGGCATTATTAGATGGTCTTCCTTTTCAAATGACCAATGCACAAAAACGAGTTTCTAAGGAAATCTTGCAAGATCTCAAGCAAAATCAACCGATGCTCCGCTTAGTCCAAGGTGATGTAGGAGCAGGTAAAACACTCGTTGCAGCAGTTGCAGCCTGCCATGCACTAGAAGCAGACTGGCAAGTTGCACTGATGGCACCGACTGAGATCTTAGCAGAACAACATTATTTAAATTTTAAACGCTGGTTTGAGCCACTAGGCATCCAAGTGGTATGGCTTTCAGGCAAACAAAAAGGCAAAGCACGTACACAAGCTGAACAACAAATTAAACAAGGGCATGCACAACTTATTGTCGGTACGCATGCTTTATTCCAAGATGCCGTGGAATTTTCTAAACTAGGCTTGGTTATTATTGATGAACAACATCGTTTCGGGGTCGATCAACGCCTTGCTTTAAGAAATAAAGGCGCTAATCAATTTACCCCACATCAATTGGTGATGACAGCCACCCCGATTCCCCGCACACTCGCGATGAGTGCTTATGGTGATTTAGATACTTCAATTATTGACGAGCTCCCCCCGGGACGCACCACAATTCAAACCGTAACAATTCCTTTAGATCGCCGTGAACAAGTCCTGCAACGGATTGCCAGCAACTGTCGTGAAGGTAAACAAGCATATTGGGTCTGCACCTTAGTGGAACAATCTGAAACCCTAGATGCTCAAGCCGCCGAAGCCACCTATCAAGAAATCAAGGAACGCTTTCCAGACATCAATATTGGTCTGGTCCACGGCAAAATGAAAGCAGATGAAAAACAAGCGGTCATGCAAGCCTTTAAAGATAATCAATCACAACTGTTAATTGCCACTACCGTGATTGAGGTTGGGGTCGATGTACCCAATGCATCCATCATGGTCATTGAGAATGCTGAACGTTTGGGTCTCTCGCAATTGCACCAACTTCGAGGGCGTGTTGGGCGTGGTGCTACCGCTAGTTTTTGCGCTCTACTCTACAAAGTACCTTTGTCTCAAAATGGTCAGGAGCGACTGTCTATTTTACGAGAAAGTAATGATGGTTTCGTAATTGCTGAAAAAGATTTGGAAATACGCGGTCCGGGTGAACTCTTAGGAACAAAACAAACTGGGGATATGGGCTTCCGTGTGGCACGTTTAGAACGTGATGATCATTTACTCACACAAGCCCATTATGTGGCTGAACAAATTCTAAAAGATTATCCACAGCATGCTGATGGACTATTAAAACGCTGGCTACCTGAAGCCCCAAGATACGCCTATGTTTAAATTAATTCAAACATCAGCAAAACAAATCTTTGATTATCTAACGCCATGTAGCCTGTGTGATATTGGGATTAGGAAGCAATACGGAGTATGTCAAAGTTGTTGGAATCAGTTACCTTGGTTAAAACAATCCATTCAACGTAATCAACAACAAATATTTGTTGTATGCCATTATCAATATCCGATTGATCGCATCATTCAGCAATTTAAATATGAACAAAAATTGCATCATCAACGACTATTGGAAGGACTGCTACAACAACTCAAGCTTCCTAAAGTTCATGCCATCGTTCCAATGCCGATTTCAACTGATCGATTAGTTGAACGAGGTTTCAACCAAACGCTTTTACTGGCCCAAGCACTTAGTAAAAGCTTAAATATCCCTATCTGGCAACCTATACAACGCTTGGATCAACACTCGCAAAAAGGCTTATCGCGCATCGAAAGACTAGAAAATATTGAACAGCAATTTGTGGCTGCACCGCCCAATCATCTTCGTTATCGCAAAGTCTTGATCGTCGATGATGTCGTCACAACGGGCAGTTCAATTACCGCCTTATCTCAAGTCTTGCAACAACTTGGCTGCCAACAGGTTTATAGTATTTGTTTAGCAGCCCCTATCCGTAATAATGCTAGTTCTCTAAATTTTGCTGACACCATGGAATCACCACGTGTTGAGTAAGAGGTGCAAGTAAAGTGACTTGATCTTCCAAATCAATCCATTTCATCTCTGCAATTTCCGCAGCGATACGTGGTGTTTGTTTCAGTTTCACCTCATAAACATAACTCACTAACAGATGATCAGGCTCATTTGCAGCAGCCGTTTCAAAGCGCCCGATAAACTGTTTGATCTCAGATTCACACGCGATTTCCTCTAAAATTTCACGCTGTATTGCAATTTCAGGCGCTTCATTCAGTTCCAGTTTTCCACCCACCTGCATAAATGCCTGCGTATTCTGTTTACGCACTAAAAGCAATTGATTTTGGTCATTTAAAATGACAGCGGCAGCCACAGTAATCGTTTTCAATACCCTTTCCTCACACTTAAATTTCAACCGATGCATTCATTACAATGGAACTAAAGAACCATAAACTCGGTATTGTCCTGCTCAGCCATGACTTATCTAGACAACGATAATTTTTTAGATCAATAGAACCATAATCTGGCAGCCTCACACAAAAAACACATATAGAATTCATACAATTAAAACCGTTTTATATAACTGTCATGCTGATAAAGTAGGCTGTGTAACAAGATTTTTTAGAAATTAACGTTTAGGCAAGTGTTTTTCGTTTCATCCTTGTCTAAAATACACGCTGGTTTTCGGTACAATGCTGAAAATCTCACATTGGCTGCGCGAGGAAAAAAGACATGCTTGAAGCCTTTTATGCCACAGAGCGCGGTAGTCTAGAAGATGCAACAATCAATGGGAGTTTTGATCTCCACCCTGAATTGGTTTGGATTGATCTAATTGCTCCATCTCAAGAAGAACAACAGTGGGTATTTGATGCTTACGAGCGAAACCTACCAACATTAAAATCACTTGAAGACATTTCCTCATCCGCACGATTTTACCGTGATGATGATGGCATCTTGCATATCAGTACATATTTTTTAACAAAGAATAAAAATTATCAGGTCGATGGCGATACAGATGAGTCATCTCATATGCTTGCAACAGTACAAACAGTTGCCTTCATTCTGCATAAAGATCGTTTGTTTACCATGCGTGGCGAAAAATTAGTTGCATTTCGTGCCTTCCGTGCGCGTGCACGCCGTAATGATTACAATATGGACTATAAAGATCCCACTTGGATCTTGCTCGGGTTACTTGAAGCAAAACTAGATGAGCTTGCGGATATCTTGGAAGATATCCACAAAGACTTGGAAAGATACTCCACAGAAGTACTCAATAACCATCATCGTGAAACCCTGCTCGATCTTGATGACATGATTACACGACTCGCACAACAAGAAGATATGCTTGGAAAGGCGCAACTGTGTTTGATCGATTTACGTCGTGTGCTTACCTTCCTTTCTCGTCCTCGAGCTTTAGGCAGTCATATTTATGATGCAGATATTCGAGAATTAAGTGAGGATGTCCGTTCACTGGTCGAACATGATGCATTCTTATTCCAGAAAGTCCGCTTCTTACTGGATACCACATCAGGCTTCATTAACACCGAACAGAATGACACAATTCGTCGATTCTCGATCTTACCAAGTATGCTTGCCCCTCCGATGCTGATTGCTAGTATTTATGGCATGAACACTGAGGTCTTACCTTTCGCACATGGTAGTCTGAGTTTCTGGATTGTAGCGAGTATCCTGATGGCGTTCCTTGTACTCCCAATGGTGTACTTCCGCTGGAAGAAATGGATTTAATAAAAAAGCACCTTGCGGTGCTTTTTTATTACAAGACTTTTTTCATATCAATTTCAAATCATCTTGCAAATGACAGGCTTGGATGATTTTCAGCATCTTATCAGACACATTTTTAAAATGCAGCCCTTTACTTTCAGGTGTCTGACGCAGCCATTGCACCAATACCGCTAAAGAAAGGGTATTTCCTTGTTCAAGCTGACCCAGATCAACAATGAGAGGAAAACTCTTATGTTGCTGGATATGCTTTAAACCTGCTCGATAAACCTGTTCTGCATTCGAGAAATCAATTGTTTTTGAAACAATTAATTGCTGATCAATATACTGAATCACCCGTCACCTACTTATTTTTTATTAACAGCAGCATCTGCATCTGGCTTAAAGGTTGCAATCGCTTTATTCAGATCACCACCATTGCGCTTAACAGTAGCAGCAAACTGATTACGGAATTGCAAGCCTAAATCAATACCAGAGACATTAATATTACGGACTTTCCATTGGTCGCCTTTATCTGTCAACTGGAACGATACAGGGATTTTCTCACCATTATGCAAGAAGTCTAATGTAACAACGGGATTCTTACTATTGGTCGACTTAAAAGGACGCATAGTATAACTTTGGTTGGTATATTTAGCGAAAGCACCACCATAATTTTCAATAATCACCGCACGGAAATTTTGTTCAAACTGAGCACGTTGCGCAGCAGTTGTATATTGATTGTTTGCATACGTACCTAATACGATACGTGTAAATGCTTGTGAATCAACATACGGATCAAGGTTTTGACGAATAATCGATTTAACTAAAGCAGGATTACTTTGTAATTTCGCATGATCTGCTTTTAGACGTGTAATTAAACCATCAGCAACACGTTTAACAAAATCAGGTGGGGTTTCTGTTGGTGCTGCAAATGCAGCACTCGCAAGCATGGTTGATAATACACTTGCTGTTAACGTCTGTTTCAATAATGTATTCACTTCAATCTCCTAACCTGAATTACTCAACAAATGATGGTTCTGCTTCAGTAGCAAGTGGCTGCGATGCCGAACTCTCTGAAGTTGTTGAGCTTGATGTGGCTTTACCAGCACCACCAGTAATAAATTTACTGATCAAATCTTCTAAATCCATTGTACCTTGGGTATTTGAAACAACATCACCACGCTTTAGGTAATTCACACCACCACCTGGTACAACTTTCAAATACTTCTCACCCAGTAAGCCATTGGTTGCAACCATAATATAAGCATCCTCATCCAAACTGGTGATGTAGGTCATGTTACTGATAAGTTGCTGTTCCATTGCTTTTTGTTTCGCAGCATCAGCTTGTTGATAATCTGAGCTATAACGCAATTCTTCTAAGGCATTTTTCTGCACTTGTTTTAATTGCTCAGTATTAAAGCTGGTTAATTTACCATCCAAATCAAACTTAACTGTTGCTAAACGTGTTACTGGATCAAGCGTAATAGACTCTACACGGCCAATAGTCACACCACTCATGGTCACCTTTGCTCGTGGTTTTAAACCATTTACGTTGTCAAACTGCGCTGTCATGCTATAGCTATCACGTAGATTTGTACCCACTAAACCACTAACTTTCATCGCAAGAAAAAATAGAGCGATACCGAAGATAATCACAAAAATACCTACGGCCAGCTCACTAGTACGTGATTTCATTAAATCCCTCCGAACATGACCGCAGTCAACACGAAATCAAAACCTAATACACAAAGTGAAGAATATACGACCGTTCTGGTCATCGAAGTCGCGATACCCTCTGGTGTTGGATCACAAGCATAACCTTGATAGACCGCAACCCATGTACAAATCAGCGCAAAAACAATACTTTTAATAATAGTGCCATTAAAAATATCATGCCCAAACTGAACTGTACTTTGCATACCACCCCAGAAAGAACCTTCATCAGCACCTAAAAAATCTACGCCAACCAACTTGCCGCCAATGATACCGATCGTTGCAAAAATCACAGTCAACATCGGCAAACTCACAATACCTGCCCACAAACGCGGAGCCACAATTTGACGAAGTGGATCAACGCCAATCATTTCCATACTGGCCAATTGTTCACTCTGTTTCATTGAACCAATTTCGGCAGTGAGAGCCGAGCCTGCGCGCCCTGCAAATAGTAATGCAGCAACAACCGCAGCAAGTTCACGTAACAAAGTTAACGAAATCGCTGTCCCTAACATAGCTTCACTACCAAAAGTGACCAAAATGCTATACATCTGTAAGCCAAGGACAGCGCCAATAAACAAACCTGACACAGCAATAATCAGCAGAGACATGACCCCAACACGATGCATTTGATAGACAAAGCGTTGAAAGCCACCCTTTGAAGGCGCTGAAAATAAAATCTGGATGAGCATAAGTGATGCTGCACCTATCCCCTTTATTCGCTCAATAACGAGTCTACCTAACCAGGCAATCGTATTCATGCACGAACCTCGTTATCTAAATATGCTTGATGAGTAAATTGATATTCAACAGGGCCCTCAGCTGAGCCTGTTAAAAATTGACGTACAAATGGGGAAGCATGTGCCTGTAGCTGCTCAGGTGAACCTTCACCCTGAATTTTGCCTTCAGCAACCACATAAATATAATCAGCAATCGATAATGTCTCTGCGACATCATGCGAGACAATAATTGTTGTTAAGTCTAAAGCTTCACGCAAAGAACGAATCAATCGTGTTAGAACACCTTTAACAATTGGATCTTGGCCAGCGAATGGCTCATCATACATAATCAATTCTGGATCAAGTGCAATCGCACGCGCTAAGGCAACACGACGATTCATACCTCCTGAAAGTTCAGATGGCATTAAGGGTTCAGCACCACGTAGCCCAACCGACTCCAACTTTAAAGCGACTAACTCAGCAATCAAATGTTCTGGTAATTGTGTATGCGCACGAATAGGAAATGCAACATTTTCATAAACTGACATATCAGTAAATAACGCACCGCTCTGGAATAACATCCCCATACGTGCGCGTGCAGCAAACAAGTCTGGACGAGACATGGCTGCAATATTTTTACCATCGAGCAATACTTCACCATGATCAGGGATTAACTGCCCACCAATCAAACGGAGCAAAGTGGTCTTACCTGTTCCTGAAGGTCCCATAATTGCAGTAATTTGACCACGTCGAATTTTAAGACTGACATCATCATAAATGACGCGTTCCCCTCGGTTAAAGCTCAAGTTTTTAACTTCAATGAGGGCTTCAGCATCGAGAGGAGATTTGTTATTCATACTGGCATTCATTCCTGCACTTTTTATGCACGCATACTATACACTGAAAGATTAAGCGCTTGTTTTTATTTTGATATGCTACGTATGAAGATTATTAATTTATGTAATTGTTCTTTTTATCAACTTCTGTGCTCAACTCATGTTGTGAACTTGCATTCAAAGAATCGGTATTATTGCGTGCAATAAGTGCATATGCAAAAAATAACCCATTACAAAGCATTAAAATAACAAATAGACAAGGCAACCCTTCACCACAAATGAATGACCATATTTGACTTAAAAGACTTTTATTTTGTTTAAGTTTATTCATTTCTTCTATAAAATTTGAATTAGTAGACATTTTTTTAATTTTACATGACTAATCTTAAATAAAAAAGCCAGTTTTACAACTGGCTCTTCTTTTCATCGGTTTTTTTAACGATTAAAAATCGTTTTTGCGACGACGGTCACCACCGAAGCCACCTTCACGTGCTGGACGATCACCAAAATCACGCTTTGGACGGTCTTCACCACCGAAACTACGCTTTGGACGGTCTTCACCACCGAAACTACGTTTTGGGCGATCTTCACCACCGAAACTACGTTTTGGACGGTCACCAAAACCACCTTCACGTTGTGGGCGATCACCAAAATCGCGCTTTGGACGGTCGCCGAAGCTACCTTCACGACGTGGTTTGTAATCTACACGGTTACCACGATTGTCATCATTCGAATCAAAACGCGGTTTATCATTGAAACCACCTTCACGACGCGGGCGATCTGAATTGAACTCGCGACGTGGACGGTCTTCACCACCAAAACTACGCTTTGGACGATCTTCAAAACCACCTTCACGACGTGGGCGATCTGAATTGAACTCGCGACGTGGACGGTCTTCACCACCGAATGATGGACGTTCACCGCGTGGTTTATCATCGAAGCTACGACGTGGACGGTCTTCAAAACCACCTTCACGACGTGGACGATCAGAATTGAATTCGCGACGTGGACGATCTTCACCACCAAATGATGGACGTTCACCACGTGGTTTATCATCGAAGCTACGACGTGGACGATCATCGCCACCTTCACGACGTTTGAAATTGCTTTCGCCTTCAAAACGACGACCGCCACCAAAACCACCACGACCACGACCGCCGCCATCACGACCACCGCGACCACGACCGCCGCCATCACGACCTGAACGTGCAGGAGGTGGAGATGGCTCTAAACCTTCAATTTCAGACACATTTAAACGTGCATCTAAATAATCTTCTAAAGCACGGATTTTGCCACGCTCACGATAAGTCGCAAGTGTAATCGCCTGACCTGTACGACCCGCACGACCTGTACGACCAATACGGTGTACATAGTCTTCGTTTTTCATCGGTAAACCGAAGTTAATCACGTGAGAAATAGTTGGTACGTCTAAACCACGTGCTGCTACGTCAGTTGCAACTAAGATTTTTGCACGACCTTCACGGATGCTGCGTAAACGACGGTTACGAACGGTTTGTGGCATAGCACCATGCAATGCAACAACTGAGTGACCTGCTTCAGCCAATTCTTCAGCAAGCATATCTGTATCTTCTTGCGTGCTTGCAAAGACAACAGCTTGATCTACTGACTCGTCAGACAACCAGTGAGTAAGTAATTTTTTCTTATGCTCAAAACCATCTGTCCAATGTAATGTTTGTGTTACATCAGTGTTAGTGCTGTGACCAGTTTCAATTGCGATACGTTGTGGATCATTCATCATACGTTCAGCAAGACGAATAATACGATCAGCAAAAGTCGCAGAGAACATTAATGTTTGATTACGGTTTGCAGCTAACTCGCCAATTGCTTCTAAATCTTCAGAGAAGCCTAGATCAAGCATACGGTCAGCTTCGTCGACGATTAACGATTCAACTTTATCAAGTTTCAATTGGCGACGATTTACCAAGTCAAGCAAACGACCTGGCGTTGCAACAATCACTTGTGCGCCTTTAAGCTGTTGAATTTGCTTACCAAAAGGCATACCACCCATGATTGCAGCAATACGAACACCTTTCATATGACGTACAAATGCAATCGCATCTTGGCTTACTTGTTGAGCCAATTCACGCGTAGGACATAAAACCAAGATGCTTGGTTGAGTCACAGCTTTCATGCGTTCTTTAAATGGCACAAAAGTTTCCTGACCTGCCAAAGCATTTAATGTAGGGAGTAAAAATGCTGCAGTTTTACCAGAACCTGTCTGGCTTGAAACTAATAAATCTTTTCCATCTAACGCAGCTGGAATCGCTTGTTCTTGCACAGGAGTTGGGCTTGTAAAACCTAAACCTTCTAGGGCTTGTTGTAAGGTTTCGTGCAAAGAAAATTCGGCAAAAGTTTTGCTCATAGAGAGTTTCACCCTAATGGGTGCTCCATTTTAATAAATACAAAAAATAGACATCGGCAAAAAGCGGCAAAGCGACTCAAGCTGAAAATAGATGAAGTTCAGCGGCAATCCGAATAACGACGATGTGGACTAAACGCACGCTTGATTACTGCCTCAACCTGAAGAATCGCTAAGCGATTTGGGCGCAAGATATGGTCCTCTCTATGGACAGCGTGCGCTAATATGAATAGAACTGAATGTTCAGGTAATGAACTGGAATTTAAGTGCGTGGGCGGATTATAGCAGAATAATTTTAAAAGTCACCCTTTTTAATAGGTTTTTCTACTGGATCACCTTTATTATTTTTATCTGACCGATTAAAAAAGATGAAATTATAAAAATAACTCCTTCATTATGATCAGATCATAATTAAAAAACCCTCAAATTATTGAGGGTTTTTTAATCTAAAATTTATTTTGCAGCATCGCCCCAAGCTGGAACAACTGTTTGCATCAATGGTTTTAACATTTTCAATGAGCAAGCAAGTACTTGACCATTATCAAATGATTCATTACCACCACGAGCATCCACAACCACACCGCCCGCTTCTTTTACAATCAGCTCACCCGCAGCAATATCCCACGGTTTTAAACCAAGCTCAAAGAAACCATCAAAACGACCTGCAGCGACATAAGCTAAATCCAAAGCAGCAGAGCCACCACGACGGATTTGCGCGCCTGATTTAGTTACAGCCAACAAAGAAGCGAAATGTTGTTCTGCATAAGAAACAATTTCACCATTACGTTTCGCACGATAAGGATGACCTACCGCAAGGAATGTGTTTTCTAAAGAGTCTTTAACATTGACACGGATACGGCGTTGGTTCATGACTGCGCCACGACCACGGCTTGCAGAGAATAATTCATCACGCACTGGATCATAGATCACACCGTGCTGAGTTACGCCTTTATGTTGTACAGCGATAGAAATACAGAAATGAGGAAAACCGTTGATAAAGTTTTGAGTACCATCTAAAGGATCAATCACCCAGCACCAATCTGCATCGTGACCTTTACCTTCTTGCATACCAAACTCTTCACCAAGGAAGCTATGGTTTTTATAACTTTTACGAAGCGTATCAATTGTAAGTTGTTCCAAGTAACGATCAACACGTGTTACTGGACCATCAATGCCCTTTTCTTCAACTTGTAAATCGAGTTTATGACGATTTTGATGTGCCTTTAAAAGCTCTTGACCAACTGTTTGAGCCGCACGCGCAGCCATAACCACCATAGGTTCCATTGAACACCCACTACAAATTTGAAGATTTTGACAAAGAATAATGCATAAAAGCCCTTACATTCTATCAAATATAAGGGCTTTTAGGGGAAAAATGTTTACGAAAGATTATTTTCTAATTTACAAAGCGTTAGCGATCTATAACCAAGCTTTCTCAATTGAAGCAAAAATGCCTTGTCCATCTAAACCACAATCTGCAAGCATTTGCTGATGAGTTGCTTGATGTAAAAATGCATCTGGCAAACCTAGATTTAAAATTGGCTTAATGATTTTAGCTTGTGCTAAAAATTCATTTACTGCACTTCCCGCACCCGCCATAACCGCATGCTCTTCCACAGTTACAAACAGTTGAGTACGAGGCGTTAAATCACGAATGATTTGTTCATCCAATGGCTTCACAAAACGCATATTCACTACACGTACAGCAACCGAATGTTTACTTGCAAATAATTCTGCTGCTTCAACTGATGCTGCAACACGACTACCAAAAGCAAGGATACTGATCTGCTGATCTGCGTCCTGATTAAATTGCGCAACGATTTCAGCTTTACCAATTTCTAAAGCAGTCATTTGCTGTTGAATTTCAGCACCTGTACCAACACCACGTGGATAACGTACGGCAGTTGGTCCATTATAGTGATATGCCGTATGCAACATCTGGCGACATTCATTTTCATCTTTTGGTGCCATGATCACCATGTTAGGTACAGTACGCATATAGGCATAATCATATGCACCTGCATGGGTCGGACCATCTTCACCGACCAAACCAGCACGATCAATCCCAAAAGTGACATCTAGATTTTGCAAAGCAACATCATGGATCAATTGATCATAACCACGTTGTAAAAAGGTCGAATAGATTGCTACAACGGGTTTTAAACCTTCACACGCCATACCCGCTGCTAAAGTCACTGCATGTTGTTCAGCAATCGCAACATCAAAGAAACGTTCAGGGTATTGCTTTGCAAACTGAACCATCCCTGAACCTTCACACATCGCTGGAGTGATTGCGAGTAAACGATCGTCTTGCGCTGCTTCATCACATAACCATTGTCCAAACACGTCCGAGTATTTAGGCGGTGATTTTTTTGCAGGTGCAGATGCTCTAGCTGCTATTTTAGTAATCGCATGATAGGTAATCGGGTCTGCTTCAGCAGGCGCAAATCCTTTACCCTTTTTGGTATAAATATGAACTAAACGAGGGCCTTTACGTTTTTTTAGCGCATGAAAAACTTGTGTGAGTTGTTCAACATCATGCCCATCAAATGGCCCAAAATAATCAAAACCAATCGCTTTAAATAAGTTATCCGCCGCATCTGTTGCAGACTGATGTAATCGTGAGTTATAAGTCCATTTGGGATGTGGTTGAACATAGGCTTCACCTTGTTCATCTACATTGACCAGTTGACCTGTTTCCCAAATTGCAGCCAAGTGTTTAGCAAAACCGCCGGTACTGCATGAAATCGACATATCGTTATCATTTAAAATAACGATCAGATCAGCATCATGTGCAACCGCATCATTCATGGCTTCAAATGCCATACCTGCTGTCATTGCACCATCACCAACAATTGCAACCACATCACACGGATCTTTTTGATAACGACGCGCAAGCGACATTCCTAGACCCGCAGAAATTGCTGTTGACGAATGCCCTACACCAAAGGTATCAAATTCAGACTCTTCACGCGCAGGGAAAGCAGCTAAACCATCTTTACTACGAATCGTAGTAATTCGCTCACGACGCCCCGTCAGTACTTTATGTGGATATGCTTGATGACCCACATCCCAAACTAAACGATCATCTGGTGTATTGAAACAGTAGTGCAAAGCAACTGTCAGTTCAATCACACCTAAATTTGCGCCAAAGTGGCCACCGCTTTGCCCTGCCGCATACAAAATATATTGACGCAACTCATCCGCCACTTGTGCGAGTTGGCTTTGCTCGAGCTGACGTAATTGTTGTGGATGATCAATTCCATCTAACAATGGCGTAACAGGACGTTGAGTTGGAATTTCGGTATACAACATAATGTGGCAAAGCCTTTTTAAGCCTGGCAAATCCGAAGCTGGGTTAAATGGGGGCAATCATACAATTAAATACGATCTACCTTCAATCAGCCACATGTGCGAATGATGTAGTGCTGAACATTCTCAAGCCAATCTTAAACAACTGACTTACAGATTATCCTGAATTATGTCACTGTTTATCAACCATTATTGTGTGCTTTCTATGAAAAAGAAAAACTTATGTGAAAAATCAGAACTTGCAATTCACTCAATCTTCACACATTAAGCTATACTTTGACAGTTTTTACTAACATAGCGAGCTCTCTGTGCCGATTGAATTTATTGCAACATCAAAGCTACCAACTGCTTTTGGTGACTTCAATATTTCTGTGTTTCAAGACCCTCAAACAGGCGAAGAACATGTGGCGCTTTCTAAAGGTTTAGAAACTCCCCCAACAGGACCTGTTTTAGTCCGTATTCATTCAGAATGCTTAACAGGTGATGCTTTCGCTTCATTAAAGTGTGACTGTGGTCCTCAATTACAAGCGACCCAACGTTTGATTAATGAAGCAGGTCAAGGTGTGATTTTATATCTACGCCAAGAAGGTCGTGGGATTGGTTTAACGAATAAAATCCGCGCCTATGCTTTACAAGATCAAGGGCATGATACGGTTGATGCTAACTTATTGTTAAATCTTCCTGCGGATGCACGTCGTTATGATATGTGTAGCATTATGCTGGATCATCTACAAATCAAAGAAGTTAAGTTAATTACGAATAACCCGTTAAAACTTAAAGCCCTAACTGATTTAGACATTAATGTGGTTGAGCGTGTACCGTTAACAGTAGGTCGTAACCCATTTAATGAACAATATTTAAAGACCAAACGTGAGCGTATGGATCATCTTTACCAGAAGGATGACTTCTAAGTCATCCTTGATTCAATCAATCTCATGATAATTCGAAAAATAAGCGATTGTTTTATATCGTCATAGAAAAAATACGGTTATTGGGTATTTTGCGGCGAAGATGTAAATCAAATGCCATGCAAATATTTCTTACGAATGGTTTGCCTTGTTCGGTTACTTGAATATCCTTTGATGTCATCTTTAACAAACCGTCATTCTGCATTTCCTCTAGTTGTGCTAATACTTCAGGTAACTCTGGAAAATACAATGCTTCATTCTGCCATGAAGTACTAAAGTGACACATTAAATTGAGTATATGTTGGCGAATGACTAAATCCTCTTCTGTTAAAAGATGTCCACGATATACAGGAATCTCATTCTTCTCTAAACGTGCATAATAATCTTCTAGCGTTTTTTCATTTTGCGCAAAGCTGTACCAACTATCACTAATTGAAGACAAACCTAGGCCAATCATGACTTGCGTTTTTGATGAGGTATACCCCATGAAATTACGATGCAGATTTTCTTGTTGGAAAGCTTGATACATTTTGTCATGTTCCAAAGCAAAGTGATCCATACCAATTTCATGATAACCCTGTGCTAAAAGTTTTCTCTTTCCCTCCTCATATAACTGGCGTTTCAACTCATCTTTAGGTACGTCCTGATCTTTAAAACCACGCTGTCCATTGCCCTTAATCCAAGGTACATGAGCATAGCTATAAAATGCTAAACGATCTGGCTTTAGACTATTCGTTTGTTCAATCGTATGTAACACATCAGTCAAGTTCTGAAATGGTAAACCAAAGACCAAGTCATGTGAAATCGAGGTATAGCCAATTTCCCGTGCCCACGTTGTAACCTGTTGTACATGAGCAAATGGTTGAATACGGTGAATTGCTTTCTGAACTTTTTCATTATAGTCCTGCACCCCATAACTTACTCGGCGAAAACCAAGATCATATAGGGCTTGTAAATGCTCTCGAGTCGTATTATTAGGATGCCCTTCGAAACTAAATTCATATTCATCGCATATATCTGCATTTGCCAATAACCCATTAATCAACTCGATCAAGTGTTGTACAGAGAAAAATGTCGGAGTTCCTCCGCCCAAATGAATTTCTTTAATCCGCGGTTTGTCGACAAGCAACTGGCAGTACAACTCCCATTCTTTTAACACGGCTTGAATATAAGGTTGTTCCACTTCATGGCGCTTGGTCACACGCTTATGACAACCACAAAAAGTGCACAAACTTTCACAAAACGGCAAATGGATATATAAACTAATCCCTTCACTCGTATTTGTCTCATCAAATGCCCGTTTTAAAGTTTGCTTCCACATTTCCAAACTAAAATCTTGTTCTTGCCAGTACGGAACAGTCGGATAACTGGTGTAACGTGGTCCTGCAACATTGTATTTTTGAATAAGTGAATGAACTTGAGTCATAACGTGCCTATCTGATGTTCAGCTTGCAACAACAAGCATTATCAATACATTCTGCTGAGCTTAACCCAAGAAATCAACCAACTCTTTTGGTCGGAATAATTATGGTTAGATCGATTAGATCCTTTAAGCTGTTCAACTATCTAATTGCAGTTTGAATCAAAAAATCAGCTTATTTTTTTTATGATTTCATGGTACATATCCTTCCATCTTTTTTAATGATTAGAAGGTTGAAATGCAGCATCCAACTTCAGCTGATATTCAACGTGTTCGTGAGTTTTTACTCGATCTACAGGCACGGATTTGTGCAGGGCTAGAGCAACAGGAACGTGCAGGCGGTGGTACCGCTGAATTTATCATTGATGATTGGCAACGAACCGAAGGTGGTGGTGGTCGCTCTCGCGTTTTGCAAAATGGTGACGTGATTGAAAAAGGCGGAGTGATGTTTTCCCATATCAACATCAGTAAACTTCCTGCTTCTGCAACGGAACGCCATCCTCAAATCGCAGGTGCAAAAGCACAAGCTTTGGGCGTTTCTTTAGTGATTCATCCTAAAAATCCCAATATCCCAACTTCACATGCAAATGTACGTTTATTTGTTGCTGAACCTGAGGGTCAAGACCCTGTTTGGTGGTTTGGGGGGGGCTTTGATCTCACACCTTTCTATCCAGATGATCAAGATATTCAAAACTGGCATCAAACCGCTTATGACTTATGCCAACCATTTGGCGAACATGTTTATGCTGAACATAAACAATGGTGTGATGATTATTTCTACTTAAAACATCGTGATGAACAACGTGGTGTAGGTGGTTTATTCTTTGATGATTTGAACCAATGGGACTTCGAAACTTGCTTTAAATATATTCAAGCCGTTGGTAATGGTTATTTAGCAGCGATCTTGCCTATTTTTGAAAAGCATCGTGAACAGCCGTATACCGAAGCGCAGCGTGAGTTTCAGTTGTATCGCCGTGGTCGCTATGTAGAATATAACTTGGTGTATGACCGTGGTACGTTGTTTGGCTTACAAACAGGTGGACGTATTGAATCCATTTTAGTGAGTTTACCGAATCTTGCAGGCTGGTCGTATCGTCCTGAATGGGATGAAAACTCGCCTGAAAAACGTCTCACCGATTATTATTTAAAACCAAGAGATTGGTTGAGTTTAAATAAGTAATTGACCGTAATTGTTCAAAGCACCTGAATTTAGGTGCTTTTTTGTACCTAAAGATTATCGTATATTGTCTCAGCATAAGCATTCAAATATGTTTAATAGCCTCTGTCCCCTCTTTCAACTTTGGATAAAAGTATGACCAAACAATTTGCTGTCATTGGGAATCCGATTGAACAATCCCGCTCACCAGAATTGCATCATGCTTTTGCAGCAAAAACCGGCGTTGATTTAAACTATAAAAAAATTCTTGCACCCTTAGATGGTTTTGAAAGAACAACAAAAGATTTTTTTGCTCATGATGGCATTGGAATGAATGTAACTGTGCCATTTAAAGAACAAGCATTTGCCTTATGCGACCAACTCACTGAGCGTGCAAAAATTGCAAAAGCTGTGAACACCTTGTGGATGCAAGATGGCAAACTATTTGGAGATAATACCGATGGTCAGGGTTTAGTTGCCGCCATTCAAGCCTTAGGTTGGGACCTTAAAAATAGTCGCATTTTAATTTTAGGTGCTGGTGGTGCAACACGTGGTGTCATTTATCCTTTAGTACAAGCAGGTGCAAAACAGATTGTCATTGCCAATCGTACACTTGCTCGAGCTGAACAATTGGTCTCAGATTTAAAAGATGCCGTGCCACAGGCACAACTCTCAGCGCTCAGCTTGGAACAACTTGTTGGTGAATTTGACTTTGTCATCAATGCCACTTCTGCCAGCTTAACTGGTGATACTTTACAGCTTCCTGAATGCTTGGTTTTTCACCATGCTTATGAAATGGCTTATGGCAAACCCTCGAGCTTTTTGAATCAAGCTCAAGAGCGTCAAGTTCCATCAACAGATGGTTTTGGTATGTTGGTGGGTCAAGCAATTGAAGCTTTTTCTATTTGGAATGGGGTCAAACCTGAATTAAAAGATTTCTTATAACCCATCTATAAATTAGTAAGCAAAAAAGAACCTGCATTGCGCAGGTTCTTTTCAAGTAACCACCAATTATTTTGCCGTTAGCATTTTCAAATACACTTCTTTAAAGATTTCATAATCAATGAATTCATTGTGCTCAATCTTTAATGATTTAATGCTCTTTTCAGATAACTGATTTTTACGAGCATCGACATATACTTGTCCCAAAATCGTTGCGGTTTGTGCTAATAGTAGTTTTTCCTCACTCGAAATTCCATTAGCACGCTCAAATTGAACTTGATACTGTTGAGCAAATAGCTGCTGTGGCTGCTTATATTGAGCTTGTAGATTTTTCCAAGCTTGACGATCTTTATCACCATGCATCGCATCATTTACAATACGATTAACAGCTTGTCCCAACTTGTCATCAAACTGATCATCTTGCTCAAGATGATGTTTCTTCTGTAATGCTTCAATGCTCTTCAACGCCTTACCTTGTGGGTTATAGATGTCATCTGTGGCATACCAATAGGCATAAACAGACGCGATTTCCTGCAATTCCTGACTTGTATAACGTTGTGCAATTTCTGCTTTATTTTCTATCAGCTTGGCAATAAATACTGCTTTAAATGTTTGCTCATAACTGTGTGTAGCATCATATCGCTGTTCTGCAATGATTTTGAGTTGATCTTCTAAAGATAACGTATAAGGTTCAGCTGAACGCTCTTGAATGCCAGTCTGTCCCAGTTTCTCTGAGAAACTGCCGATTGCTTGTTCCAACATTGAACCTTTACTTGCTTCAGCCCATGTTTTCGCTCGTTTCAATTGAGCCTGATCAATTGGCGTTGCTTGGCCATAATTGGAAATCAACATATCTGCTTTAAGATTAAAACGAGACTTCAGTTCAGGGAGTGCATAATTCAAATCATAATCAATTTTAACTGCTCGCCCTTGTGCATCTAAACCAATATCCATGGTAAATGGATTACGTTTGTCTTGAGGAGGCAATGCTTTTTCAATCTCAGCCTGATGCTTAATCCATAGTGCTTTAAATGCCTGATCATCAATAAATTGATTTTCATCATATACAGCAAATTCTTTTTCTACGCTTTGTAATTTTTCAACATAAGATAGAAAACCTGATTCGGATTTTTTCGTATTAAAAACATCAATATCGTAAATACTTTCACAATACTGTGCATCTCCATAAGCAGCCTGTTGAGCATGCTGAAGCGCTGTACATTGGGCCTCTGTTAAACCTTGCTGATCTTCTGAGGAAGAAGCTGCATCTGCGGCAGCATCAGCTGATTCTGAATCGTCAGCAACTATCCCATCTTCTTTAGCAGCATCCATCGCTTGCTGCGCTGCATCGGATACCTTTGGATCAGCTTCATCTTCAACACCAAAGTGCTGATTCACTAAACGATATAATTGCTGACTGACGACACTTGCATCATCTGCGGAATCTTTACTCGCTAATATGGATGCCGCTGCATCAGGCTTGGTTTTGCTTACAGCATTGGTTTCATCAGCAATCAGCTTTTCTAAGTTTTGTTCTTTAATATTTAAAATGCTTTGCATTAAATATTTTTCATTCACTTTGCTGTACAAATTCGCTTGTAAAATTAATTCTTCAATCGATGTTTTTAAGCGAATTTTTTCGACTACTCCTAAATTTCGATCAGCAGCGGAGACAGACAATGCTTGAATGTTATTTTGATCAGCCAAACGGTAATAAATAGCACTTGAAGCTTTCACATACTCTGCAAATTTTTTGTAATCCACTTGCTTAAACATTGCCTGATATTTTGAAAAATCCAAATAAGCTAAATTATTTTGATTTTCTTTGTTCACCAAATACGGCATCAAAGCAAAGTAATTGATATAAAACTTATAATTATTTAAATCTAGAACCATCGGCACTTTTGCTTGAACTAACAAGGTTGGTTTTTCATAACGTGCTGTCAGATTAAACGACCCCATTTTCTGACGATAGTGGACTGAGCCATCATATTCAAATTGCATATCATTCAATATATTGGTCATGATCTGAGCAAATTTATCAGCTTTAGAACCACCAGAACTTTTGGGCTGTTGTGCCAAGGCATTATAGAGTGCCTGCTTTTGTTTGCTGTTTAAATTAACCTTTTGTTCTTGTAAATATTGATCCACTTTTTGTTTGAGTGCTGCATCTAAAGCCGCCCTTTCTGACGAGGTGTTTGATTTATTTTGATCTAGGTCGACATGAATTTTAAATTTGCCACGATAATCGTAACTCGGATATTCATACATTGCATTAAGACTATTAATTGCCTTTTGCTCTAAATTCTGAGAACCTGAATTGGTTTTAATGACATGCTGTGAACATGCAGAAACACTAAGACCTAACAAGCATAATGTTAAATATTTTAAACGCATAGTTTTACCAAATACCCTTATATCATTATATTTACAACTGTAAATTTAATCATTTTCATATTTAAAATGAGTTTCAAACAGCAACAAAAAGTTGACTTTTGCACGCCTCTCTCATCTGATTAATTCGCTTTTCTGACAGTCTTTTCCATAGTGTTTATCAATGTATTTTTATCACCATTGTGAATAATCAAAGTATCGAAACAGATAATCCAAAACGATTCAAATACAGGATTAAGATTATGCCAGCTTATAAAGCCCCGCTCCGTGATATTCGCTTCTTAATGAATGAAGTGTTTGATTATCCTGCACACTACCAAACTTTGGCAAGTGGACAGAATGCTGATAAAGATACAGTTGATATGATTCTTGAAGGTGCGGCAGATTACTGCGAAAACGTACTTTCTCCACTGAACCAATCGGGTGATGAAGAAGGCTGTACCTTTAACAACGGCGAAGTAACAACACCTAAAGGCTTCAAGGAAGCTTATGACCAATTCGTCATGGGTGGCTGGCAAGGTCTTTCTTACCCAGAAGAGTTTGGTGGTCAAGGCCTGCCAATGTCTTTAAACCTCATCAAGTCTGAAATGATGGGTACTGCAAACTGGTCATTCACCATGTACCCTGGTTTAAGTACAGGTTGTATGAACACCATCATCCAGTTCGGTACAGATGAGCAAAAAGCGACTTATATGCCTAAACTGGTTGAAGGTACTTGGTCAGGCACAATGTGCTTAACAGAACCTCAATGTGGTACAGACTTAGGTCAAGTTAAAACTAAAGCTGAACCTGCTGCTGATGGTACTTATAAAATCTCTGGTACTAAAATCTTCATCTCTGCGGGTGAGCATGATTTAACTGAAAACATTATCCACATCGTACTTGCACGTCTTCCAGACGCACCTGCTGGTACCCGTGGTATTTCATTATTTATCGTGCCTAAGTTTATCCCAACTGCTGACGGCGGTGTAGGTGAGCGCAATACCGTATCTTGTGGTTCAATCGAACACAAAATGGGTATCCGTGCTTCAGCAACTGCTGTATTGAACTTTGACAATGCAACTGGTTACCTCATCGGTGAAATCAACAAAGGTTTACATGCAATGTTTACCTTCATGAACACTGCACGTATCGGTACAGCGGTTCAAGGTATTGCTCACGCTGAACTTTCTTTCCAAGGTGCATTACCTTATGCGAAAGATCGTATGTCTATGCGTGCCCTTTCTGGTAAGAAAGAGCCTGAGCGTGTAGCTGATGCGATTATTCACCATGCTGATGTTCGTCGTATGTTGTTAACTCAAAAAGCGGTTGCAGAAGGCGGTCGTTCAATGATCTACCACGCTGCAAAACTTGCAGACAAGATGGCGGATGCATTGGCAAGTGGTGATCAAGCTGCTTATGAAGCTGCCGATGACAAACTTGGTTTCTATACTCCAATTCTTAAAGGTTTCTTGACTGAATTAGGTTTGGAAGCTGCAAACCATGGTATCCAAGTATATGGCGGTCATGGTTTCATCAAAGAATGGGGCATGGAACAAATCGCACGTGATGCACGTATCTCAACATTGTATGAAGGTACAACGGGTGTCCAAGCACTTGACTTATTAGGTCGTAAAGTTCTTTTAAGCTCAAAAGGTAAAGTTGTTCGTGACTATACTGCTGAAATCTTAAAATTCTGTGCTGCACATGCTCGCAACAAGTATTTACGTCGCTTCGCTTGGGACTTAACTAAGGTTTGCGCTCAATGGAACACATTAACTGTTCGCATTATGCTTGCAGCACGTAAAGACCGTGACATCGTATCTTCTGCTTCTGCTGATTTCTTGATGTTCTCTGGTTATGTAATGATGGCTTACTTCTGGGCTCAACAAGCAGTGATTGCTTCTGAAAAACTAGAAGCTGGTAACGGCATTGAAACGCCTGAATTCTATAAAGCAAAAATCAAAGTTGCAGATTTCTACTTTGACCGTTTATTGCCACGTGCACAAGGTCACGCAGAATCAATGGTAACGACTTCACGTACTTTGACTTCACTTGCTCCAGAACACTTCAGCTTCGATTACTAATCGGAACTGACAAAAAAGAGCGCTTGATGCGCTCTTTTTTATACTCATTTTTCTATTCCGCCTTTTCAAACACATAGGCTTTTTTAGGAAATGGATATTCCTTAAAGAACTTACGGTTGCGACCCTGATCCCCATTCCAGATTTTATCCAGATCCATCACAAGATTCTGGTCCTGATTGATCCGATAATATAAATTCACATCCACCGCATCACAGCGCACAACGATCTCTTGTTCTGTGGGCTCAACATGCCATTGCACCTGCTTACAGGTTCGCTCTATTTTGGCCATATTGCGCGATGGATCTGAACCCAAACGCCCGAAACTGGTATTGGTCCAATAAACTGAACCATCTTCTAATAAATTTAAGATATATTCCGCTTCTTTTTCATCTTTGACACAACCGGCAAATGCATCAGTACAAGGAATACGCGCATGATAGCGCCCAACATATTGCATATCTTGTTGAGTCGGTTGCGTCATATGTTTAGAAGCAACATGAGGAACTGTTGCTTGTCCAGCAACCTCAGTCAGTGACATTCCTTCACTTGCACTTGTTAGTGCTTGCTCAGCATCTAACATGACTGGAATAGAACTTTCATCACTAGTTGGCTGCGCTTGGTTTGATGTTTTCATTGAATCTGGATGATAGCTATCACAAGCACTCAAGCCCAAACTCAATAAAAATCCTACACTAACATGCTGTAAGAAGAACCTGAACTGCATATCCACAAATCTCTAATATCAACATCGTTGTCACACTTTTTTCAAAAACATCCGATGGTTCTGCAAAATATAGGAAGCATTTCAATATTCGTCTATTCCCTCAAATGGGTAATTATGGCGGACGTAACTTGATGAAATAGCAAATTAACAAAGCAGTATGCTTTAAGTCGGTGCATTTTAGGTGATACTGTCGTTTTTTCCATCAGCCTTTTACACACCGTAACGATTCTCCCATCTGTTTAAACTTTAAAAAAACCAGTTCATCCCTATCTCATTATTAACAGCGACTTATCATGAATGAAGCCTCATGCTATTGCTGTATCAAATATTTTAGGAGAAAAATTAAATGACCAATTCTGGTTTATATCGCTCAAACCGACAAAGCATGATCGCTGGTGTAATGGGCGGTATTGCGGAACGTTTTGGTTGGAATGCAAATTTATTACGCTTGATCTTTGTAGTGATTTCACTCATGAGCGCAGCTTTCCCTGGTATTTTGGTTTACCTGATTTTGTGGTTAGTAATTCCAAAACAACAGCAAAGTCGCGTTGATTATGTACAAGGCTATAATCAGCCCGTAAAAACCGTTTATGAAGACCAAAGCATAAAACGTTAATTTCTTTGCCTCTTTTGGTCGCTACGGTTGAATTTCCCCCTAATACAACCGTAGCTTTTTTTTATTCTGATTGAAGCTTTTGACGATTGAGTTGTTGTTGAAGCGCAGCGATCATATCCGCACGACTAATCATGCCAATCAAACGTTGATTTTCCACGACAGGAATATAATTAAAAGATTTTTCTACAAAATAAGGAATAAGATCTTGAATCGGTTGTAGCGGATCAACCGTTACCACGCGATGACTCATAATCTGCTTTACATAATGCTGCCATGAATTTCTTGGATCGGCGGCCCCCTTAAACCATTCCACCACCTCATATAAAGCCAGCGTTCCAACCAGTTTTTCTTCCATATTAACCACAGGCAGGCTCATCAGGTTAACTTCCTTGAACTTCTCTAACGCCTGATGAATATCATCATCTTCATGCAGCTTGATCACATCCTGACTCATGATATCGCGACAGATAAAATGACTGTTCAAGCGTTCACTTGCATGTTCCTGTGCTTCCAGAATGATTTTTTCCAGATCGTATTGGCTGATGTCCAGCAACTCGGTGTGTTGTTCCAAAGCATATTCAATGTCTTTCGGTTGAATCGAGACTTTTTGTGTCGGTGTCGGGTCTTTAGAACGCTCATTGACATGCGCTGTAATCGGATAATGACGTCCAATCAAACGATTGAAAAAGACAGCAATCAACAAAAGTAAAATTGAGTTGAGTAATACGGGATATAAAATAAAGTGGAATCCTAAACGATGTACAGCATCACCGCCTAAAACCGCGGTAATCGCCACTGCACCGCTTGGAGGATGCAATGAATCAGTTGTCATCATCATAAAAATGGCTAACCCAACTGCGACACTAAAAGCAGAGGTTAAATCAGGTAATAACTGTGTGCATGTCACACCAATTAAACCAGCCAATATGTTGCCAACCACAACATTCCACGGCTGCGCTAAAGGACTATTCGGAACTGCAAAAAGCAGTACAGAAGAGGCACCCATCGGGGCGATATACCATGCATTCATACCGCCCAATACATACCAACTAATTAAAGAGGATATTGCTAAACCACAAAGCGCACCAAATCCTGAAAGTAAACGTTCTTTCAAAGGTAATACTTTGTAATTCGGTTTTAAGAAATTTAGCCAGTCTGATTGGGTTAAGCTCACAATGCACCTTGCTGGAATAGTGTTGTTTCATTGGTTGCAGCAGTATACGCCGACTCAGACTGAAGATGTATTTAAATTACAGTTTTAAATAATAACGAAAACTGATCAAGGTTAATTTAAATACTCCTCCAATTGCTCCAATCGCTCTGCATATTTTTGCATGGGGCAAAACTCATACATCGGCGAACCGATATAAGCACCAGCATTTACCTGCACAATCTGCTTTGCATATAAAGTTTTGGTTCTGGTACTACAGATCTCCACCACAGCATTATTGATATTGCCCAGTTTTAGCTGTTGAATTATGTCATCGACACATTGGCTATAAGGATCTATCGCTTTATCTTACGTTTTGGCAAATACCAAAGTACTCAAACAAGCCATAATCAGTACTGCTGTTTTTAAAACTAATTTAGTCATGAATGTGCTCTTTTGTTATGTTGGTATTTTTAAAATAATAATCAAAAAAATGCCTTAAACATATTTTTCATTCAAATATCGCCAATAACGTTTTGGCAAATATTGCACATGCAATTTCACATTCTGACGTTCTTTAATATTGATACTATTGAAATAATCTTTCCAAAGCTGATCATATAATTCTTCTTGTTCATCTAATTCTAATTGGAAGTTTTGACTAGCCCCATTTTCAATATTACAGTCAATCTGATGAGCATCTAGAGACACCTCATGAATCTCGTGTAAGTCATAATACAGTCCATATTTGCGTTGTTCGTCATAAATTAACCAACGTTGATCTTGATAACGACGCTTAAAATGCGGCTGTATCAAAGGAAGCACATTAAAATCAGGACGAACCAAACTTAAAAACAATCCATCTGTGGTTTTCTTAAACCGCACAAATGCTTCCATACGATGCTTTTCGCGTCCCACCTTTTTCGTCCATTGCGAAATCGCTAAAACACTGGGATGAGAGTAATTTTTTTCGACTGAATGTTGATGCCGAAAAACATAGATACAGTAATTAAATAAATGCTGATAGGCATCCAACGATTCCGACAAATAAGCAAAATAAAATTGCCTCAGAGATGAATGCGAAAGTTTCTGCTGTAAGGCTGACCAAACACGTGCTGCATGTTGCTCGTGATTTGGAATTTCAACTACAGTGGCAAATAAACCATGCTGTGCACCTTGGTTTAAACACAATTGCACGTGGAATTCTTTAAATTGAAAAGCACGAAATACGCAGTTGAGTAAACCGACCATAGAGCCATCAAAGTAGTAATAAACCACCGCATCACTGAGCATGTTTAAAATCCTAAACTCAATTGCGGTGACAGTTGTTTCACGTATTTAGATGAACCCTGCGTTAATATTTGCTGACGAATATCAGTCGTAGAAAGTTCCTTTTGAAACCGTGGACTGTCTTCACAGCGAATAAAAAACTGGGCACGTGAATACGCCACACCGAGTTGCTTCAATAAATCAGTATGTATCTTGCCAAAACGACGCGCTTGCACGATTTTCTTGGCTGACTTTACGCCGATGCCTGGTACACGAAGGATCATACGATAGTCAGCACGATTTAAATCCACTGGAAACTGCTCAGGATGACGCAACGCCCAACTCAGTTTTGGGTCTACATCCAAATCTAAATGTGGGTGTTTTTCATTGACGATCTCATTGACTTCAAAACCATAAAAACGCATCAACCAATCACTTTGATAAAGACGATTTTCACGCAACAGAGGTGGCGCCGAACCGACCGCTGGTAAATAGTTATTTTCTGTGTTGATTGGAATATAACCTGAGAAATACACCCGTTTCAGTTTAAATTCCTTGTAATGTCGATCTGCCATCACAAGTACGTCTTGATCAGTTTCTTGATGTGCGCCGACCACCATTTGGGTGGTCTGCCCTGCGGGTACATATTTCGGCACATGCTTAATAATTTGACGTTCATCTTTGAGTTGAATCAGTCGATCTCGTACTAAGCCTAAGTCTTTTTGTACTTCCTGATGTGATTTTTCAGGAGCAAATGCTTTTAACCCAACCTCGGTTGGCATTTCTAGATTAATGCTCATGCGGTCAGCATAAAGCCCTGCTTCATGAATCAGTTCAGGCGATGCACCTGGAATAGTTTTGAGATGAATATAGCCATTAAAATTTTCTTCGAGACGTAGCTTTTTCACCACTTGAAGCATCCGTTCCATCGTATAGTCAGCAGATTTAAAAATGCCTGAGCTTAGGAATAATCCCTCTATATAATTACGACGATAAAAATTAATGGTCAGGTCAACCACTTCTTGTACGGTAAATGCAGCACGTTTGACATCATTGGAACGGCGTGACACACAATAGGCACAATCAAAAATGCAGACATTGCTGAACAGGATTTTCAGTAAAGAAACACAACGCCCATCTTCGGTGTAACTATGGCAAATCCCTGCCCGACTGGCATCGCCTAAACCTTTGTCTTTATTTTTACGGTCACTACCACTGGAGGAACAGGACACATCATATTTAGCTGCGTCCGCAAGAATTTGTAATTTTTCACGAATGCGATCAGACATAGCAAACACCTCAGTGACAACATCATTTCAAAGCTAACATTTCATGATTTGAAAATTAAGATTGGTAAAGATGTTATGCGTCATGAGGTGACGTTTATGTGAATGGTCTCCCATTCAGGACTTTGCCAACTGGGAAAATATTTCTGCTATTGGGTCCGTTTTGAATTGACTCGAAAATTAAACAAAAGCGTTTAAATAATTTATTATCAGAACTTGTCGCTGAAACGCTCGAATCCTTTGCACTGCACCCGAAAATCCTTATACTTAACCACAATTTTTGTTTGATTCCAGTGGATGCACCATGAGTCGTGCTATATCGCATATTGATACATTTCAGGGCTTAATTCTTGCCCTACAAAACTATTGGGCGGAGCAAGGCTGCGTCGTATTACAACCATATGATATGGAAATGGGTGCAGGAACATTCCACACTGCAACTTTCTTACGCGCATTAGGTCCAGAAACTTGGAACGCGGCTTATGTTCAACCATCACGTCGTCCTAAAGATGGTCGTTATGGTGAGAACCCAAACCGCTTACAACACTATTATCAGTTCCAAGTGGTACTTAAGCCAAACCCAGACAATATCCAACAGCTTTATCTTGATTCGTTAAAAGCGATCGGCATCGATACACTGACTCACGATATTCGCTTCGTAGAAGACAACTGGGAATCTCCAACACTAGGCGCTTGGGGCTTAGGTTGGGAAGTTTGGTTAAATGGTATGGAAGTGACTCAGTTCACTTACTTCCAGCAAGTCGGTGGTGTTGAATGCTACCCTGTTACTGGTGAAATCACATACGGTTTAGAACGTCTTGCAATGTACCTTCAAGGCGTAGACTCAGTTTACGATCTTGTTTGGACCAAAGGTCAATTCGGTACAGTCACTTACGGTGATGTATTCCATCAAAATGAAGTGGAACAATCGACCTATAACTTCGAATATGCGCCAGTCGATAAATTATTTGAATTATTCGATTTCTATGAAGCTGAAGCAGCTCGTTTAATGGAAGCTGAACTTCCACTTCCTGCTTATGAGCAAGTGATTAAAGCATCGCATAGCTTTAACTTATTGGATGCGCGTGGTGCGATTTCTGTAACTGAGCGTCAACGTTATATTTTACGTGTTCGTACCTTAGCGCGTTCAATCGCTCAAAGTTATGTGGCTGCGCGTGCGAAACTCGGTTTCCCAATGGCAGAACCACATTTGCGTGATGAAGTATTAGCGCAGTTAAAAGCACAAGTTGAAGCAGAAGCAGCACAAAACAAAGCCAATGCATAAATGGGAAAAAATCTGATTTAGGAAAATAAAATGCCAAGTGTTGTGATTGAAGTAAGACGTGAATACTCAACTGAACAAGAAATAGCAATCATTGATGCTGTTCAGTCTGCTTTGGTACAACACTTTCATATTCCTGAAAAAGACAAACATATCCGTTTTTTCGCTCATTTACCGCATCGTTTTGCTTGTCCACCACATCAAGATCAACCTGAGTTTTATACTCAAATTAGTATTGATGCATTTGCTGGACGTTCTGTGGATGCAAAGCGCAATCTTTATCAAGGGATTGTCAATAACCTTGAAGTGCTCGGCATACCACCAAAATACGTGACGATTATTATTCGAGATATTCCCTTAGAAAATTGGGGTATCCGTGGCGGTCAAGCAGCGTGTGATGTTGCATTGGGATTTAAGGTAGATGTTTAGATCATCTTGCTTATGACAGATAAATATTTTTAGAAGACATTTGAAATGACACATACCGTACTATTTGAATTGGGCTGTGAAGAACTTCCACCCAAAAGCTTAAAAACTTTACGTGATGCTTTAAAAGCTGAAACGGAAAAAGGCTTAAAAGATGCAGGCTTAAATTTTGCTGCGATCGAAGCTTATGCTGCACCACGTCGTTTAGCGCTCAAAATTGTTGATATTGATGCTGCTCAAGCAGACACACAAAAACGTTTTGACGGCCCTGCTGTTCAAGCCGCTTATGATGCAGAAGGCAAACCAACTAAAGCACTTGAAGGCTTTATGCGTGGTCAAGGCATCACGGTTGATCAGCTTTCGACGTTCCAAGCAGGCAAAGTTGAAAAAGTTTGCTTTTTGAAAGATGTGAAAGGTCAAAGTCTTGATGCTTTACTGCCACAAATTTTACAAACTGCATTAGACAACTTACCAATCGCAAAACGTATGCGTTCAGCAGCAAGTCGTACTGAATTCGTGCGTCCAGTAAAATGGGTCGTATTGTTGAAAGATGATCAAGTGGTTGAAGCAATCATTCAAGATCATAAAGCAGGTAATGTGACTTATGGTCACCGTTTCCATGCACCTGAAGCCGTGACTTTGGCGCATGCAAATGACTACCTTGCTGCTTTAGAAAAAGCTTATGTCGTTGCGAATTTTGAAAAGCGTCAAGCAACCATTCAAGAACAAGTGAAAACGTTAGCTGATGAAGTCAATGCCACTGCGATTGTTCCAGCGGACTTACTTGATGAAGTCACCAGCTTGGTTGAATGGCCAGTTGCATTACGTGCGACTTTTGAAGAGCGTTATTTAGCTGTTCCTCAAGAAGCCTTAATTACAACCATGCAGGACAACCAAAAGTATTTCTGTTTGGTCAATAGCGACAACAAATTACAGCCTTATTTCATCACCATTTCAAATATTGAGTCGAAAGATCCGACTCAAATTATTGAAGGGAATGAGAAAGTTGTACGCCCTCGTTTGTCTGATGCAGAATTCTTCTTCTTACAAGACCAGAAGCAACCGCTTGCATCTCGTAAAGAAAAACTCGCCAATATGGTATTCCAAGCGCAATTGGGCACACTTTGGAACAAATCAGAACGTATTGCTAAATTGGCTGTGGCATTGTCTCCAATTACAGGTGCAAATGCAGCCGATGCTGAAAAAGCAGCTTTACTGGCTAAATGTGATTTGACCTCTGAACTTGTGGGTGAATTCCCTGAACTTCAAGGGATTGCAGGCACGTATTATGCTCGCCTTGAAGGTGAGAATCATGAAGTTGCTGAAGCTTTAGGTGAACAATACTTACCTAAGTTTGCGGGTGACGTGTTACCACAAACCAAGACAGGTACAACGATTGCGCTTGCAGATCGTTTAGATACGCTTGTTGGTATTTTTGGTATTGGTCAAGCGCCTACGGGTTCTAAAGACCCATTTGCATTACGCCGTTCTGCAATCGGCATCTTACGTTTGATCATTGAAAATGAACTCGATGTGACGATTGAAGAACTGGTGAACTTTGCGCTTCAAGGTTATGGTGACGTGGTTAAAGATCATGACAAGACGCGTGCGGATGCCGTTGCGTTCCTTGAAGGTCGTTACCGTGCTAAGTATGAAGACCAAGGCGTAGCAGTTGATGTGATTCAAGCGGTTCAAGCACTTGCTCCAAAATCTCCTCTTGATTTTGATAAGCGTGTGACTGCGGTCAATCATTTCCGTACTTTACCAGAAGCGGCTGCATTGGCTGCGGCTAATAAGCGTGTTGCCAATATTCTTGCGAAAGAAGCAACACCTGAAGGTGCTGTGGTTGAAGCAAATCTAGTTGAAGTGGCTGAAAAAGCACTTTATGCAGAATTATCAGCTTTAACACCAGTGGTTCAGCCTTTACTTGCTGCACGTAACTATACAGAAGCCTTGTCTAAGCTTGCTGCACTTCGTGCGCCTATTGATGCTTTCTTTGAAGGTGTAATGGTGATGGCAGATGATGCTGAATTGAAAGCCAACCGTTTACGTTTATTGGCTCAGTTGCGTGATTTATTTACAGCAATTGCAGATGTAAGTGTGCTGCAGGGTTAAGTATTTATAATTCTTGATCTTTCAAATAAACCCCGCTATACAATAGCGGGGTTTATTGTAAATTAGAAGAATTATGAAAAGTTTAGAATTATCTATTGTTAATTTATTTATGTGGGGAGGAAAATCTTCTTATAGTGGCGGACCTAATGATACAACTATAATAAAGTGTGATGGCTATACGTTTAAATTTAAACAATATGATATTCATTTAAAACATAAAGACTTTGAAAATGAAAGAAAAGTGACTACACATGTTGAAGTGCAATACACTGAAGAAACGCAAATACCACAAATTTTCGAAATTATTGATGATATATGCTACTTACTATCTTTTGCCCAACAATCATATGTTCGTTGTGAAACCTTTGCCCTAAACTCAACTCAATCTCGACCACACTCTGATGTACAAACTATGCGTGCACAAAAGAATATTATTGATATGCATGGTTTAGAAATTTGCAACTTTATTGAGGAAACTTACCCAACATTCAAAAAACTAAAGTCATCTAGGCAGCTAACTGTTGTATTTGACTATTTATGTGAAGCCAATCGTGCAAATCTAGCCACAGAAGCATCACTTATTTTGCATTATGTAATTATTGAAAACTTGAAACACACCTATGCTCAAGTAAATGGCTTTAATAAACGTAATGGGACAAAATTTTCTCACCCTTCATATCCCGATTTAGAGAAAGAACCTGGAGATATAGAAAATTACAAAGAAATTACTGAGAAAAAGAAAAAATTATACCGTCACATAAAATATGGGGAATGTGGTTCGAATGAAATGATTAAACGCGCCTTTGAAGATATTGGCATCTCAAGAACAATAACAGATGCAATTGTAGATAAGAGAAATAAAATAATTCACGAAGGTCTATTATTACCTTTAAACGATTCTCAATATTCAAAGCAAGCTAGAGAAGACAAAAATGAAGCTAGTAATCTAATAAGAGAATACTTGCTCACTCTTCTAAACTATAAAGGCACTTATTGGCTAAGTCATGATCGAATAGGACCGTCAGGGCTTATTGATTAAGTACCATCCCAAGAAGTTTTCATTTACCCAAAGCACAACGGTTTACGCACTGTATCAATTTCACATCACCTACATTCTTTTCTTGAACTTGACGATAAGCTATAAAACTTGAATTGCAACGTTATTGCCAAAAGGATAGAAAGATGATGAAAAAAGTACCTGCTCTGTGTTTAACGACTGCACTGATCGCATCCTCTTCTCTCTGGGCAACCGAAAATACAACAGCCACAAATGCAAACACGACTACGGCTGAAAAAACACTCCCTTATGGTGACAACCCGAGCCTTGGTCGTGTGTTACTGTATAAAACAGGCAAAGGGCTACAAAACTTAGGTGATTCAATTCAAGGTGCATCTGAAAACACATCACAAAAAATGAGTGAAAAGTGGAAAACCACCAAAGAATACACTGCTGAACAATCTGTCATTGTTCAGGAACAAACCGAAAAAGCCAAACAATATACTGCTAAAAAATGGCAAGACACCAAGGATGCGGTTGTTGGTACAAATAATGGAAATGTGCCAATCGAACGTGCTGAACTTAGTCAGCCATGATCAAATTAATACGATTGAACAAAATTTATAGGAATGAATGAAACAATGACAGTTATGCCTTTTAAAACCATTTTGCTTTGTTTAGTTAGTAGTATTGGCTTTACCGCGTGTTCAACGCTCTCTTCTCAAACCGAGCAGCCTTTACAGCAACTGCAAGTGGTTCAGAACATTGATGCCCTACCCGATACCAAGACCAATGCCGCATCCTTAAATAAATACAAGAATCATTGCATGATCCAGTTTACAGGTTATTTTGATGGTGGGCAGAGTACGGAATCATGGGAATTTAAAGGCAATCAGTTGAGTCGGGCTTTTTCTGAGACCTATCAATATGTGCCGAATCGTTTATTCAATGCGGCCACTGAAAAACCTGTATTAGATCAGAAAACGCGAAAAACCACAGTATTTGACATTCAGAAACCTGAAGTAAAACATAACTTTGACAAGTTAAAAAGCTACTTTAACCAAACCGTTTTGGACCAATGTGGCTAAGTTTGTCATCTCCACAATTTCTATCCAAAGTGTTTTTAAGGTGTAATCTGGTTGTAAAGTTTTGCTGAAATGCATACATTTCTGCTTTTTGCCCGTTATGATGCAGTTGCGTTGATGAAGTACCCCAAACGGTACATCGCTAAGGAAATCGCAATGAAGAAAATGATCAAAACAGCTATCGTGACAACAAGTATTCTCGCTTCTGCCTCTATTTTCGCACAAAATGTTGGGGTCAATGCCAATGGCTCAGCTCAGGTTAATGTCCAGTCTGGTGGCTTGATTAGCGGTGTTGCAGGTGCGGTCAAAAATACTGCTCAGGGCGTAGGTCACGCAGCACATCATGTTGGCCATGCTGCTGTACACACAGGTGTAAATGTGGGTTCACAGGTGGTAGACAAAACCGCGAAAGTGGTTAAAAACACTAAGGATTATGCGGTAGAGAAAGCTGCTGATGGCAAGGAGTTTGCTGCTGAAAAAAGAGTAGAAGCAAAAAAACGTCATCAGCAACATCAGGCTGAGCAAAAGTCGATTGGCCTGAATACCCAAGCAGGGGTTAACGTTGGAAACTCATCCATTCAGGCACAAACGGGCTTGAATGCAGACAGGAAACAGGCTCAGGCAGGTGCCAATGTTGGTGTGAAAGTATTAGGTGTAAATGCGAACGTAAATACCAATGCAAAAGTGGGTACAAACTAATTTTCGAACCCATCGTTAAAAGCCCTTTGCTTAAGCAAAGGGCTTTTGATTATGTGATTTAGTCTATCAATTGTAGTTTGGTCTGCTCATCTGCATGATTTTCAATAAAATGTCCCTGCCCATGATCATCACAACTCAAGGTCAAGTTTTTATAACTGAGTTGATAAAATTCAGGATAGCGTTTAAAAATCAATAAAGACTGATCCAAAGCCAAAGCTTCACCCACTTTAACTAACTTATGAATCCCACGATCATTCATCGTCAAAACATAAGATTCTGCATTTAACTCAAGTTCAACAACGGCATTCGCACTAGCTTTCAATGGCAGCAAATATTGTTGATTCGCCTGAATTGCTTCAGCGTTATAAGCCTCTAGCTTTAAGCTAACTAAATTAAAAACTAACCATGTATTTTGAATCGTGAGAATGGTTGGCACTGAGCTGTCCATCTGTTGGATAAAATGCGGATGAATACCTAACTTCCGTAAATTTTGCTCAGTACCCTGTTGTAGATTAAATAATTGTTGAACCAATTTTTGCTTAAGAACAGCATCAAAATAACGTTCATCTAATTCAAAATCGTTATTTTGCAAGATTCGTAATAAAACTTGATGATGCCTGCTCAATAATGCATCTAGTACATGGCGATAGTAGAACTTACTTTGCTTTTTAACCTCTCGAACGCGCTTATAAAAATAAGTAATCTCAAAAGGTTGCTCAACAAAATCATTGAGTAATTGCGAACTTGCCAAAACCGAGAGTGCTTCATGTCCTGTAAAAGGCAAATGAATCACCTGCATCTTTGGTAATAAGGGCTGTATTTTTAAGAAATGTTCTTTATCTTCTGCATAATATGGATCATAGACAATGATGTATTCACGAGATGAATCCACTTCATCTGCCTGAATTTGCATATTTTGATGAATAGATGCGTCAAAAAATTCTGCATAACGGCGATCATGAACCACATCAGGGTCTATCGAATATTGTGGTACAAAAGCAACGATTTTATGCATATTCAATAAATTAGAATATTTAATCGCAGCATAGCCCCCCATTGATCCACCATAACCCACAATCTGCTCAAACTGTTGTAAGGTCGGTTGAATCTGTCGCTGCATTTCAAGCATGCTGCTTTGAGGAAACCAAGATTTTTGCTTCGGCATAATACCGATGACATTGTATTGATATTTTATGAGTGATTTTTCAGCATTAATTGACATTCCTTTGGCACGACTAATCAAATCGCCAAACGAAACCACTAAAGTGTCACTTGAACCTTTTAAAAAAATAACGCGAATATGTTCATCTTCAAATATTATTTGCTTATCCATGCTCACACTGAAAAATTAATCCTAGGCTTGTCGCAAAAAGCCATCAAATGATGTCTTTGCCAAACCCTATTTGCGGAGTATCTTATTTTATAGAGATAAGACAGATTAAAAAGCGCAAAAAATGACACAATCCTTACATCCTTCGGCTCAAAAAGGCTTTAGTTTAGGGGCTGAACTGTATCAACAAGTTCGTCCCAGTTACCCACCAGAAATCGTCTTTTGGCTGCAAGATCAGCTCAAAGTCGGTGAAAATTCCACTGTTATTGACCTCGGTTCAGGGACTGGCAAATTCTTACCTTTCCTGCTTCAGACACAGGCAAAAGTGATTGCAGTTGAACCTGTGACAGCGATGCGAGAACAACTGGAGCAAAGCTATAGCACAGTCGAATGTCTACAAACTTCAAGCGATCAACTTCTGGTGAAGGATGAATCCATTAACGCCATTATTTGTGCCCAATCTTTTCACTGGTTCTCAAATATCGAAACGCTCAAGGAAATGTATCGGGTATTAATTCCTACGGGGCATCTTGGACTGCTTTGGAATCAACGTGATATTACTGTTGACTGGGTCAAAGCGTTGGCTGATGAAATCGCACCATTTGAAGCAGATACACCACGTTATCATAGTGAGAAATGGAAACAGGTTTTTGAGCAACAACAGCTCTTTCAATTCAACGGTCTTCAGACCTTTCAACTCAAACATACAGGCACAGTAGAACAAGTGGTCAGCAAACGCTTACTTTCCACGAGTTTTATTGCAGCAATGCCAGAACATCAACAACAGCAATTGAAAGCAAGATTTGAACAAATTGTATTTGATTTTACAGGCCAAACTGCTCAAGATCAGATTGATTTTCCTTATACAACCTTTGCCTACCATTTCCAAAAAATAGCAAAGTAACAATAAATCAGGTGTTTCTATGACCTTTAAATTTAAAACCACGATTGCACTCAGTTGCTTGATCGGCTCTACACTATTACTGAGTGCTTGTAACAAAGACCCTAAAGCACCCTCTCAGCAAGAACAGCAAACTCAAAACTCTAATGATGCCATTGGTCAGCTTAAGCAAATCCCGATTAAGCAGTTCCCTACAACGGCTGACGATGCACATGATATTGCAATTTTAGATGACTATGACCGTCGTTTTACCGAAATGAGCGACAGTATGGAAATAGAGCTGGCGAAGATGAAAGAAGCCAATACGCTCACTCCAGCGTTTGAACAGCAACGCCAAAAAGATAATGTTCAATCGGCATTGAATATGCTGAAAGAGTTAGAACTTAAAACAGAACAAGGTCGTTATATTCAAGGACTTTTATATGAATACTGGGATAATCAAGCCAAAGTACTCGAGCAAAGTACCTTAGCGAGTACCACAGAAAATACTGATACGGCCAAACAAGTTGATCATTTAAATGAATATCTACATGCGCAAAGCCAACTACACCATTGGAAAAGTTCTCAACCAACAGAAACTAAAAAGGCGAGTGAGTGATATAAAAAATTGAGGGTCATACGACCCTCTCTTGTTCAACAAGATTAGATTTTTTGTTTTTCTATCCACTGAATTGAATTAACACGGAATAACTCACAAGCACCATCACCCGTATCCGTAGGTGTTAAAGAAGATCGCCAAACCAAATCTTTATCCCGAATCTCAACCAACTCACCTTTCAACTGCACCAAATCCCCACGCTTCACTTGTTTGATTTGCTGGGCAATTGCAGGATTTGCGGGAATAATATGCATATTGGAAACCATTTGCATGGCTTGATTTGCAGGAACAGGCAGCTTATCTATTTTCCAATTCAAATAGCGGTCATATTGATTTACTGAGATTTTACGTGCGATCTCGGGCTTGGCAAACAAACCCCAACTCACGGCATAATCAATCGGAGAAAATTTTGCTTGTTCGTCATCTTGGTACATTTTAGAACCAAGAATACGGAAGTTGCCATAAAAAGGCTGTAACACCGAAATAGACTGATCCTTTGCGATCGGCGATAAACCATTGGCAATGTTATATTCTATTCCGCTGGTCGATGCATGTGTCTGCCCAAGCATAACCACCATGCCTAAACTCATCCATAGACGTTTTTTCATGGCTTATCACCCTCAAAATCTAACTAAATTCTTAGAAAAGCGTATATCTTCATAGTATGCTTAGACGATGAAAAAAATTACTTTTTTTAGTAACAATCAAACTTACTTTAGTCATATTTTTGTGGCTTTGTTACTGATTTCTCTAATCTGAATCAACGAATGGATCTCTATGATTTATCAATTCTATCAACGTCGAGTTTTCCCATATTTACTCAATCAAGTCATGCAGACTGCAAGTTTGATGGATAAGCGTCGTGAATTATTGGTTCCTATCGAAGGTGAAGTCCTCGAAATAGGTTTTGGTACAGGTTTAAATATTCCTTTCTATGGCAATGTTGACTCACTTTATGCTTTGGAACCCAATCCAGACATTTATCATCTTGCCGTTGAACGAGTTCAGCATGCGCCTTTTTATATTAAGCATGTACAATCCAGCGCAGAAAAACTTCCATTCGCCGATGCAAGTTTAGATCATATTGTTTCCACATGGACTCTCTGTAGTATTCCAAAACTTGATGTCGCCTTAGCAGAAATTTATCGAGTATTGAAACCTACAGGCACCTTTCATTTAATTGAGCATGTGAAACATCCTGACTCGATCAAATTACAATCCTTACAGACCCTACTCACTCCGCTACAAAAAAGGATTGGAGATGGATGCCATCTCAATCGCGATATTGAACGACACCTTGCACAAGCTAAATTTAAATTTCTTGAAAAAGAATATTTTGATGCAGATGGTATTCCTGCGATTGCACAAAAAATGCTATTGGCTCGCGTGCAAAAGGTATAAATTCAAAGCAGTCATTAATTTTCAAAATCAATTCTTAGCGTTTCAAAACGAATACGTCCTTCACGTACTGCTTGAGCAATTGCCTGCTGTCCTTTGCTCAAGCGCGCACCGCCACTTTTAATATCAAGTAGAATCACTTCAATATCATCCGCAGTCCCATCACCATCACGAAAATCGGTATAGCCATCAAAAACCACGTAATCGACAGGATCACCGAGAAATTTTGCATCACTGGGTAAATACTGAAATTCAGGTAAAATCGGCGCAAACTGTTCTGCCATTTTTCCTTTTAACACCGCACGACTGGTATTTACACTACGTTTCTGTGCATCTAGCAAAGCTTGCTTATGTTCTAATTCTAATTCAGCAATATATTTTTCATATTCCGCCTGAATACGACCATTCCGCGTATTGGACAAAATCAGCGTGGTAATCACAACACCAATACAACCACCAATTAACATTGCAAGCCAAACTGACATAAAACTTTCCTTTTTCTGAATCTGCTATTTAACTGCAACATTAAACTTTTGTCATGTGTCACACACTCTACTGAAAAAGATGCTAAGGTATAGTTGAATACAAAATGCTTGTTAAAAAATCTAATTTCATGAAAACCATATTAATTGCAAATCAAAAAGGTGGCTGTGGTAAAACCATGACAGCCATTACGCTTGCCGCAGCAATGTCACAAAAGGGCTATAAGGTTGCGTTGGCTGATGCTGATAACCAAAAATCATCATTACAATGGTTAAAACAACGCCCTGAAAATGTTGCTGCCATTCAAAGCCTCGACTGGAGGCATGAGAAATCAATTGGTGATGCACCTAAACATCTCGATTATTTAATCATTGATGCTCCAGGCGCACTGTCAGGTGAGCATGCAGAACAATTGGTCAGCGAAGCCCATGCGATTGTGACCCCTTTACAGCCCTCATTCTTTGATATTGATAGTACGCGTCGATTCCTAAAACATTTACAAGACATCAAACGTATACGTAAAGGAAAAGTACAAATTCTGTTGATTGCCAATCGCGTGAAAGCGAATAGCTCTAGTTCAAAAGACATTCAAGACTTCTTTAATAAGATTGAACAAGAGCCTGTCGCATGGATTTCAGAACGTAGTGCTTATGGCACGTTGGCTATGCAAGGTTTAAGTATTTTTGATAAACCACAGAAAAATTTTGTGAGTATTCAAAGCCAATGGCAACCCGTTCTGAATCAGTTAGTCGATGATCCAAGTGAATGGTTTTAAGCCGCCTTGCTCCATTAGCAGGATGGAACAAGGCATGAGGCCATTGATGTAACTGCATTAATAAAACTTATCTTTATTTAGGTTCAATGAAAGGTGCGGGATTTGGGCTAGTTTGGTCTGTGTCATCACCCTCATCTTTCAGGTTATGCCTCATTTCATCACTATCGAGGTTTTCCATAGCTTTACGAATGGTCTCGTTACCGTGACTGCCATCATTTAACTGGATTGCCTGTTCACGTTCCACACCTTGCTCCTGTAGTGCATTTTCAGGATTTTTAGGAATATCTTCCCTTTCTATAGCCTGCTGTAATTGATCACTGTCCGTCAGGCCTTCCACTTGCTGATAACTGAGTTTATCACCGTTCAAGAGGGTAGCCACTGCGCTTTCGGCTTGTGTACCATTGCTGTTATTCGGTTGTGAATGATGGTCCTGACCTGTTTTTGGAGAGGTATTGTCCTGATTATTTGAATGTGTCATCGAACTGCTCCTTAAATTCACTTTATGGATGTGTGATGAATTCAATATAACAATACGCTTTGTAACTCTTTGCCAACTCTTGTATTAAAGTCGATAGCAAATGTTGCTATGGTAAGTTGCTGTATTGCAGTCTTAAAACTTTCGTAAATGCTGAGATATACATATTGCCGATCACGAGCCACTCCATTGAAAATAATCGGCTGGCTGAAACATGCCAGCGGTTTAGCCCCTGATTCAATTTAGAGATTTCAACGTGAAATTACTGAATGAAAATTTTACTGGACGCATTTTTCAGTTAATATGATTTTATTCAACTTTTAGCCCTAGAGACGGAAGCTTGTGCAACAATACGCTCCCACATTACAACGTGTTTTATTGTTTGGACTGTTCTTTGTCTTAATGTATTTGGGATTCAGCATTCTCAAATACTTTATCGTCCCTGTTCTTTGGGCAGCGATTATTGCTTATATGACATGGCCTGTTTATTTATGGGTACAACGTCGCTTTTTTGGTGAAAATCGACCAACGCTAAATGCAACGATCATGATTACGTTGGTCATTTTAGTGATTGGGGTTCCCTTTGTTTGTGCCATTTTCATGCTGCAACTCGAAGGCCGAAATTTATATTTTAATTTACAAAAACAATTATTTTCAGGTCATATTCAGGTCCCCGAGTTTATAAAAACACTTCCGATTGTTGGTAAGGATATCAGTCGTACAGTCAATGAATTAAGTGCCGATCCGAATAGTATTGCCAAGAATGTTGCCGAATGGATACAAGGTCATTTGAGCTATGGCCGTTTTGTACTGAGCGAGATTAGTCGGAATTTAGTTAAACTGACATTTGCCATCATGACGTTGTTCTTTTTCTATCGTGATGGGCAAATGATTTTATCTCAGGTGAGTCGCGCCTTAGAAAAGATCATTGGTCCTCGCGTACATCATTATCTAGACACCATTTCAGAAACAACACGCGCTGTAGTGTATGGCGTGGGATTAACTGCTGTGGCACAAGCCATTTTAGCAGGTCTCAGTTACTTTGTAGCAGGTGTGCCTAACCCAATGCTACTCACCATGGTCACCTTTATTTTGGCCTTAATTCCATTTGGAACTCCCATCTCCTATTTAGGGGTTGGTTTATGGCTATTTGCTCAAGGCCAAACTGTCGAAGCAATTGGTGTGATTACATGGGGTCTCTTGATTGTAAGTAGTTCAGATAATGTGATTCGACCTTTAGTTATCTCAGGCGCAACTCAAATTCCATTCATTTTAATTATGTTTGGTGTGCTAGGAGGAATCGCAAGTTTTGGTTTAGTAGGCTTATTTATTGGTCCAGTCATCTTAGCTATTTTATTGGCAATCTGGCGTGAATGGCTGCATGAGAATGTTCAGGAGCCAATCGCTGCCATTGAAGCGCCACCTGAAACAAAGTCGTAATCTACTTACACGATTTACCATTTAATCTTACTGACAACTTGCGAGTTATCCCATACTTTATTTGAATCAAACAAATAAAGCTGATAGATAAGGATAATTTGCAATGATTTCAATGATTCAAAAGTTTTCCCTACTGAGTTGCCTCGGACTAAGTATCGCCGCCTGTTCATCGGTTAATCTGGATAACAACGCAGATAAAATCCAGACACAGCCTACATCAGCAGACCAAAAACAACTCATACAAGTTTACCAAGTCGATGCCAAAGGTGTAGGTGCATCCATTGGAACAGTAACATTTAAACAAACAGCAAAAGGTTTATTAATTACCCCCGCGCTTGGAAAACTTTCCCCAGGTGAACATGGTTTTCATATCCATGAAAACGGCTCATGTGAAGCAGCATTAAAGGATGGCAAAATGGGAGCCGCCCTTGCTGCTGGTAGTCACTTCAACCCAGAGAAAGTTGCCCATCACGGTACGCCACTGGATGGACATTTAGGTGATCTACCAGCCCTAACCGTGAATGACAAGGGTTTTGCAACAACGCCTGTGCTTGCCCCACGCCTGAAACTTACCGATATTCAGGGTCGGGCAATCATGATTCACGCAGGTGGCGATAACTATTCAGATTCACCTAAGCCTTTGGGCGGTGGCGGAGATCGGGTTGCCTGTGGTGTGATTAAGTAAAAAGTATTTTAGGCACTGTGGGTATCTAAAAAGATATCCACAGTTTCGTGGATATTTTATGCAGCTACAAATGACTACACTATTGGTTCAGCATATTATTCACTAATTGATCCCCTCGGCTTTACGTTCTTGCATCACTTGTTTGAGCACAGCTCTTGGTTGCATAAACCAAAAACCGATCAAACTGACACTCGCTAATGCAAAAGCCCAAATATGGAAATGCGTATAAAGTACACGCACCAATTCTATAATCACAAAGAAACTCATCATCAATAGCATTGAAACAGCCGCAGCGACTGTCCCTTTGGATACTTCTGAAGACATTAATGCAAAACGATATAAAACTGAAAAACTAATCCCCTCTCCTAAGCTTATTAAGGTCATACCGATCAATAAACACGGCACTAGATAAGTTTGCCAAATCACACCTAATACCAGAAATAAGGTTCCGAGCAACATAATGGGTAGACCCATCAAAATCGTTTTACCTAGAGGAAAACAATCAATAATCTTAATCAGAATAATATTTCCCGCAATAAGCCCGAAAAATACAGGAAATTGCGCTAAACCATATTGCACACTACTGAGCTTTAACTCATCGACCAAGATGATGGGTGACAGCGCAATCCACAGCATTAATGGCATCCCAACCAAAGGTAAAGCAATGCTTAACCCTAAGAAACGGCGATTGGTGAATACTTTTTTAAAATCATCAAAAATATAAATAAAAGGTTGTCTCGCTCGACGCTCTGGGGTTGCTGGCATAAATTTATTTAGACCAAACCAACTCAGGAATGAAAGGATTGCAATCGCAACAAAACCCCAATGCCAAGAGACATAATCAATCAGAAATGCACCAAGAACAGGCCCAAGTAATGGCGCAAGCAATGAGATATTGGCCATTAATGCCATCACTTTAATGGCATCACGTTCCTCAAATGTTTCCTGAATTGCAGCATAACCCACTGCCGAAATGACCGTAAGGCCAATTCCCTGTAAGAAACGTAAGGTCAGGAATTGTTGGATATTCTGCGTCAATAAGATGAGCAAACAACAGATGGTAAAGAATGCCACGCCTGCCAATAATACTTTCTTACGTCCAAGACGGTCTGACAGAGGTCCAAGCAACCAAGCAACGCTTGCTCCACCCAATAAATAAAAAGACATGGAAGATGGTGCCCATGTTGCACTAACACCGAATTGTTCTGTAATTGCCAACATTGCTGGCTGAATTAAGTCATTACCAATATAGACTGAAAATTCGAATAGCACTAAAGCTAATGGAAACATGAGCGTTATACGGTTTAACGTCATGCTTTGATTGTTCGTCATCATGTTCTATTCACAAAAATAACCAATTCGCGTGCATCCATTTCCTTGAAAAAAAGAAAATAGATTCCGCACCACGTCATTTTATGGTTCTGATTTAAATTAAATTTTGATTTTCATGCAGTGAGAGCGCATGTAATAAATGTGGAAACACCATATTCACAAGGTGTATAAATTGCGTGAGATTCGTAAATATTTTACCTATCGTAAAAATTTACAAGCGCAACTTTAGCACCTTTTAAAAATGCCTGCAATTTAAGCAATAAAATGAATTGTGTGGATATGTGAATAACCAAAAAGTTATCCACATTTTTGTCTATATTTTATCCAGCACCAAATTACAGCTCAGGTTTAAGAGCACAATTCAAACTGGAATTTATTGGTATTGTCCCCTCTCGCACACTGATAGCTTTGTTTTTTATTTACAATCTTCCAGACTTGTTGATCACGCTTTAACTCATATTCGGTACGAATAGCTGCAACAGAATCATCTAATTGGGCTTGTTCAACAGTGATTTCCGCATCTGTTGGGTTTTCAGCACGATTAAACTGCTGATCAATTTTGAGATTAGTTTCATCATGAAATAAATTTGGTTGATCGAGTAAAACCGCATGTATTGCTGTACTTTTTTGTACCGCTGCTTGTTGCTGTGACTGTGTAATCGGCTGATTACATGCGGCTAAAAATAAGCTACACCCTAAAACCATCCAAATTTTATACATTTTGTACCTTTCCTATTTACCACATGCATTTATGCTACTATGCAAAACTGGATTTCAAAGCAACAAAATGTATGTGACTTATGAGAGATTTGTTGTATTGATCAATCATTTGAACATCATCACAAGTCAATAAAAAAACAAATTTTATAACATAAACATCACCACGGATTAGGCATCACCAATGTCAGATTTAGCAAAAAAATTAGCAATTATTTTAGTCCTCAGTAGTACGATTGTCGGCTGTTCGAAAAAAGAAGAAAGTGCTGCAAGCGATGCATCTGTAGCGACAGAAAGTGCGGCGCCCAATAGTGAAACAATTCGAGCAAATGCAGCAAAAAACCCCGAACAGTTAGTAAGCACACAACAAAGTGCTCTCGAACAAAATCGGCAATTAATTAAAAGTGCTGAATTGAAATTTGAAGTGAACGATGTATTAAAAACCACATCTACGCTTGAGCAACAGTTATTGCAATACAATGGCTATATTGAGAATAAGCAAATTGACTATCAAGTGAGTGACCGTTCTCAACATGATCGTATCGATGGAACCGTGGATATTTATGAAAAAATCACGCCGACGGTACAACTGATGGTACGTATTCCAAATGATCAGGTGACAACATTTCTAAATCATTTACTGCCTTTAATGCTGAATTTTAATACACAAAGCTATGAAGCAAAACGTTATGAATTAAAACTGTTAGAAGAGAAACTCAATACAGCAAACCAAAGTAATAGCGCATCCAATACAGTAAATAATCAATTACAACAGCTCACTGATTTAGAAGTGAAAGATCGCCTAGCGTATAGCACCATTCGTTTAGAATTTTTCCAACAGCCAAAAGTGCGTAAGAGTCATGACCTCAATATTCATCGTATTGCATCACTAGACAGCGATCCATTACTCACCCGAATAGCCGAAGCATTCAAAATCGGACTATCATATTTTAAAGGAACGCTCATATGGTTGATCCAATTTTGGGCGTTTTATATCGTGATTATTGCAATTTGGTTGATCCGTAAAGCCTATAAAACACGAAAACAGAACCCATAATTATTGATTTTTAGTCAATAGTATTTTGCTTATTTATACATTTTTACTCATGAATAGATTCTCTAAAATGTGTCTAAGTTCTAGAAATCTATTTTTGAGTTTAATTTTATGAGCAATATTTTAATTATTAATGGTGCTAAACAATTCGCTCACTCGAATGGTGAATTGAATGACACCTTAACTGATTTTTCCGAATCACATTTAAAAACCTTAGGTCATACGATACAAGTAACACGTACCGACAGTGACTATGACATCCAAGCCGAAATTGAAAAATATTTATGGGCAGATGTAGTGATCTATCAGATGCCAGGCTGGTGGATGGGTGCACCATGGACCATGAAAAAATATATTGATGATGTTTTTACGATTGGTCATGGTTCTCTCTATGCAAGCGATGGACGTAGCCGTTCTGATGCTTCTAAAAAGTATGGTTCAGGTGGCTTGATTCAAGGTAAAAAATACATGTTGTCGTTGACATGGAATGCACCAATGGAAGCGTTCACTGATCTTGACCAATTCTTTCACGGCGTGGGCGTTGATGGTGTTTATTTACCTTTCCATAAAGCCAATCAATTCTTGGGTATGGAATCATTACCTACATTTATCGTCAATGATGTAATCAAAATGCCTGATGTCCCAAGCTACATCGAAGCTTATAAAGCACATTTAGATCAGCTTTTTGCGACTGCCCATTAAGAGAGAAACCCTATGTTGACGATTATTTCAGAAATTCAGACACATGCAGGTGCAGAACATCGCCAAGCAGTTTTAGATGCTTTCCAAAAAATCATTCCAACTGTACTGGCAGAGGATGGTTGTCATGGCTATGTCCCATTGATTGATCACCTGCCAGCGATTGCTATGCAGACGCAAGATGAAAATAGCATTGTGATGTTAGAAAAATGGCAAAGTACTGCTCATCTCGAAGCACATATGCAAACTGCGCATATGCAGCAGCATTTTGAAGCAACCAAAGCGCATGTTGCTGATGTGAAAATCCGTATTCTAAACAGTGGGATTTAATAGATAAAACCATTAACCTAAGTTCGACATTAAATATAATCTTCAGAAATGCGTTCACTGAATATTTAAGTCGAACTTAGATAATAAATAAGCGAATCATTTTATTAATAATAATATTGTTTTAAATGGCGACTATATTCAGTTAAATAACACGCTAAGCCCTCTCGACGATCAGCTTTTTGCATTTCTTTAGCGGCTAATTGCTCAATTTTGATTTCCAATAAATTCAGAATCGCGGCTTGTTCCACTTCAGGAAGTTGGGCTTTTTCTTTCTGCTGTTTTTTAATTTCTAAATAATCCTCTGCCCAATGACGTAATGGATCATGCTCAGAGACTTGCACAAATAAATCGGTAATCAATAATTCAGGCATGACTTCTTGGGTTGCTAACTCTGCCGACATCAAACCACGAATTGAATAAAATACTTTCTTATAAGTAAAATTATCCGCAGTTTGCATTACTTTCATGCCACCTTTTGCCAGTGATAAATAATGATGATATAGCGCACTATAATCGATTCGCTCAATCAGTCCATCGCGAAAGCTTTGCCATTCTGGAAAAGCATTAAAATAAACAATATGTGCTCTGGCCCATTCCAATACCGTTGGGTTACTTTTTGCCAATAAGCCAAACATTTTATCGAGGTCATAAGAGACAAAGTCAAAATCACCATCCATGATTTCGATCAGATCACGGTACTTTTTATAATCAAAATATTGGTCTTTGCTTGGTAGATGAAAACCGCGCACATCATAGTCACTGTCAGGGCTTGCCATACCCCATAAACGACTCCCACTTTCAATATAAAATAGTGGAATATCTTGGCGTTGTTCGAATAGTTTTTCGATTTCTTGGTGAATGTTCATATTTCTCTCTAAGATTCGATTAAACGAGAATTTTATTATTTGTAACCTGTCAATTTGATTCTCTACCCTTAGTTTGTCCAATAAAAAATAGTATTTTTAATTTACTAGCTAAGTTAACCTATAACACATCAGTAAAATAGATAAATCCTATCCGTTCATTTTTTAAGTTATGGAGCTCGTAATTCCTAAAGAAATTTAATTCTCCGTCATAACAAAGAAAATTTATCTCACAATGAATAAGCTCTCCTAATATCCATGAAGAGAAGTCTTTGAATATAAATGAACAAGAGTAAAATAGATTTCCAATTTTTACTCTCAACAGAATACGCATACACTTTACATTATGTTCATTATAAGAATGATCAATATAATCTCCATATACTTGATCACTCTCTAGATAAATATAAGCTTGAATTTTCATATTGGTTTTATAAAAAAAGTGCATCTTTCGATACGCTTTTAACAGAAATTCTTTTATTTAATCAAGCATTAAAGATCAAATAATTTTCCTGGGTTCATAATCCCATTCGGATCAAATGCCAATTTCAATGCTTTCATATATTCAATTTCTTCAGGCGAACGAGAATATTCTAAATATGGCTTTTTAGTCATCCCCACACCATGTTCGGCAGAGATCGAACCATCATATTTTTTCACAGTCTCAAACACATATTTATTCACCACCTGACACTTCGCAAAGAATTCGTCTTTAGTTAGGTTTTCAGGTTTTAAAATATTTAAGTGCAAGTTACCGTCACCAATATGACCGAACCAGCAGATTTCAAAATCTGGATAGTTTTGTGAAACGATTGCATCAATTTCTGAGATAAACGCAGGGACATGCGAAATTAACACTGAAATATCATTCTTATAAGGAATATACGGCGCAATTGACTCTGAAATATCTTCACGTAAACGCCATAAGCTTTGAGCTTGTTCTAAGCTTTGACTCATTACGCCATCAATCACCCAACCCTGTTCCATACAATGCTCAAAAATCTGCATTGCTTTGTCCATAATCGGCTCATACGGCGCTTCAAATTCAAGTAATACATAGAATGGGCAAGTTGTTTCAAATGGACGTTGTACATGACCACGATCCAACACTTTTTGCATTGCCACTTCACCAAAGAACTCGAATGCGGTTAAGTCGATTTCTTTTTGGAAAGCATGTAATACAGGCATCACCGCTTCAAAGTCAGGCGTACCCAATACCATGACTTGTAGGTTTTGTGGTTGACGCTCAAGTTTAATCTCAGCCTCTGTCACCAAACCTAATGTGCCTTCTCCACCGATAAACAAATGCTGCAACGCATAACCCGTCGCATTTTTAATCATGCCTTTGTTTAAACGTAAAATGTCACCTTTACCCGTAACAACCGTTAAACCAAGCACCCAGTTACGTGTCATGCCGTATTTGATGACTTTAATACCGCCTGCATTGGTTCCGATATTTCCACCAATTTGACTAGAACCTGTCGATGCAAAATCAACTGGGTAATACATGCCTTGTTGTTCGGCATAATTTTGCAATTGCTCAGTCACCACGCCTGCTTGGACACGAACCATACGATCCGCTGGCAAGAATTCCAAGATTTGATTCATCTTGTCAAAGCTAATCACGATCTCGCCATTGTTCGCTACCGCACCAGCAGATAAACCTGTACGACCACCTGATGGCGTGATTGCCACTTTAAAACGGTTCGCCAGTTTTACAATCTCTTGAACTTGTTCAGTGCTTGATGGAAAAACGATGACTGATGGGTTCGGATCAAAGTGCTTAGTATGATCTCGTCCCCAATTTTCCAAGCTATCGGCATCAGTTTTAATACGGTTTTCACCCACGATTGCCGTTAAGAGGGTCAATAACTCGGGTGTTAAAGCGACTGGAGCATTCATCGTTTTCAGGCCTAGTAAGAAAGAGATATAGGACTTCTGGATGATCCTGAATGTATTTCAAGGGCTTGAAAACAAAGGATTCAAAAACATCCAAAATATAGAAACGCTAGCGAACTATCAAACTGTCTACACAACGAGTTCGAGCTTCGTATTCCTTTATTTTACATGTAAGCAAGCGAGGGATAAAGCACAGGATAAACATCTCGTCATAACAAAATGTGTATATGAACTAAAATTCATTCGAAACTGAAAAAATCTCAACAATTATGCTGAGCTAATTTTAAACGAAATATCTATAACACAAAGCTCTATGCTATGATACCGCAACTAAATTTTGGCCTTTGTAGCGGAGCCGTAATGAGCCAACATCTATCACTACCTAAAGACAAAATCCGTTTCCTTTTGCTTGAAGGTGTGCATCAAAATGCCATCGATACATTAAACGCTGCGGGTTATACCAACATCGATTACCACAAAACTGCGCTTGAAGGCGAAGCTTTGAAAGAAGCGATCAAAGATGCGCACTTTATTGGTATTCGTTCGCGTACTCAATTGACTGAAGAAATCTTTGAAGCAGCGAATAAATTGATTGCGGTTGGTTGTTTCTGTATTGGTACTAACCAAGTTGATTTAAAAGCAGCAATGTCTCGTGGTATTCCTGTTTTCAACGCACCGTATTCGAATACGCGTTCTGTAGCAGAATTGGTTCTTGCTGAAGCAATTTTATTACTTCGTCGTGTACCTGAAAAATCAAAAGATACGCATGCAGGTGGTTGGAACAAATCGGCTGTTGGTTCATACGAAACTCGTGGTAAAACATTAGGTATCGTAGGTTACGGTTCTATCGGCTCTCAACTTTCAGTTTTAGCTGAAAGCTTAGGTATGAAAGTTTGCTATTATGATGCGGTAACTAAATTACCGTTAGGTAATGCACGCCAAGTCGGTTCTTTAGATGAGCTTTTAGAAACTGCTGATGTGGTTTCTTTACACGTTCCTGATGTTCCTTCTACGCGTAACTTCTTCAAGAAAGAACAGTTTGCGAAAATGAAGCCTGGTTCAATCTTCATTAATGCGGCACGTGGTACATGTGTCATCATTGAAGATTTGGCAGATGCGATTAAATCTGGTCACATCGCTGGCGCTGCAGTAGACGTATTCCCGAAAGAGCCAAAAGCAAATGGTGAAGAATTCCAATCTCCACTTCGCGGCTTAGACAACGTGATTTTAACACCGCACGTGGGTGGTTCTACGATGGAAGCGCAAGCAAACATCGGTTTAGAAGTTGCTGAAAAATTCGTTGCGTATTCAGATAAAGGTATGACACTTTCTGCGGTGAACTTCCCAGAAATCGCATTACCACTTTCTGATGGTCAACATCGTTTACTTCACATCCACAAAAACGTTCCTGGTGTATTGTCTAAGATCAATACATTGTTCGCTGAACAAGGAATCAATATCTCTGGTCAATCTTTAATGACTAAAGGTGATATCGGTTACTTGGTAATGGATGTTGATGCATCTGCTTCTCAAGAAGCACTTGATACCTTAAGCCAAGTTGAAGGCACAATTCGTGTACGTGTATTGTTCTAAGCTAAATTTAGAATAATCTATAAAAAGCCACAGCAATAGCTGTGGCTTTTTTATTCGCATTTGAATTATTATGTGAATAATATACCAATTGTTCAAATAATAAGTTGCTTCTCTAATGTTAAAAACCCCACTTCATGCCTTATTGTTATTAATGATTGCCATGTTGTGTGTACAAGGAAGCGGTTCTTTAGCCAAAATTCTGTTCCAAAGTTTTCCAGTCCTTACCGTATCAGCCATGCGTCTGTTTTTTGGTGCACTCATTTTAGCGGTAATTTTTAAAATTTGGACCATCAACTTCAAAGTGGTTCGTTGGAAAGCGATTCTCAGCTATGGTTTTGCACTTGCTGGAATGAACGCCCTGTTTTATTTATCACTAGAGCGTTTGCCTTTGGGCTTAGCGGTTGCCTTTGAGTTTATCGGCCCTTTAAGTGTTGCACTATTTCATGCACGACAGCGCTATGATTTTATTTGGGTGGGTTGCGCTATTCTAGGTTTGGTATTGCTATTTCCTCTACAACAAGCACAACAACATCTAGATTTAGTCGGTGTATTTTTCGCTGTGGCTGCAGGTGCATGTTGGGCGCTATACATTATCGCAGGTCAAAAACCATCAGGTATTTCAGGTAATCATACGGTTTGTTTAGGCATGAGTATTGGTATGCTGTGTTTATTACCTTTCGCCATCTTTTCAGGGGCGCTTGATCGTGTCATTGAATTGCCAAATATCTACTATTTTATTGGACTTGCAATCTTAGCAAGTGCATTGCCCTTTACTTTAGAAATGATCGCTTTAAGAAGCCTAACTCCTTTAAGTTTTGGAACACTCATGAGTCTTGAACCTGCCGTAGCTGCATTATCAGGATTTATTTTTCTGGGTGAGACTTTATTGTGGAATCAATGGCTTGCGCTTGGCACGATTATCATCGCATCGATCGGTTGTACATTTACCACTCAACATGCTCGACAGCAAAAAGTGAATAAATAAAATGAAAGCGCTCCATCACGATGTACTGTCTTCATCTTATAATCAAACCACCTATCTTGTAGGTATTTTTTACTTTGCTTTTGTAGATCTTCCATGAAAAATATCCAGTTGGTCGCGGTGCTGTACATGGTTCTTTCCATGGTGGCTTATCAAATCAGCGCTTCATTTGCCAAACAACTTATTGCAACACTTGATCCACTGACCGTCACGATTCTACGACTCTGTTTTGCAACGATTTTGGTTGCGATCATGTTCCGCTCATGGAAAGTGATCGCTAAACTGAAATACCTAAAATGGCGAGATTTACTGCTATATAGCGCTTCTTTGGGCTGTATGAATATCTTGTTTTATAGCTCTTTAGGGAAGCTCCCTCAAGGCATTGCGGTCGGTTTAGAATTCATCGGTCCTCTTGGTTTAGCTTTACTTTCAATTAAGCAGCGTAGTGATTACATCTGGGTAGCTTTTGCTGTCTTAGGAATTGCACTGATGGTGCCTTGGCATGATGCAAATACCGAGCATTTTTCTTATCTTGGCGCGGCGTGTGCTTTAGGTGCTGGACTATTTTGGGCATTTTATATTTATTTCGGACATCGAGTTGTGCAACAGAATATTGGGATGCATGCCTTAACCATCGCAATTGGTTTATCTGCCCTGACCTTACTTCCCTTTGGTCTGTGGAGTAATGCACCTGCTCTACTCGACACTCAATATTGGGGTAAAGCTTTAGTCATAGCAATTCTAGCAACAGCTATTCCTTATGCACTCGATCTCATGGCACTAAAACGTTTAAGTAAACTCAGCTATGGTACGCTTTCAAGCCTTGCACCTGCGCTTGCTGCTTTAGCAGGACTCGTGTTACTGCATGAACAAATTAGCCTGATTCAATGGGTGGCATTGGGCTGTATTATGATTGCATCGGTTGGAGTGACCTTACGTGGGGAAAAATTTCAAACACAGTAAGAGCACTCCTTACTGCTCATTTTCGTTATAACGAAAATGAGCGATCTGCATTTTTATATTTCTGATATTCAGTAAGATATTTTTTACCTAGTTTTTCCTTTTCATCATCCCCTAAAATTTTTCCAGCCTGTTGGAAAAATTTATGTTCCTCTTCCTTTAAATGATGATGGACTTTTTCACTTAATTGTTTTGCTGTCGCTAACCAACTCGGATTACTCATATCAGTTTCTTCTAATTTTTCAACCAGTTCATCCATTTCATGATGCTCAGATAAAGCATGGCGGGTAATGTCTAAACCCACATCATCAAACATTAGAGGAATATATAAATAACGGTCTTCGGCAACTGAATGCACATAGAGTTCATTCTTAAGCTGTTTAAATAAATCTTCCCTTTCTTGAGTATGTCCGCTGGTCTGAATTAATCGTTCAGCTAAGTTACGTTGTTGTTCGTGGCTTTCTCTGAGTGCCTCAAATATATTCATTCTTTACCTCTGCGATGGCTAGCATAATCAACACTTACTTCAATTCTTATCTAGTTGATCTGTTTGGCTGAGCTTTCATATTAAAAAATGATACTTTTTTAAACAGCGATGTTTGCGTAGGTTTTTGTATGGAAAGTTTATTTTTATAGATTAAACTGCAACAAAGATTTGATAAGCCAACCAACAAATTAAAATACTGACCAAAATCAAAAATAAAATACGAATAAAACCACTACCGTATTTCAAAGCCAAACGTACACCCAATAATGAACCTGCAATATTGGCAGCCGCCATCATAAAACCAAGCTGAAAGAAGATATGCCCTGCGGGAATAAAAAAACTCAGTGCCGCCAGATTAGTCATAAAATTGCCAATCTTGGATAATGCAGAAGCATGTAAAAAATCGACTTGAAGAAAGCGAATAAAAAAGAAGATAAAGAAGCTACCTGTACCTGGACCAAAGATTCCATCATAGAAACCGATCGCTAAACTACCCAATGCGGCAAAAAATAATAATTTTGGTGTGATGTGTTGATCAACATGTACTTGCCCAAATTGCTTTTTCATAAAGGTATAAATCGCAATCACAATCAGCATGACTAAGACAATCGGTCTTAATATATGAGTAGGCACCAATGAAACGCAGGCTGCACCTACATACGCACTGACAAAAGCAAAAATTGCGATCACCCATAATAATGACCACTGCAACTTTACTCGACGTACAAATGAAAAAGCTGCTGAACCGGTTCCAAAAATAGAGGCAAGTTTATTTGTTCCAAATAATGTTGCAGGAGCCGTTTGTGGTAATGCACCCATTAATGCTGGAATCTGAATTAACCCACCACCACCAACTGCCGCATCAATTGTTCCCGCACAGAATGCAAAGAACACCAAACTCAGAATCAGCTCCCATTCCATCAACACTAACTCTATAAATTCAACAAACGTTTTGGCACAAGACGCTTTTTATCTGTAATTTCAGCTAAGCCTAAACAACGCTCACCATCGAATACCAATACTTCAGCAGCAGCTTCGTGCTCAATATTACTTTCTTGACCATTACCAAAATATTTTTCACGCCCTTCGGGTAATTGAACCCGTGGAAAATGCTCAACAGGTGCATAAACAGGCAACAATAATGCATCCCGCTGTTCCTGAGTAAGCCCTTCTAAATATTCGATGGTATAACTTGGATTAATTTCAAAATGACCCGTTTGAGTACGATGTAATTTTGTTAAATGTCCACCGCAGCCCAAAGCTTCACCAATATCTTCACCTAACACTCGGATGTAAGTTCCTTTAGAACACGTCACATCTAAGGTCAAACTGTCTTCGGTAAAACTTAAAAGCTTGAGTTCATAAATAGTGACTGGACGCGCTTCACGCTCAATTTCAATTCCTTGGCGCGCTAACTCATACAAAGGGCGACCTTCTCGTTTCAGTGCCGAATACATCGGTGGCACTTGCTTGATATCACCACGAAACTGTTCTAGAACCTGTTCAATATTAGCTTCAGTTAATGCAGGCACATCTCTTTGTTGAAGAATTTCCCCTTCAACATCACCCGTAGCAGTTGTTTGTCCAAGTTTTACTGTTGTTTGATAACGTTTGGTAGAATCCAATAAATAATGCGAAAACTTGGTTGCCTCCCCTAAGCAAATCGGTAATAAACCTGTTGCAAGCGGATCTAAAGCACCTGTATGTCCTGCTTTCTGTGCATTAAAAAGTCGACGTACTTTTTGCAATGCCGAATTAGAACTTAAACCTAACGGCTTATTTAATAAGAAAACACCACTCAGATGGCGATAAGAACTTTTTTTCATAAATGAAAAGTCAAAGTATAAAACGGTATTTTATCAAAACTATTCATCGGATTTTTAAAAATTAAACGCTCAAAAAAACAACATTCATGATAAATTTATATTCGTTTCCGAAATTAAAAGCAAATGGATTATGCTTAATGAATAAAAATGGAAAAAAAATAGCATTATTATGTAGCTTATTGATCATTTCAGCAGTCACGCTGAGTGTATTGTATTGGTTATATCCAAATCAGTCTCAGCAATCACTTGATTCAACTGATGAATATAGCAACAACAGTAATCCATCACAGCTGCATAAGAGTCCAAAGAATATCAATCAACTCGATACTTCTTTTAATAGCACCAGCCAAATGGATACTGAGATTGACTGCAAATTACAATTCAATAGCGCTAAGCATTTAATTGTGAATGAACGCACGCGGAATTGTTTTGAGTATTTTATTTCTCAATACGGCGA